>NZ_JACBXA010000250.1 GCF_013870515.1 Streptomyces albidus (ex Kaewkla and Franco 2022) | reverse complement strand
AGCAACCACCCGCCACGCAGCCCGCGTACGGATACCCGCAGCCCGCCTACGGATATCCGCAACCCGACCCGGAGTTCACGCTGCCGCCCCAGGGCCCCCAGTTCCAGAACCGCTGAGATGCCGGAGCGGCGAGGTCACTTCTTGCCTGCCTTGTAGCCGCGCCCCCACTGGAGCCCCCAGCCGTACAGGCGGTCCAACTCCGCCTGGAAGCCGTACACATAGCGCACCTCGCGGCGGACCGTCAGCTGGCCCTTCTCGTGCTGCATGAGCAGCACCGCGCATGAACGCGCCTGCGGCGCCCTCTGGTCGAGGTTCACCTCGACGCGTGGGCCGTTGCTGGGGAAGAGGGTCAGGACGGCGTGCGTACGGTCGAAGGCCGGGGTGCCGTCGTAGATGTAGACGAAGAACAGCAGGCGCTTGATGCTGTCCTTGTTGTCGAGGTTCACATAGATCGTCTCGCCCGAAGGCGAGCCGAAACGGTCGTCGCCGGTGAGCTTCACGAACGGCGGGGAGTTCCAGTCGCCGAGGAAGTTGCCCAGCGGCTGCACGACGCCCTTGGAACCGTCGGTGAGTTCGTACATGCAGGCCAGGTCGAGGTCCACGTTGACCACGCCCTGGGTGTGCGCCTGCACCACCTGGGGCTTCAGCGCCTGGAGCGGGTGCCGCAGTGACCCGCGCCGCCGCGCTCTGCCGTCGAAGTCGGAACTGCGCATCCGCCAGGAGAGGTTGACCCTCATGCTGCCGGTGTCGGCGCCCTGCTCGGTCAGCGACACCGACGAGTGGCGCTTGGTCAGCTCCACCGAGTGGGCCGAGGGGCCCCCGATATCGAATCCGCCGCGCCGCTGCCTGCCGACGCCGCTCCGCCAGTTCTCCCACAGGGAGACCATCAACGCACCCCCACCTAAGGCTCCAACTGCTGCGGGGCGGCTCCGAGTCGGGACTCGGAGCCGCCCCGCCAAGAGCGTTCCGCAAACAGGCCTCGGTGACACCCGGAACAGCGCAGCTGCCGGAAAGCCGGATGTCACACAGGTCTCACGCCTTGTTGCCGACCTCCGTCTGCTCGGCGGATTCCTTGCCCCCGCTGGCCTTGGCTGCCTCGACGGCACGGTTGCGCCGGACCGAGGACCAGAACGACGCGGCGATCAGCACCACACCGATCAGACCCGTGATCACCTCGTTGATCTGGATCTTGATGGTGACCAGCAGGATCACGGCCAGGGCGCCGATGGCGTAGTGCGCACCGTGCTCGAGGTAGACGTAGTCCTCGAGGGTGCCCTGACGGACGAGGTAGACGGTGAGCGACCGGACGTACATCGCTCCGATGCCCAGACCCAGCGCCATCCAGAAGATGTGGTTCGTGATGGCGAAGGCGCCGATGACGCCGTCGAACGAGAAGGACGCGTCGAGCACTTCGAGGTAGAGGAACATGAAGAACGCGGCCTTGCCCGCCATTCCGACCAGGGAGGGATCCTTACCCTCGCGCTTGGCCTCTTCCTCGGCCTCCTGCTCGCGTTCCTCCTCCTCTTCCAGCCGGTTCTCGAAGTGGGAGGAGAGACCGCCGACGAGGAGATAGGTGATGAGGCCGGCCACGCCGGACAGCAGCACCGTCGCCGACTTGTCCGCGTGCGCGCCGCCGTGCTGGTGCGCCTCGACGGCGAACGTCGTCGCCGTGATCATCAGCACGATCAGGGCGATGCAGACGGACAGCATGTCCACCTTGCCGAGCTTGGCCAGAGGACGCTCCAGCCAGGCCAGCCACTTGTACTCGCGCTCCTCGAAGATGAAGTCGAGGAAGATCATCAGCAGGAACATCCCACCGAAGGCCGCGATGGCCGGGTGCGCGTCCGTGACCAGCTGCTCGTACTTGTTCGGGCTGTCCAGCGCGAGCTGAACGGCCTCGATGGGCCCGATCTTGGCGGTGACGGCCACGATCACGACCGGGAAGACCAGCCGCATTCCGAACACCGCGATGAGGATGCCGATGGTGAGGAAGATCTTCTGCCAGAAGGCGTTCAGCTTCTTCAGGACACCCGCGTTGACGACCGCGTTGTCGAAGGACAGCGAGATCTCGAGGACGGACAGGATCGCCACGACGGCGAACCCCTCCCACCCCCAGAAGAGCGCGGCGAAGGCAAGTCCTACGGCGGTGATGCCGAAGGACCAGCCGAAAGTTTTCAGAACCACTGGGCTACCCAATCCGCTTTACGGACAATTGACCTTTGCTTACGAAACGTTGACTCCGAAGTCTAGAGCGATGCCTCGCAGGCCTGAGGCGTACCCCTGCCCAACTGCCCGGAACTTCCACTCACCACCGTGCCGGTAGAGCTCACCGAAGATCATCGCGGTCTCGGAGGAGGCGTCCTCGGTGAGGTCGTAGCGCGCCAGTTCGTTGCTGTCGGCCTGGTTGAGGACCCTGATGTAGGCGTCGGTGACCTGGCCGAACGCCTGATGGCGGGAGTCGGCCTCGTAGATGGAGACAGGAAAGACGATCTTGTCGACGTGAGCGGGGACGAGCGAGAGGTCGACCAGGACCGTCTCGTCGTCGTCACCACCGGTGCCGCCGACCAGCTCGTCACCGGTGTGCTCGACCGAACCGTCGGGGCTCTTGAGGTTGTTGTAGAAGATGAAGTACTCGTCGCCGAGGACCCGGCCGTTCGCGCACAGCAGCGCGCTGGCATCCAGGTCGAAGGCTGCCCCGGTGGTGGATCGTGCCTTCCAGCCCAGCCCGATCCGGACCTGGGTGAGGTTCGGAGCGGCCTTCGACAGGGAGACGTTTCCCCCCTTGGCGAGCGTGACGCCCATGTTCTGATCCCTCCCCTGTGGTGATGCACCCCAGTGTGTCGACATCACCCGGCGCCGCACACCTCCCGGTTACGGAAGTCTGCGGCGCCGGGTGACTGCCGAGATCTCTCAGACGTTGACGCCGAAGTCCTGCGCGATGCCGCGCAGGCCCGATGCGTAGCCCTGCCCGATGGCGCGGAACTTCCACTCCGCGCCGTGCCGGTACAGCTCGCCGAAGACCATGGCCGTCTCCGTCGAGGCGTCCTCGCTCAGGTCGTAGCGGGCCAGCTCGTTGCCGTCGGCCTGGTTGACGACGCGGATGTAGGCGTTGCGGACCTGGCCGAAGCTCTGCTGACGGCTCTCCGCCTCGTAGATGGAGACCGGGAAGACGATCTTCTCCACGTCCGCCGGAACTCCGGCGAGGTTCACCTTGATGACCTCGTCGTCGCCTTCGCCCTCACCGGTGAGGTTGTCGCCGGTGTGCTCGACCGAGCCGTCGGGGCTCTTGAGGTTGTTGAAGAAAACGAAGTTCTGGTCCTTGCCGACCTTGCCCTCGGCGTTCGCCAGCAGGGCGCTGGCGTCGAGGTCGAAGTCCGAGCCCGTGGTCGTACGGGCATCCCAGCCCAGACCGACGATCACGGCCGTCAGATTCGGGGCCTCTTTGGTCAGCGAGACGTTGCCGCCTTTGCTGAGGCTGACTCCCACGAGTCCTCCAGGTGTCTGTCGAACGGAGCACTGCGAGGCCCCGTGTTTCGGTTGCCGTCAGATCAACGAATCGATCCTAGTGAGCGGTTCCCCGCACTCCCAGCGGTACGACTCAGACGGTTTCGAGTGCTTTGAGGTATTCGTTCAGATCCCGGGCGTCCGGGATGTTGTTGACGACGCTCCAGCGCACGACTCCCTCGGTGTCGAGGATGAACGTGCCGCGCACGGCGCAGCCCTTCTCCTCGTCGAAGACGCCGAAGGCGCGGGACGCCTCGCCGTGCGGCCAGAAGTCCGAGAGCAGCGGGTACTCGAGGCCCTCCTGCTCGGCGAACACACGCAGCGCGAAAGGCGAGTCGTTGGAGACCGCGAGCAACTGCACGTCGTCGTTGACGAAGGAGGGCAGTTCGTCGCGCAGCGCGCAGAGCTCTCCGGTGCACACGCCGGTGAAGGCGAACGGGTAGAAGAGCAGGACGACCTTCTTCTTGCCCTGGTAGTCCGAGAGCGAGACCGTCTCGCCGTGCTGACTCTTCAGCTTGAAGTCCGGTGCCTTGGTGCCGACCTCGATGGCCATGGGACGTGGAGCCCTTCTGTGGAGATGAGTTGTCCTGGGTTCTGACGCCCCGCTGCCGGGATGGAAGGGGTGGGAACCCACCCCCGCGGGACGCCGTGCAGTCTTTCACCCCCGGCGAGCAAGAAGGCGGGCCCCCGGCAGGCTGGCTGCCGGGGGCCCGTATCCGCGTCTTCGCTGCTCGCCGGAGCGCCGTTACCGCTTCCCGGAGCGAGCGGCCTTGGGGGTGACAAGGCGGCTGCCGCTCCAGTCCTTGCCGGCGTTGACGGTGCTGGTCTGGGCAAGCCCGGCGGTCTGTGCCGCCTCGCCGATCTCACTCGGCTCGACGTAGCCCTCGCGCCCCGTCTTCGGGGTCAACAACCAGACCGGGGAACCCGCGTCGATCATCGTGGTGGCATCCACCAGCGCGTCCGTCAGGTCGCCGTCCTCCTCGCGGAACCACAGCATCACGGCATCAGCCACGTCGTCGTGGTCCTCGTCGACGAGCTCCGTACCCGTGATGGCCTCGATTCCCTCACGGAGTGCCTGCTCGGTGTCGTCGTCGTAACCGAGCTCCTGGACCACCTGTCCGGGCTGGAAACCCAGCCTTGCGGCGGGGTTGGTCCGCTCCTCCGCGTGGTCCGCGGTCGCGCTCACGGATTGCCTCCTGTCTCTTGCTGGAATGTGCCTTGTGCCCCGCGCGCACGCGAGGCATTGGCGGTAGTCCACACGGGCAGGGCGGATCGCGCAAGTACCCCGCCATCCATCCCGCCCAAACGTTGACGTGTCATCCCACAATGCCCGATGAGCAGTGATTCACACCACAGCGCTCCGGCGGGGATGTGATGGTTTGCCCCCTGCTGTCTCAGCTGCCCCGGACGCGACACGGCGCCGGCACCCCGGGCGTAGGGTGGCAATTCGGCCGCCCGTCTCGATCTTTCAAATCTACGCGCTGCGCGAGGGAACCGGGTTACCTCTCAGTAGAGATGACGTGAGCGCAGCGGCGGTACACGATGGAGGCGGCGCGACACCATGCAGGGCAATAACGAACAGCGAAGGAACAGCGTGGCTTCCGGATCCGATCGCAACCCGATCATCATTGGCGGCCTTCCCAGCCAGGTCCCGGACTTTGATCCCGAGGAGACCCAGGAGTGGCTCGACTCGCTCGACGCGGCCGTCGACGAGCGGGGCCGGGGACGTGCCCGCTATCTCATGCTCCGGCTCATCGAGCGGGCTCGCGAAAAGCGCGTGGCCGTACCGGAGATGCGCAGCACGGACTACGTCAACACCATCGCGACGAGGGACGAGCCGTTCTTCCCCGGTAACGAGGAGATCGAGCGCAAGGTCCTCAACGCGACCCGCTGGAACGCCGCGGTGATGGTCTCCCGCGCCCAGCGGCCCGGGATCGGGGTGGGCGGTCACATCGCGACCTTCGCCTCCTCCGCATCCCTCTACGACGTGGGCTTCAACCACTTTTTCCGCGGCAAGGACGAGGGCGACGGCGGCGACCAGGTCTTCTTCCAGGGCCACGCCTCCCCCGGCATCTACGCGCGCGCGTTCCTCCTGGACCGTCTCACCGAGCCGCAGCTGGACGGCTTCCGGCAGGAGAAGAGCAAGGCACCCCACGGCCTCTCCAGCTATCCCCACCCTCGGTCCATGCCGGACTTCTGGGAGTTCCCGACGGTCTCCATGGGTCTCGGGCCGATCGGCGCGATCTACCAGGCCCGGATCAACCGGTACATGGAGGCGCGCGGCATCGCCGACACCTCCAAGTCCCACGTGTGGGCCTTCCTCGGCGACGGCGAGATGGACGAGCCGGAGTCGCTCGGCCAGCTCTCGCTGGCGGCCCGTGAGGGGCTGGACAACCTCACCTTCGTCATCAACTGCAACCTGCAGCGGCTGGACGGGCCGGTGCGCGGCAACGGGAAGATCATCCAGGAGCTGGAGTCGTACTTCCGCGGCGCCGGGTGGAACGTGATCAAGCTGGTCTGGGACCGCTCCTGGGATCCGCTGCTCGCCCAGGACCGGGACGGCGTGCTGGTCAACAAGCTCAACACCACGCCCGACGGTCAGTTCCAGACGTACGCCACGGAGAGCGGCTCCTATATCCGCGATCACTTCTTCGGCGGCGACCAGCGGCTTCGGGCGATGGCCGAGAACATGACCGACGACCAGCTGCTGCACCTCGGGCGCGGCGGCCACGACCACCGCAAGGTGTTCGCGGCCTACAAGGCGGCCAAGGAGCACCAGGGCCAGCCCACCGTGATCCTCGCGCAGACCATCAAGGGCTGGACGCTGGGGCCGAACTTCGAGGGCCGCAACGCCACGCACCAGATGAAGAAGCTGACGGTCGACGACCTCAAGGGCTTCCGTGACCGGCTGCGCCTGCCGATCCCGGACAAGGAGCTGGAGTCGGGCGCCCCGCCCTACTACCACCCGGGCAAGGACTCCGAAGAGATCCAGTACATGCACGACCGGCGCCGTGAGCTGGGCGGCTACGTGCCCACGCGGCTCAACCGGTCGAAGCCGCTCAAGCTCCCCGGCGACAAGGCGTACGCGGCGGTCAAGAAGGGATCCGGGCAGCAGCAGATCGCCACGACGATGGCCTTCGTGCGGCTTCTGAAGGACCTGATGCGGGACAAGGAGATCGGCAAGCGCTTCGTGCCGATCGCGCCCGACGAGTACCGCACGTTCGGAATGGACTCCTTCTTTCCGTCGGCGAAGATCTACAACCCGCTGGGCCAGAGCTACGAGTCCGTGGACCGCGAACTGCTGCTCGCCTACAAGGAATCGCCGACGGGGCAGATGCTGCACGACGGCATCACGGAGGCCGGCTGCACCGCCGCCGCGACGGCTGCGGGCTCCGCCTATGCCACCCACGGCGAGCCGCTGATCCCGATCTACGTCTTCTACTCGATGTTCGGCTTCCAGCGGACCGGCGACCAGTTCTGGCAGATGGCCGACCAGATGTCGCGCGGCTTCGTGCTGGGCGCCACCGCGGGACGGACCACCCTGACCGGCGAGGGGCTCCAGCACGCCGACGGCCACTCTCAGCTGCTGGCCTCGACGAACCCGGCCGCCGTCTCCTACGACCCGGCCTTCGGCTTCGAGATCGCGCACATCGTCAAGGACGGCCTGCAGCGGATGTACGGCTCCAGCCCGGAGCACCCTCAGGGCGAGGACGTCTTCTACTACCTCACCGTCTACAACGAGCCGATCCGTCAGCCTGCTGAGCCGGAGAACGTGGACGTCGAGGGCATCCTGCAGGGCCTCCACCGCTATCGGGAGGGCTCCAAGGGGACGCTCGGCGCGCAGATCCTCGCTTCTGGCGTGGCCGTGCCCTGGGCGCTGGAGGCGCAGCAGATCCTGGCCGACGACTGGAACGTCAAGGCGGACGTGTGGTCGGCGACCTCCTGGAACGAGCTTCGACGCGAGGCGGTGGATGTAGAAGAGCACAATCTGCTGCACCCGGAGGAGGAGCAGCGCGTGCCGTACGTGACGCGCAAACTCCAGAACGCCGAAGGGCCGAAGGTCGCCGTCTCGGACTGGATGCGCTCGGTGCCGGACCAGATCGCCCGGTGGGTGCCCGGCACGTTCCAGTCGCTGGGGGCCGACGGGTTCGGCTTCGCCGACACGCGTGGTGCGGCCCGGCGCTTCTTCCACATCGACGCGCAGTCGATCGTGCTCGCCGTGCTCACGGAGCTGGCGAGGGAAGGCAAGATCGACCGCTCGGCGCTCAAGCAGGCCGTGGACCGCTACCAGCTGCTGGACGTGGCTGCGGCGGACCCGGGGGCTGCCGGAGGCGACGCGTAGCCGGCGTGATCTCTCAGGGAACGGCCCTCGCTTTGCGGGGGCCGTTCCCCGTGTCCGCCCGCGTGCGGTCCGGCACCACCGGACCGCACCGGGAGGCCCGGCCATCAGCGCTCCCAGATCTTGACGGCCCGCACCCTGTACTCACCGTCCGGCGTCCAGGAGCCGGAGGGATGGGTGTGGAACTCGCCGGTCTCCGCGCACTCCGCGCTCTGGAACACGGCCGCCGGCCGCCCCGTGCGGTTGGCGAACGACTGCGCACTCCATCCCTTGGGAAGCGGCACACAGCTCTCGGGAGTGACGTCCTTCAGCTCGTACGTACGCCGCTCACCCCGGAAGCCTGACCTAGCCCACAGGCACAGCTCACCCGGGGCGCAGTCCCCCAGCCTCGGCTGGGCACCGTACAGCGCACCACGCCGCGCCATCGCCACATCTCCCCGCCTGCGGTGAGG
>NZ_JACBXA010000025.1 GCF_013870515.1 Streptomyces albidus (ex Kaewkla and Franco 2022) | reverse complement strand
GGTGGCCGCGTCCACGATCTCCTGCCCGGGCCCCGCCTCCGGCGCGTTGGCCGCCGTGCCCCAGGACAGAGAGCCGGACCATGTGACCGGGAGTCCCGGCAGCTCCGCCTCCAGTCGGTGGTACTCCTCCGTCGCGGTCGCCCGCAGGGCGGCGGCCGGACCGGTGCGTACGCCGGACGCTCCGATCCAGGCGAAGGAGCCCGCCGTCACACCGGCGCCCGGTCGCCCCGCGTCGACGAGGGTCACGACGGCACCGGCCCGGGCGGCGTGATAGGCAACCGAGGCGCCGACGATGCCGGCACCGACGACCACCAGGTCGCTGCTCACGGCAGGCCCCCCACGTTGACGACGTTCCCGTCCCGGTCGCGGCCGAAGAGGAAGCAGGGCACGTGAGCGTCCACGTCGTCGACCTCGACGGACGCGGCCGACAGCAAGGAGGCGGACTCGTCGTGGCTCTTCAGGCTGAACTCGACCCCGGGCAATGCGGGGTCGGCCGAGATCACGATCCAGCCGAGGTCGATCACGGGCTCCCAACCGAGCCGGTGGAACTCCTGGCTCTCCGCCGGCGCCCGGCCGTCCAGGTCCACCATGTGCGTCGCACGCTCACCCGCGACACGGTATCGCAGGGCCGCCACCCCCAACTGCCCGTCCTGGCCCGCGACAAGACCCGTGCGCTGATCCCTGCTCGGTTCACAGAGCACTACGAGCGCGGCTGCCCTGCGCCCTGCCCGAAGGGTTGTGCTCGGCACGCGAGTGCCTGCCCTGAGCGAAGCCCGCAAGTGAGACCAGAACTGAGACCAGGGAGAGCCGCGCAGGACGGGCCCGGCGGCGCCGACGCATCCGCTGACACCCTGAACCCCCGACCTCCGCGTTACGAGCGAGGTGGCTGAACTCGCCTGCGTCGCTGACCTCGTGGTTCTCGCCGGAACGGACCGCAGGCGCTCGATCTGTCAGCCGCCGCAGCAATCCCATCGCCAGAGGCTCCCAGATCGCCTGCGGTCGCTGCGGAACCCCCAACTCGCGGCTTGACCTGGAGCGCGCTCCAGCAACGAGAGTGGTGTCATGAACACACCCGCGATGGCCCTGGGGGCGATGTACTTCGGCACCAGGGTGGACGAACGGTCCGCCTTCTCGATCCTCGACCGGTACGCCGAACTGGGCGGAGCCTTCATCGACACCTCCGACAACTACAGCTTCTGGACCTCCGAGACCGGCTTCGGCGGCCAGAGCGAGGCGCTGCTGGGCCGCTGGCTGGCGTCCAACCCCGGGGTCCGCGTCCGCCTCAGTACCAAGGTCGGCGCCCAGCCCACGCGGGTCGGCGGGTTTCCCGACCACCTCGAAGGGTTACGCGAGGACGTCGTTCGCGGAGCCATGGCAAAGAGCCTGGAGCGGCTGGGCGTGGACGGTGTGGACCTGTACTGGGCGCACGTCGAAGACCCGACCGTTCCGGTGGAGAACCTGGTCGAGACCTTCGGCGGCCTGGTCCGTGACGGCCTGACCGCTCGCTGGGGCCTGTCAAACCACCCGTCCTGGCTGCTCGAGCGGATCCGGGCCACCGCCGAACACGCCGGGCACCCGCAACCAAGCGCGTACCAGCAGCGCTACTCCTACCTCCAGCCCGCCGGCGGCATGGCCGTGGAGGGCCAGCCGATCCCGCTGGGAATGCTGTCACCGGACGGCCTCGACTTCCTGCGACGCAACCCGTCGTTCGACGGCTGGGTCTACACCGCCACCCTCCAGGGCCGATACGACCGAAACGACCGCCCGCTGGAGGGCGAGTACCGCCACCCCGGCACCGAACGCCGGCTGGCGGCGCTGACCCGCGTCGCCACTGCGCGCGGACTCCGACCGGGCCAGGTGGCGCTCGCGTGGCTGGCCTCCGGGAGCCCGGCGCTGACCCCGATCGTCGGAGCCAGCAGCGTCAAACAGGTCGAGCAGGCCGTGGTGGGCGCATCCACCATCCTCACCGAGGATGAACTGGCTGCGCTGGACGGCGCATAGGCGACGACGCGAGGCCGAACGCCAGCTGCACGCTGACCTGGCGACCACGATGGCCGAGCTCGTCGCCGACCTGCGGCCTGAGCGGGCCGAGCGTCAGGCAGCGGGGCAAGGGACGGCCGCGATGGAACAGTTCCTGCACGGCTCCGGGTCGAGGAGTACCTGCGGTCATGGAAACGGCCCCTCATTCGAGGGGCCGTTCACTCTGCGACGCGAACTCGCCTCCCCCGCAGGCCGGTTGAGGCCGAGGGCGGCAAGTCGGGCGAGCTCAGTCCCTGCTGTCTCCGGACTGGGGTGCGCGGTGCAGTTGGACTTGCCGCTCGGCGTCGGCGAAGCCGAGCGCACGGTAGATGCGGATGGCGTGGTAGTCGGGTTCAGCGACGATGACAAGGGTCCGGGCGCCCATCTTGTGCAGCCCCCAGGACCCGATGTGATGGACGAGGGACGAAGCGAGCCCTCGCCGTCGGTAGCCGGGATGAGTCTCGACAGTCTGGAAACGCGCTATCCCACTGCCATCGTGGAACAGACCGCCGGCGGAGCGCATCCCGCCGTCGATGAACGCGCCGAACCAGGTGCCATGGCCTGCATCGCAGAGCTTGCGGTCTTCGGCCAGTTTTCTCTCGACGAACTGCCGGTAGCCAGCGGATCCTGTCCCGTCATCATGGCAAGCGAAGCGTAGGTCCATTGCTTGTGCCCAGTCGCCGTCGCTGGTCAGCGGACGGACGGTGATCTTCGCGCCTTGCCGGGTGGGAGGCACCAACCGTGTCGCGGTCAGTACGGAGTTCACCTCGGTGGTCACGCCGAGCTCGGCGAGTACGGAGGCGTCTCCGGCGTCGCCGTCAATGCCGTCGACTCCCAAGGCAAGGTGGGGAGCCTCGGGAAACTCGTCGCTGAACAGCGCTTGCCACCGTGCCGCGTCGCCCTGCTGTGCTGGGGCGTTGAACAGCAGGAAGTTCCCCCACCAGAAACCTGGGTTGGCCGGTGTCCGCACGACCACATGGGCTGCAGAGTCGGTGATGAGTGAGCCGGCCATCTTCCGCAGCATCAGATCGGTTCGAAACCCCACAGAGATCACCTTCACAGGGCCGATCATACGGTCGTAGACCGTGACTGGAGGGGCCGTCCCTTTGAGCCGATTTGCCAACGAGGCAATCGATGCCCTCCAGCGACGCCCGATGCGAGAGCGGATAGCCAAGGGCGCACCGCACCTCAACTGCTCGAACTGGCCTCTGGCACTCCTGAGGAGATGCAGACTCGCGTCAGGGGAGCCGACCGGCCCCGGCCTTTGCGGGAGGGACGACGGGGTCGCGCCTCGCAGTAGAAGCGCGTCGACCATGCCGATTACGGATGCAGGACGGGCACCTGCCAATTCCGACCACTCTGCGTAGCCGCTTCCCTTGATCGAGCAGGCCATCGGGAAGGCCCGCGAGGCCTACGGCGAGCCGTGTCTGGGCCCTCGAAGCAGCAGCCAAATCAGCAACCAAGATCCAAAGAGGCCCCTACCGTCGCCGGAAGGGGCCTCTCATCTGTGAGCCGCCTGGGGGAGTCGAACCCCCGACCTACGCATTACGAGTGCGTCGCTCTGGCCAACTGAGCTAAGGCGGCAAGCTGTCCACGCGGTGTGCGGGCGCAGCGCGGACAAGTTTACACAGTTTCCGGGTGTGCTCCGTACGGGGTACGGGCCCGGGGCCCGGCGCCCCGGACCCTCCGGTTCCGTACCCCGCGAGGCCGCGGCGTCACGAGCACTTCTTGCCGTCCTTCGGCGCCTTCCCCTTGAGCAGGTACGTGTCGACCGTGTCGTTGATGCACGCGCCGCCGCGCAGGTAGGCGGTGTGGCCGTCGCCCTCGTACGTCAGCAGACGGGCGGAGTCGAGCTGGCCGGCCAGGCCCTGGGCCCAGGCGTAGGGGGTCGCCGGGTCGCGGGTCGTACCGACGACGAGGATCGGCTCGGCGCCCTTGGCCGCGATGCGGCGGGGCTCCCCGGTGGACTTCTCCGGCCAGTAGCCGCAGTTGAGGGCCGCCCAGGCGAAGCCGCGGCCGAAGACGGGTGAGGTCTTCTCGAATGAGGACAGCTGCTTCTTCACCGCATCCGGGGACGAGAACGCCGCGGGCAGATCGAGACAGTTGACGGCCGGGTTGGCGTACATGATGTTGCCGTAGTGGCCGTCGGGGTCGCGCTCGAAGTACTCGTCGGCCATGGCGAGGAGTTGGGCGCCGTCCCCCTTGTTGGCGGCGCTCAGCGCTGCACGCAGCTGAGGCCAGGAGCTCTCGTCGTACATCGCGCGGATCACGCCGGTGGTGGCGAGGGACTCCGTCAGCTTCCGCGACTCACCGGTCGGCAGGGGCTTGCGGTCCACCTTCTTGAAGAAGGCGCTGAGCCTGCGGCTCGCGTCCTTGGCGCTCTTCGTGCCGAGCGGGCAGTCCGGCTTGCCGACGCAGTCCTGGGCGAACGCCTTGAAGGCGGTCTCGAACCCGCCGGTCTGGTCGCGGTTGAGCTGAAGCATCGACAGCGACGGGTCCATGGCACCGTCGAGTACGAGCCTGCCGGAGCGCTGCGGGAACAGCCCCGCGTAGAAGGCGCCCAGGTAGGTGCCGTACGAGGCGCCCACGTAGTTCAGCTTCTTGTCACCGAGGAGCGCGCGCAGCACGTCCATGTCGCGGGCGGCGTCGACGGTGGAGATGTGGCCGAGCAGTTCCCCGGAGCGCTTCTCGCAGCCGGCCGCGAACTTCTTGTAGGCGCTGACGAGCCGGCCGGTCTCCTGCTGGTCGTCCGGCGTCTGGTCGGTCTGGGTGAAGGAGTCCATCTGCTTGTCGGTCAGGCACCTGACGGGTTCGCTGCTCGCGACTCCGCGCGGGTCCATGCCGACGATGTCGTACTTGGCCCGTACCGGGGCGGGATACCCCACGCCGGCGGCCTGCTGCACGTATTCGATCGCGGAGCCGCCGGGCCCGCCCGGGTTGACCTGCAACGAGCCGATGGCCTTGCCGTTGCCTCCGGCCTTCTTACGGGCGACGGCGAGGTCGAGGTCCTCGTCGGCGTCGGGGTGGGCGTAGTCGAGCGGCGCCTTCATCTTGGCGCACTGGAAACCGCCCTCCCCGCAGTCGCGCCAGGACAGCTTCTGCTCGTAGTACCGCTTCAGGTCGGCCGGCACGGCAGCGGGCAGCGGCTCGAGGGGCTTGGCGCTGTCGAGGCCGTTCGCGCGGTCGCTGCTGGCGGAGGACGGGGCGCCTTCCGGTTCTCCCGAGCCCGTCGAGTCGGACGAGCAGCCGGACATCGTCAGCAGTACGGCCGTCGCGAGTACGGCGGAAGTGGTGCTCAGCAGGCGCCTGGTGTCCATGAACCATCCCTTGTTTCGCGTCGGTCACGGCGGCCGGATGCAGCAGACCCGGGCATGAGGGGGAGCGTATCCGTGTGCCCGGACCGCGCGAGTTCCCGCACAGGTTGCTCCTCCTCGTACGGGTGACCGGGCAGGGCAGTCAGCCCACGGGCACGCCCATCGGCGGCGTGAGACGGAGCTCAGGACGGCTTCAGCCCGCTCGCAACGTCATGGCCATCGCCTCGACCGCCAGCAGCGGCGCGACGTTGCGGTCGAGCGCGCCTCGGCACTCCAGCACCGCCTCGATCCGGCGCAGCGTCTGCTCGGGCCTGGAGACGGAGGCGAGTTGGGTGACGGCTTCCCCGACCTCCTCGTTCGCCAGGGCCACTGATGAGCCCAACTGCCGTGCCAGCACGTCCCGGTAGAAACCGGTGAGGTCGCTCAGCGCCAGGTCGAGCGAGTCGCGCTGGGTACGGGTGGCGCGCCGCTTCTGCTTGTCCTGCAGGTCCTTCATCACTCCGGCCGTGCCGCGCGGCAGCCGTCCGCCCTTGCCTTCGGAGGCCCCGAGAGCGGTCCGCAGCTCCTCGGTCTCCCGCTCGTCGAGCTCCTCCGCGACCTCCTTTGCGTCCTCGGTCGCCGCGTCGATCAGCTCCTGGGCCGCCTGCAGCGCACCGCCCACGTCGGCCACGCGCTGAGGCAGTCTCAAGACCGTGGCCCTGCGCCTGCGTGCGCGCTCGTCAGTGGCGAGCCGCCTGGCGCGCCCGATGTGGCCCTGGGTCGCCCGTGCCGCGTACGCCGCCATCTCCGGTTCGATGCCGTCCCGCCGCATCAGCAGATCGGCGACGGCGTCCACCGGGGGTGTGCGCAGCGTGAGATGACGGCAGCGCGATCGGATCGTGGGCAGCACGTCCTCCGTCGAGGGCGCACACAGAAGCCAGACCGTGCGGGGGGCGGGCTCCTCGACCGCCTTGAGCAGCACGTTGCCCGCGCCCTCGGTCAGGCGGTCGGCGTCCTCCAGGACGATCACCTGCCAGCGTCCGCCCGCCGGCGACATCTGAGCTCTGCGCACCTGCTCTCGCGTGTCCTTGACGCCGATGCTGAGCAGGTCGGTGCGGATGACCTCGACGTCGGCGTGGGTGCCGACCAATGCCGTGTGGCAGCCGTCGCAGAAGCCGCAGCCGGGCGCACCGCCGAGCGCACGGTCGGGGCTGACGCACTGCAGCGCGGCCGCGAAGGCTCGCGCCGCGGTGGAACGGCCGGAACCGGGCGGGCCGGTGAAGAGCCAGGCGTGCGTCATGGACGAACCCGAAAGCTCCGCCGAGCCCTTGTCGGCCGCCTCGGCGGTGACGAAGGCGTCGGCGTCACGAGCCGCGGCGCTCAGCTGCGCCGTCACCCGTTCCTGCCCGACCACGTCGTCCCAGACCGCCATCGCTGCCGCCCTTCCCTGTGCCTGCGGCGCTGCGCGGCTCTTGTGCCGCCCGCCTCAACGCCGTCGGTCCATTGTGGTGCACGGCACCGACAGCCTGTTCACGGAGCGAGGTGAACGAGGACGTGCCCCGGGCCGTCTGCACGCCCGGGGCACGTCCTCGTCGACTCGCTTGCGCGGCCCGTCACTTGCCGCGGCGCCGCTTCCTGCCGCTGTCCTCGTCGTCGTCCTCACCGGTGCCCAGCAGTTCGTCGGCGAGAGAAGGGACGTCGTCGAGCGGCGTCTCCTCGGCCCAGTCGGGACGCGGGCGTGCGGGCCGTCCTGACTCCGATTCGGGATACGGGATCTCGCGGGTGCGGCCCTCCCCCTCGGGGGAGACGCGGGGCAGCATCGTCGTCTCCTCGTCCTGCTGAGGCTGACGGTCCGCCTTCTTCTGCCGGGCCTGCGGCAGTACGTGCGTGCGCTCGGCCTCCGACTCCGCGGTGTCCGTCTCCCCGTCCGGCTGCGGAAGCTTGGCGGTGTTCCCGTCGGAGCCGTCCGGGTCCGAACCGGGCCGCCGGGACCGGGCCTGCTCGGCGCGCTGCAGCGCTTCCTCCGCCTTGCGCTGCTTCTCCAGGCGGCGCTCCTCGGCCTGAGCCCGCAGCCGGGCCTCCTCCTCGGCGAGCCTTCGCTGACGCGCGATCTCCTCTGCCCGGGTACGCTCCTCGGCCTCGCGCCGCTGACGCTCCTCCTGGGCGATCCTGCGCGCCTCCTCGGCACGCTTCCTGGCTTCCTCCGCGCGACGGGCCTCGGCGCGCTGACGTTCCAGCTCCGCCTCGGTCTTCTTGCGCTCCTCTTCCTCCGCGCGCAACCGGTCCATCTGCTCTTGCCGTTCGCGCTCTCGGCGTTCTTCCTCGGCCTTCCGCGCGGCCTCAGCCTCGGCCTTGCGGCGGGCTTCCTCCTCGGCGGCCTGACGGGCCTCCGCTCCGGCCTTCACCTCGGCCTCGGAGAGGGGCAGCACCTGGTCGAGGCGGTGGCGTACGACCGTCGTGATCGCGTCCGGCGTCTGCGCCGCGTCGACGACGAGGTAGCGCGCGGGGTCGGCCGCGGCCAGGGTGAGGAAACCGCCGCGGACCTTGTCGTGGAACTCGACGGGCTCAGACTCCAACCGGTCGGGCGCCTCGGTGAACCGCTCACGCGCGGTCTCCGGGGAGACGTCGAGCAGCACGGTCAGATGCGGGACGAGGCCGCCCGTCGCCCAGCGCGAGATACGGGCGATCTCGGTCGGCGAGAGGTCACGCCCGGCGCCCTGGTAGGCGACGGACGAGTCGATGTAGCGGTCGGAGATGACGATGGCGCCGCGCTCCAGCGCGGGCCGCACCACGGTGTCGACGTGCTCGGCCCGGTCGGCCGCGTACAGCAGTGCCTCCGAACGGTGCGACAGACCAGCCGCCGAGACGTCCAGCAGTATCGACCGGAGCCGCTTGCCCACGGGCGTCGATCCGGGCTCCTTCGTGACCACGACCTCGTGGCCCTTGGCCCGGATCCACTCGGCCAGGACCTCGACCTGTGTGGTCTTGCCGGCGCCGTCTCCGCCTTCGAGGGCGATGAAGAAGCCGTCGGCGGCAGGTCCCTCCTTCGGGTGACCGCCGCCGAGCGCCTCGATCAGGTCCCGGCGCAGCGTGATGCCCTGCCGGTCGTCCGTACGGCCGAGGACGAGAGCCGCGACGGGCAGCAGCAGCGCGCCGACGAGCATGAGCGTGAACGCAGCGCCGCCGTGGTCGAAGACGAAGTCACCGGTGCCGACGCGGTGCGGGCCGATGAACCCGGCGGCCACCGGCGCGACCAGTGCGCCCACTGCGACAGCGATGCGCACGATCGTCTGCAGGTGCTCGGTCATGCGTGCGCGATGGCTCAGCCCGGACATCGCCGCCGGACGGACGTCCTCCGTCTCCAGGTCCAGCAGCACGTGCGCGGACTGGGCGGCGACTCCCGCCGAGAGCCCCGTGATCGCCATGAGCACGAGCCCGGTCGTGGCGTCCGTCACCAGCCCGGCGACGAGCAGCGCGACGCCGGTGAGACCGATGGCGAGCGCCAGGAGCCGGCGGCGGGAGAAGCCGGGCAGCAGGCGAGGAGCGATGCGGATGCCCGCCGCCGTACCGCCGGCGAGCACGAAGACCTGGAGCCCGAAGCTGATGGGGCCGCCCCCGAGATCGGCGGCCTGGAGCGCGGCGAGCCCGACGGCGCAGGCGATGGCCCACGCGGTCGCCGAACCGGCCAGCACCAGCAGCGGGATCGCACCGGTACGGCCCTTGTCGGCGCCGCTCTTGTCCGAGCCGGAAGTGGAGGCGCTGCGCGGGCGGCGAAGCCCCTCGAGCGGAGAGCGCGGGCGCGGCGTCTCGTTGTCGGGCAGCTCCAGGAAGTACACGATCGAGACCGCGGCCGCGAACAGCCCGGCCGCGACGTAGGAGCCCAGGGCCGCCTGGTGCGAGTCGAACCAGGCGAACGCCGAGCTCAGCACGTTGCTGACGAGCGTGACCACGACCAGCGCCATGGCGGCGGCCGGGAGTGCCAGGAAAGTGCTGCGGAGCCAGAGCCTGCGCAGCGCGTCCTGGTGGTCGGGCAGGGGCCGCACCGCGGCACCTTCGGGCGGCGGGGCGGGCAGCAGAGCCGGGGCGGCGCTGTCCTTGGCGACCGTCCAGAACCGCTCGGCGACACCGAGCACGAAGACCGTGATCAGTACGAGCGCGAAGGCGTTGGCCGGCATCCAGTCGACCCACATCGGCGCGACGATGAGGGCCAGCGCACGCAGCACGTCCGCACCGAACATGGTCCAGCGCCGGTCGAGTACGCCCTTGCCGGGCGCGACCAGCGCCGAGAGCGGCCCGAGAAGCACCGCGCCGAACAGCAGCGTGGCCAGCAGCCGCGCACCGAAGACGGCCGTGATCACCAAGGCCATCCCGCGGTAGCCGCCGCCGAAGACTGCTTCGCCGCCCGCCGCCTGCACAGTCGCTGCCTGAAGTGCCAGCAGCAACAGCACCAGCAGGGCAAGCGCGTCACCGATCCCACCAGTCAGCTGCGCGCTCCACAGCCGCCGCAACGGACCGAATCGCAACAGCGCGCCCACGGCGCGCTCGCGAGACTCCGCGGCGAGCGCGTCGTCGGGGGCGTCAGAGGTGGGGTTCACGCCCGTTGGCTGATCTGCTCGCGTCATGGCGGTCAGGGTATAGGTCGCTGCCGACGCCGTGCGTCCCCACCCGAACAAACGCGCGGGACCAGGGCTTTACTGTTCGGCGGACGCCTTCTTGGTCGTCGACTTCTTCGCCGTGGCCTTCTTGGCCGCCGACTTCTTCGCCGGGGACTTCTTCGCCGTCGTCTTCTTGGCAGTGGCCTTCTTGGCAGCCGCCTTCTTGGTCGTCGACTTCTTCGCGGGGCCCTTCGCCCGCTTCTCCGCGAGCAGTTCGAACCCGCGCTCGGCGGTGATCGTCTCGACGTCGTCGTCCCGGCGCAGCGTGGCGTTCGTCTCGCCGTCGGTGACGTACGGGCCGAAGCGGCCGTCCTTGACCACCACAGGCCGCTCGGTCTGCGGGTCGGTACCCAGCTCCTTCAGCGGCGGCTTGGCCGCAGCGCGGCCCCGCTGCTTGGGCTGGGCGTAGATGACCAGGGCCTCGTCGAGGGTGATCGTGAAGATCTGCTCCTCGGTCTCCAGGGAGCGCGAGTCGGTGCCCCGCCTCATGTACGGCCCGTACCGGCCGTTCTGCGCGGTGATCTCCTCGCCCGTCCCCGGATCCGTGCCGACGACGCGGGGCAGAGCCAGCAGCTTCAGCGCCTGCTCCAGAGTCACCGTGTCCAGCGACATCGACTTCAGCAGCGAGGCTGTGCGCGGCTTGACGGCGTTCTTACCGGTCTTCGGGGTGCCCTCCGGGAGGACCTCCGTGACGTACGGACCGTAGCGCCCGTCCCTGGCGACGACCGGCCGGCCCGTCGCCGGGTCGATGCCCAGCTCGAAGTCCCCGCTCGGCTTGGCCAGAAGCTCCAGGGCCAGCTCGACGGTCAGCTCGTCCGGCGGCAGGTCGTCCGGCACGTCGGCGCGCTGGCCGGGCTCGTCGGGTGACGGGGGCGGGCCCTCGACGTACGGGCCGTACCGTCCGACGCGGAGCATGATGCCGTCCTCCCCCACCGGGAAGGACGAGACGCCCTTGGCGTCGATCGCGCCCAGGTCGGAGACGAGCTCCTTCAGACCGCCCAGGTGATCGCCGTCACCGTTGCCTGAGTCGGCGGCCGAGCCTGCCTCGCCGTCGCCCGCGCCGACCTCCTCGCCGAAGTAGAAGCGGCGCAGCCACGGGACGGACTCCGCCGTGCCCGCGGCGATCCGGTCGAGGTCGTCCTCCATCTTGGCGGTGAAGTCGTAGTCGACGAGACGTCCGAAGTGCTTCTCCAGCAGCCCCACCACGGCGAAGCTCAGGAAGGAGGGCACCAGGGCCGTCCCCTTCTTGAAGACGTATCGCCGGTCGAGGATGGTGCTGATGATCGAGGCGTACGTGGAGGGGCGGCCGATCTCCCGCTCCTCCAGCTCCTTCACGAGCGTCGCCTCGGTGTAGCGGGCGGGCGGCTTGGTGGCGTGCCCGTCGACCGACAGATCGTCCGCCGTCAGCTCGTCGCCCTCGGTGACCTGCGGCAGGCGCCGCTCACGGTCGTCCAGCTCCGCGTTCGGGTCGTCGGAACCCTCGACGTACGCCTTGAGGAAGCCGTGGAAGTTGATGATCTTTCCGGTCGCGCTGAACTCGGCGTCCCGGCCGTCACTCGCGCGGCCGCCGACCCGGACAGTCACCGACTGGCCCGTGGCGTCCTTCATCTGCGAGGCGACGGTGCGCTTCCAGATCAGCTCGTACAGCCGGAACTGGTCGCCGGTCAGACCCGTCTCGGCGGGGGTGCGGAAGCGGTCGCCCGAGGGACGGATCGCCTCGTGCGCCTCCTGCGCGTTCTTGACCTTGCCCGTGTAGACGCGCGGCTTGTCCGGCAGGTACTCCGAGCCGTAGAGCTGGGTCACCTGGGCGCGTGCGGCGTTGATCGCGGTGTCGGAGAGCGTCGTGGAGTCCGTACGCATGTAGGTGATGAAGCCGTTCTCGTACAGCTTCTGCGCCACCTGCATCGTCATCTTGGCACCGAAGCCGAGCTTGCGGCTCGCCTCCTGCTGCAGCGTGGTCGTACGGAACGGGGCGTACGGCGAGCGGCGGTACGGCTTGGACTCGACCGAGCGCACGGAGAACTGCGTGTCCTCCAGCGCCGTGGCGAGCGCACGGGCGTTCTCCTCGTCCAGGTGCAGCACCTGGTCGGGGTTCTTCAGCTGCCCGTCGGAGCCGAAGTCACGGCCCTGGGCGACGCGCCGCCCGTCGACGGCGTTGAGCCTGGCACCGAACGTGCCCGGTTCCGCGGCACCGTCACGTCTGCCCGTCGCGAAGGTGGCGGTCAGGTCCCAGTACTCGGCGGAGCGGAACGCCATGCGCTCGCGCTCCCGCTCGACCACGAGCCGCGTCGCCACCGACTGGACACGGCCGGCCGACAGCCGCGGCATGACCTTCTTCCACAGCACGGGCGAGACCTCGTAGCCGTAGAGCCGGTCGAGGATGCGGCGGGTCTCCTGGGCGTCGACCAGGCGCTGGTTGAGGTCGCGCGGGTTGCGCACGGCGTCCTGGATGGCGTCCTTGGTGATCTCGTGGAAGACCATCCGGCGGACCGGAACCTTGGGCTTGAGCACCTCCCGCAGGTGCCAGGCGATGGCCTCGCCCTCGCGGTCCTCATCGGTGGCGAGCAGGAGTTCGTCGGATTCGGCGAGAAGCTGCTTGAGCTTCTTGACCTGCTCCTTCTTGTCCGTGTTGACCACGTAGAGCGGCTCGAAGTCATGGTTGACGTTCACACCGAGCCGCGCCCAGGACTCGCCCTTGTACTTGGCGGGGACCTCGGCGGCCCCGTTGGGAAGGTCGCGTACGTGCCCCACGCTGGCCTCGACCACGTAGCCAGGGCCGAGGTAGCCCTTGATGGTTTTGGCCTTGGCTGGCGACTCGACGATCACGAGTCGCTGCCCGCCGTTTGCGGGCTCGCGGGTGGGGGACAACTCTCGCTCTTCTCTCCGGTCGGCGTAAGGCATCGGTGACGCTGCGGAGTGTGACGGTACCTCCCGCCTCTGTGTCAAACGGGAAAACTCGGCAACGCAACTCGAACGGTAACCCGACACCCGTTGTTCCTGCCGCCCGATACGGCCCCGATCCTCAGCCCGAGGACAGCACCCAGCCGCCTGCGAGGAGCGAAATCACGCCGAAAAGAAGAGCCACCGCCGCTCCGGCGACGGCCGGAACACCCTCCGCCACGGGCTGGTGCGAGCGCAGCCGCACCGAGGTCCACACCACGAGCCCCGCCCCGAACAGGGCCAGGGTCACCCCGGCGAACAGCGCCGGTCCACTTTCCATGCCGCTTTGCATGGCGCGCACCCTGACACCGCAAGTCAACGCCCATACGAACGGCGGGTGAACCACGGGTCCGGCCTTGAGCGGACGGTCCGCATCCGGGCGCACGGGGAGGCTTCGGACTACCCCTTCGGGCCCACGGGCAGCAGGAAGCCCTGCTCGACCAGCAGCCGGATCGCCTGCGGCGTCCGGTCCCGCAGAAGCACCGGATCCTCGCCGACGAGCTGCGCGATGGCGTCGAGAATCCGCCACGCAGGCAACGAGCCGTCGCAGACCCCCGCGAAACCCGCCCCGATCGTGTCCACCTTGGTGGCCCGGCGCATCCCTCGCTGCTGACGCAGCACCACATGCTCGGGGTCCTCGGCGCCGGGCATCCCGACCTGCTCCTGGACGACGCCGTCCGCCAGCTCGAAGTGACAGTCGAGCAAGGCGGCGTCGTCCGTGACGCGCAGGAAGTCCCGCCGCCGGAAGTGCTCCACGACCTCCTCGCCGAGCGGCTGCTCGACGGGATGCGGCCACTCCTCGACGAGGACGTCCGGCTCCTCGGCCCCGCTCTTGCGCAGCGTGATCCAGCCGAACCCGACGGCGTTCGTGCCCCGCCGCTCGAACTCGTCCAGCCAGTCGTCGTACCGGGCCGCGTACTCGGCGTCCCCCGAACGGTGATCCCCCGCGTCCCGCAGCCACAACTCCGCGTACTGCGTGACGTCCTGCACCTCGCGCTGCACGATCCACGCGTCGCAACCGAGCGGCACCCACGAGCGCAGCCGCTCGTGCCAGTCCTCGCCGTCACGGTGCTCCCAGTTGGCGAGCAGCTGGCAGTAGCCGCCCTCGGCGAGCCAGTCCGCGGAGTGGAGCGCGAGGGTGCGGCACAGGTCGTCGCCGGTCATCCCGCCGTCCCTGTACGTCAGCCGGGCTCCCGGCGAGATCACGAAGGGCGGGTTGGAGACGATGAGGTCGTACGGCTCGTCGTCGGCGACCGGCTCGAAGAGCGGGCCCTCCCGCAGATCGACCCCGGACTCGCCGGACAGGGCGAGGGTGAGCCGGGCACACTCCAGCGCGCGCGGATTGACGTCGGTCGCGGTCACGCGGGTCGCGTGCTGGGCGGCGTGCAGCGCCTGCAGACCGGAACCCGTGCCGATGTCCAGGGCGCGGGCGACGGACTTGCGCACGGTGATGCCGGCCAGCGTCGTCGACGCTCCGCCGACTCCCAGGACGACGTCCTCCGAGCGCGCGTTGTCAGACCCGCCGACTCCGCCGGCACCGCCCACCGCGCAGCCGAGGTCCGCGACGATCCACCAGTCCTGTCCCTCGGGACCGCCGTACGGCCTGACGTCGACCGTCGCCCGTACGAACTCCTCGCCCGAGCCGGCGTCCTGCGCCGGGACCAGCCAGCCGTCCTGAAGCGCCTCCTCCACGTGCAGCGCGGCCCGCGCCTGCTCGCGGGAAACGCTCCGCTGCAGCAGGAAGAGGCGGACCAGCGTCTCGAGGGGGCTCTTCCCGCGGGTGGCCCGCAGCGCGGGCACGGATTCACTGCGGGCGAGGGCGGAGTAGGCCGGCCCGCCGAGCAGGTCGAGGAGTCCGTCGGCGGTGAAGTTGGCGGCGCGCAGCGCCTCCCGCAGTCGGCTGGTGCGGTCAGGGTCCGCTTCGGGGAGGCGTTCGCTCGTACTCACGTCCCCCATTGTGGCGTCCCTGCTCTCGCCTGTGCCGTCCCGGGGGCGCGGCGGCTCTATACGTTCGGGTTGTTGCCCGGACGCTTGCAGCCCTTCTGGTTGGCCATGGCCTTGCCGACGTCGCCGGACTGCAGCTTGCTCAGAGCCTTGTCGCCGCTCTTCCCGAGCGTGTCCAGCTTGGTCGCCACGCCCTGCAGGCCCTCGGCGAACTTCGCCTGGTCCTTGGTGTCCAGGCCGTCGACCGTCTTACGCAGGTCGGCGTACTTCGTGGAGATGCCGCGCAGCTCACTCACGGCGTCCTTGTGGAGCGTCTCGCCGTCGTCGACGGGCGGCGGGCCGGCCTTGTCGACCGAGTCCGCAAGGGACTTGTACGCACCCGAGATCTTCTGGAACGCGGCGGCGTCGGTCTCCTTGACCTCCTTCGAGGAGTTCTTCTCCTTGGAGGCGTCGTTGATGGAGGTGTTGGCCTCCTGGATCTTCTTCACCTGAGGCTGCACGTCGTCGCAGACCTTCTTGGCCCACGCGTCGGTCTGCGCGCCGCTGTCGTCACTGCAACCAGTCAGCGTGAGTGCGAGAACCGCACCGCCGCACACTGCAGCCGCCAGTTTCTTCTTCACCGGATCGGTCCCTTCCGTGGCTGTTCGGCCCGGAACATACACGCCCATCGGTTGTCGGCGGCGAGTCGGGCGAGAGCTCTGCCCCGTATTGTAGCCATTTGCACCACTCAGTTGGCCGGTGTGCTGTCGCACACACGACAGCCGGGCGGACAAGGAGCCAACGCCCCTTGCCCGCCCGGCTGTTGAAGCAATCATCTGCTCCGGCGTCAGGAAGCCGCAACCGGATCGGTCGGCTTCGCCTCCCGCTTCGCGTCGTTGTCCTTGCTGGCGCTTCCGTTCTCGGACTCGGTGTCGTCGCTCATGGCGATGCCACGACGCTTCGACACCCAGACGGCGCCGACGACGATCCCCGCGGAGACCAGCGCGACCAGGGCGCGAAGGCCCACGTTCGCGTCGTCACCGTAGGAGAACTTGACCACGGCCGGCGCGATGAGCAGCGCCACCAGGTTCATCACCTTCAGCAACGGGTTGATCGCCGGGCCCGCGGTGTCCTTGAACGGGTCGCCGACGGTGTCGCCGATGATGGTGGCCTCGTGGGCCTCGCTGCCCTTGCCGCCGTGGTGCCCGTCCTCGACGAGCTTCTTGGCGTTGTCCCAAGCACCGCCGGAGTTGGCCAGGAAGACGGCCATCAGCGTGCCGCAGCCGATCGCACCCGCGAGGAACGCCGCGAGGGCGCCGGCTCCGAAGGTGAAGCCCACCAGGATCGGGGACAGCACCGCCAGGAGACCCGGCGTCGTCAGCTCACGCAGCGCGTCCTTGGTGCAGATGTCCACGACGCGGCCGTATTCCGGCTGCTCCGTGTAGTCCATGATCCCGGGCTTCTCGCGGAACTGCCGCCGGACCTCGTAGACCACGGCGCCGGCGGAACGCGAGACCGCGTTGATCGCCAGCCCCGAGAAGAGGAAGACGACCGCGGCACCGAGCATCAGCCCGACCAGCGTGCTGGGCTGGGCGATGTCGAGAAGCTGCATCATCTTGCTGCCGCTCTCGCCGGCCTCGTCGAGCGCCGAGACGAGCTCGGTGCGGTACGAGCCGAAGAGCGCGGCGGCCGCCAGGACGGCCGTGGCGATGGCGATGCCCTTGGTGATCGCCTTGGTGGTGTTGCCCACCGCGTCCAGGTCGGTGAGGACCTGGGCGCCGGCGCCCTCGACGTCGCCCGACATCTCGGCGATGCCCTGGGCGTTGTCGGAGACCGGCCCGAAGGTGTCCATGGCGACGATGACGCCGACCGTGGTGAGCAGACCGGTGCCGGCGAGCGCGACGGCGAACAGCGCCAGCATCACGGTGCCGCCGCCGAGGAGGAAGGCGCCGTAGACGCTCAGCCCGATCAGCAGGGCCGTGTAGACGGCCGACTCCAGACCGATGGAGATACCGGAAAGGATGACCGTGGCCGGGCCGGTGAGCGAGGTCCGGCCGATGTCCCGTACGGGCTTGCGGGTGGTCTCGGTGAAGTAGCCCGTCAGCTGCTGGATCACAGCGGCGAGCACGATACCGATGGCCACCGCGACGACCGCCAGAATCCGCGGGTCACCGGAGTGACCGAGGATCTCCGGCGCATCGCTCCCGGAGACGCCCTTCAGGTCGGCGTAGCTGGAGGGGAGGTACACGAACGCCGCGATGGCGACCATGACCAGGGAGATCACCGCGGAGATGAAGAAGCCGCGGTTGATCGCGGTCATGCCGCTGCGGTCCTTCGTGCGCGGTGCCACAGCGAAGACGCCGATCATGGCCGTGAGCACGCCGATGGCCGGAACCAGCAGCGGGAACGCGAGACCGTCGTTGCCGAAGACGGCCGTGCCCAGGATGAGCGCGGCGACCAGGGTCACGGCGTAGGACTCGAACAGGTCGGCCGCCATACCGGCGCAGTCACCGACGTTGTCGCCCACGTTGTCCGCGATGGTCGCGGCGTTGCGGGGGTCGTCCTCGGGGATTCCCTGCTCGACCTTGCCGACGAGGTCGGCACCGACGTCCGCGGCCTTGGTGAAGATGCCACCACCGACACGCATGAACATCGCGATCAGCGCGGCGCCGAGGCCGAAGCCCTCGAGCACCTTGGGCGCATCAGCCGCGTAGACGAGCACGACGCAGGCTGCACCCAGCAGGCCAAGGCCAACTGTGAACATGCCGACGACGCCGCCCGTACGGAAGGCGATCTTCATGGCCTTGTGCGAAACGGCGGTCAGGTCCGCAACAGGCCCTCCCCCTTCGGGGGTCGCCTCGCGTGCGGCGGCAGCCACACGCACGTTGCTGCGCACCGCGAGCCACATGCCGATGTAGCCGGTGGCCGCGGAGAAAGCCGCGCCGACGAGGAAGAACAGCGAGCGTCCTACGCGCTGGCCCATGTCATCGGCGGGCAACAGGAACAGCAGGAAGAACACCACGACGGCGAAAATGCCGAGCGTGCGCATCTGGCGGGCCAGGTAGGCGTTTGCGCCTTCCTGCACAGCTGCAGCGATCTTCTTCATGTTGTCGGTGCCCTCGCTCGCAGCGAGAACTTGACGGACCAGCACGACGGCAAGGCCGAGAGCTGCCAGAGCGACTACCGCGATCACGATGACGAGACTGCGATTTCCGGTGGTCAACACGGCATCAGCCAGGTGCTGGTGGTACTGAGGGGTGAGGTGCCCCGCCATTCGTCCTCCTTGACGCTTGGCGCAGGGGCGCGCGGTTCGGTGGCCGGCTCCTGCTTGCAAAGATGTGGACGGATTGTAGGGATCAGCGCTGGATCAAAACAGTGCGCCGAATCGGCAATCCGCCTACAACAGCGGAGATCAAATGGAGTTCGTGTGGGGAATTCGCTCGCACGAGGGAGGCTTACAAAAATGCTGACGCTGTAAAAATGATCGCGTCGACAGGGTCCCACAAACCTCGCTTTTCACATGGAACCGACTCAAAAATCTGCCCCTGGACCGGCTTCGGTCAGGGGCAGCTGTGGAGACGAAGTGGCGCGGCGGAGTCGGCTGCGATGCCTCGAGACCTGGCACGAGCGCGTTTATGAAGATCCCATAACTTGTCACGGCCATCCGGCGGCGGCGACCTCACCGAAGGCCTCAGAGACCGGAGGTCAGGGCAGGACCGGCTCCGGAATCACCGGCCAGCTCATACGGATCAGGCCGCCCTTGTCGTCGGCGGTGACCTCGACGTCGTCGACGAGCCCGCTGATCACCGCGAGACCCATCTCCCCCTCGGCCTCGTCCTCGTCGGACTTGGCGGCCGGAGCGGCTGAGCCCGAAGAATTGTGCGCGGAAGCGCTGGCCGTGGGGGCGGCGTCGCCGACCTCGATGGAGAACTTCTTCTCCTCCTCGATCAGCGCCACCCGCACGGGGGTGTCGAGGTCGTGGCTCATGTGCAACCCGACAGCGCGCGAGCACGCCTCACCGACTGCGAGCCGCACCTCGTCGAGCACAGCCTCGTCCACCCCTGCCCGCCGCGCCACGGCGGCTGCAACCAGCCTGGCCGTACGCACATGCTCGGGCAACGCGCTGAAGCGGAGTTCCACGATGGCCATGCCATCCCCCTCGAACTTGCAATGTCACATTCCCGGGTACCGGGCTCCATGAGCCCGGTACCTCCGACGTCGTTCCGCTATCAGGTCCGCCTCGGCGAACGTCAGTCGGTCGCCGCGACGGCCTCGTCCACAGAGCTGTGGATGGGGAACACCTTGGTCAGACCGGTGATACGGAAGATCTTGAGAATGCGCTCCTGGTTGCAAACCAGTCGCAGCGAGCCCTCGTGGGCACGCACCCGCTTGAGCCCGCCGACGAGCACACCGAGGCCGGTGGAGTCCAGGAAGTCAACGCCTTCCATGTCCACGACCAGGTGGTAGCTGCCGTCGTTCACAAGCTCGACCAGCTGCTCACGCAACTTGGGCGCGGTGTATACATCAATCTCGCCACCGACCTCGACGATCGTCCGATCGCCTACGGTCCGGGTCGACAGGGACAGGTCCACGGATCCTCCAGCACCTTGCTATCGAGTCGTCCACACACTGAGGTCTCCCGGCCGAGGACAGGCCAGGACAGCGGGCGGATCGGCAGCCGCAGAAGCATTCAATCACCTACCGGCCTGCACGCACGACGCCTTGCGGTCATTGTGCGTCGTGCCGGTGACACCCTCGGTGTCCACGGCCGGCCGACCTCATCTGGTCGCCACGAGCGTACGCTCACCTGCTGTGCCCTCTCGCAAGGTCTCCGACAGCGACCCCCGAACGGTGCTCGCCCAACTCACCGCCGGGGAAGGTAGAGCTGCTCGTATCACCCATACGGAGCACTTGCCCCCACGGCCCGGTCGCCATGCGCCCTGGCCGGAGCGGATCCGGCCCGAAGTGGCCGACTGCGTAAGGGAGTCGGGAATCGAACGGCTCTGGACGCATCAGGCGCACGCGGCCGAGCTCGCTCTGCGCGGCGAGTCAGTGATCATTGCCACAGGGACCGCTTCCGGCAAGTCCCTCTCCTATCTCATACCGACACTGAGCACGCTCCTCGACGGCGCGGATCCTTCAGCAGAGAGCGAACGCGGGCTCGCGGCCAGCCGGGCTGACGGAGCAAAACCTCAGGGTGTGCCGGGACAGCAGGGTGGGGCGGGACGTCAGGGCGGACGCGGGAGCACCGCTCTGTATCTGGCACCGACCAAGGCACTCGCGGCCGACCAGCGTCGCGCCATCACCGAACTCGCCGCTCCCCTCGGCACGTTCATTCGCCCCGCCGTCTTCGACGGGGACACCCCGGTCGAAGAACGGGAGTGGGTACGCCTGTTCTCGAACTACGTACTCACCAACCCCGACATGCTGCACCGCGGCATCCTGCCGGCGCACGCACGCTGGGCCTCCTTCCTCCGTTCGCTGCGCTACGTCGTCATCGACGAGTGCCACACCTACCGCGGAGTCTTCGGCTCCCACGTGGCTCAGATCATCCGACGGCTGCGAAGGGTGTGCGCCCGCTACGGCTCCGACCCCGTCTTCCTCCTGGCATCGGCCACCGCGGCCGATCCCGCCGAGGCGGCCACCCGCCTCACCGGTGTGCCCGTCACCGCGGTCACCGACGACACCTCCCCTCGTGGTGAATTGGTCTTCGCGCTCTGGGAGCCGCCTCTCACGGAGCTTGAGGGCGAGCGCGGGGCCCCGGTCCGGCGGACCGCAACGGCCGAGTCCGCCGAGCTGCTGACGGACCTCGCGGTGCAGGGCGTACGAACCGTCGCCTTCGTGCGCTCACGGCGAGGTGCCGAACTCATCTCGCTCATCGCCCAGGACCGCCTCGCCGCCGTGGACCGCGCGCTTCCCTCCCGTGTCGCCGCGTACCGAGGCGGCTATCTGCCCGAGGAGCGCCGGGCCCTCGAACACAACCTGCACACCGGCGACCTGCTCGGTCTGGCCGCGACCAACGCCCTCGAGCTGGGCGTCGACGTCTCAGGCCTCGACGCCGTGCTCATCACCGGCTATCCGGGGACGCGGGCCTCCGTATGGCAGCAGGCCGGACGCGCCGGGCGTACGGGAGAGGGTGCGCTCGCCATCCTCGTCGCCCGCGACGACCCTCTCGACACCTATCTCGTTCATCACCCCGATTCCCTTTTCCGAGCGCCGGTCGAGTCGACCGTCCTCGATCCGGACAACCCGTATGTCCTCGCGCCACATCTGTGCGCGGCCGCTTCTGAGATCCCGCTCACCGAGGCCGATGCTCCGCTCTTCGGTCCCGGCTATCCCGACCTCCTGCGTCAGCTCGAGGAGAGCAAGCTGCTGCGCCGCCGTGGAGGCTCCTGGTACTGGACGCGGAAGGAGCGGGCCGCCGATCTCGCCGACATCCGTGGCTCGGGAGGCACGCCCGTCCAGGTAGTCGAGGCGGACACCGGCCGTCTGCTGGGGACGGTCGACGCCGGGGCGGCGCACAGCACCGTTCACGACGGAGCTGTGCACCTGCACCAGGGGCGTACCTATGTGGTGCGGCACCTGGACCTGGAGGACTCCGCGGCGCTGGTCGAGGAGGCCAACCCTCCCTGGACCACGATGGCGCGGGACACCACCGCCGTGTCCGTCCTCGAAACCGAGGCGGAGGTGCCCTGGGGGGACGCGCGACTGTGCTACGGCACCGTGGAGGTCACCAATCAGGTCGTCTCCTATCTCCGCCGTCGCCTCATCACGGGTGAGGTGATGGGCGAGACGAAGCTCGACCTCCCCCCTCGGACGCTGCGCACCCGGGCCGTCTGGTGGACGGTCACCGAGGACCAACTCGACGCGGCAAGGATCGGCCCCGAGATCCTTCCCGGCGCTCTGCACGCGGCCGAGCACGCAGCAATCGGACTGCTGCCGCTGTTCGCCACCTGCGACCGCTGGGACATCGGCGGAGTCTCGATCCCGCTGCACCCGGACACGCTCCTGCCCACCGTCTTCGTCTACGACGGGCAGCCGGGAGGCGCAGGCTTCGCCGAACGCGCCTTCCGCACCGCCGCCGACTGGCTGACCGCCACACGCGACGCCATCGCCGCCTGCGACTGTGAAGCGGGCTGCCCCTCGTGCATCCAGTCGCCCAAGTGCGGCAACGGCAACGACCCTCTGCACAAGCGCGGAGCTGTCCGGCTGCTGACCCAACTGCTCAGTTCTGCTGGATAGTTGCTCTGCTCTTCCCAGCATCGGCACCGGCCCGGGAGGGCCTGCGCGGGACCGCACCGTCGGCGCATAGGGACCGAGCCGCACCTGGGCCGAGACGTCGGCGATCTCGCCGGTCACGTCGCAACGAACCAGCCGGGCCCCCTGGGCCTCGGCCACCCGACGTGCGGCGGCACAGGCACGGTCCGCTCCTTCGAGGGCACGGTCGGCAGCAGCCAGCGCCGAGAGGTCGGCGGCACCTCCCGCACGGTGGCGGGCGGAGACGACCTGCCCGAGCCCGAGCAGCACTGCCACGACGCCGCACAGGACGACACCGCTCAGGGCTGCCCAGACCGTCGCGGAACCCCTGTCATCGCTCAGCACGAGCAGGCACCCCCACATCCTCCTCGGACATGGCCACCGCCTCGGAACTCAGTCCGAGCCTCAGCGGGCCGGGGCCGGTGGACTGTGCCCGTACGCGAACGCGGACGAGGTTCCCCTCCGTTTCCGTCTCCACGGCAGCTCCCCCGGGTGCCGCCGACAGGGCGGCGCTCCGCACCGCTGTCTCCTTCTCGCCGCGCGCCGCTGCCCGTGCGCCTGCTCGTGCTCCGTCCACACACTGGATGTGCTGTGCGGCGGCCATCACTCCCCACAGGAGCATCCCGAACAGGAGCACCAGCGCCGGGACGACCACGGCTGTCTCCGCCGTCACGTAACCGTCGTCAGAACTGGGCACTGAGGGCCCTCTCGATCAGTTGCTGCATCTCCGCGCTGACCGAGCCACTCGTCACGATCTTGTAGAGCACGGCTGCGAAGCCGCAGGCCGCAATGGTCCCCACTGCGTACTCCGCGGTGCTCATACCGGTGTCGGAACCCAACTCCCCCTTGATGAGGCGGAGTCGGCGGATGCCGGCCCTCCCCCATCGACGGCTCGTGGTGCGCACGGTGTGATCGAACTTCCCGAACACGGTTCCCCCTTGTCCTTCTCTTCCTCGTTCTTTGTCCTTGCTGCTCATCACGGGTGCCGCGACAAGCAGGTCAGGGCTCACAGCAGCGACCTCGCCAGGCCCATGACCACCGGTGCCACGCCGACCGCGAGGAAAGCGGGCAAGAAGCACAGCCCGAGCGGCCCAGTCACCAGAACTGCCGCCCGACGAGCGCGGGCGGAGGCCGCTCGCCCCTGCTGAGCACGGAGTTCGGAGGCGAGACGGGCAACCGGCTCCACAGCCGGGACACCCGTCGTCCCAGCACGTTCCATGCACTGGGCGAACCCGCCGGCTCCCGGCAGCGACTTGAACCGCCCCCATACAGAGGCAGGCTCCGCTCCAAGCCGCAGCTCTGTCGCGACACGGATCAACCGCATCCCAAGCGGCCCGCCCAAAGACCGGCCGACTGCGTCCGCCGCCTGCGCGGGGCTCGACCCTGCCGCCAGGCAGGCGGCCATCAACTCGGCTGCGAGCGGGAGCTGTTCCGCCGCGGCACGGACCGCGCTCTGCTGACCCGTGCTGCCCGAACGCGCCTGCCGTTCGCGCATCCACCGCCAGACCCCGGCAGCCGCCACTCCGGCGATCATCCAACCGGTGATCCCTCCGATCAGGGTCACCGCGAACGCCCCCGCACCCAGCGCCGCCGCGCCTTCCCGTATCGACCGACGCACCACCCACTGCTCGAGGCGCTTCCTGCGCTCTTCGAGGGCTCCTGTCAGGGCACTTCGGCCCTGTGATGCCGGCCGATGTCCTGTGGTGGGCCCGCCCTCATGTATGCCGAGCAGCGCCTGAATCCGGTGCCGCATTCTCCGGTCACGCCACAGGCCGCACACCGAACCGGTGATGCACCCGGCTCCGGTCAGCAGCGATACCCACACCAGCCCATCGGTGAGAAGACCTGCATCCCACTCGTTCATGGCGTGCCACCACCCCGAACGCCTCCGGGCCCTTCCGCTGTCCGGACGAGCCGCGCCACCCAAGTGAGGCCGGCCCACTCCAACACCGCCCCGATGCCGAGGCAGACGAGCCCGGCCGGACTGTGCAGAAGCACCCGCGCAGGGTCCGCCCCCATCCCCGCTCCCAGGAGCAGTCCGAAGGCGGGCAGCAGCGCGAGCACCACAGCGGTGGAGCGCGGCCCCGCCAACAGCGCCTGCAGTTCCTCGCGTTGGTTTCGCTCCGCCCTCAATCCACCCGAGATCCTGTCCAGCCCCTCTGCCAGGCCTGCGCCACCTTCGACGGCGACCTGCCAACAGGCGGCCACGCCGCGCAGGCCCTCGGCACCCGACTTCTGAGACGCCTCCCTCAGCGCGGCTGGGACGTCTCCTCCGAAGCGTGCCGCTGCCAGCACAGCAGCGCCGTCCTCGCCCAACTCACGGACTGCCATGCCGCCTGCCGAAAGCAGCGCCCGGTCGGGCTGCCGCCCGGCACGCAGCTCTCCCGAAACCGCTCCGCACAGCTCCACCACCGCGGCCGCCCGACGCTCGGCCGCCTTGCCCCGCTCCCGTTTGTGCAGCCAGCGCCGTGCCAGGGGGATCCCGACCACCCCGCCGAGGACCGGGATCCATGACTCCCCGAGCAGCCCCAGCACCGCTCCGCCCGCAAGACACCACCACGCGTGCGCGGCGGTCGGGCCTCCTGCCCAGTCGCGCAGGAAGGCGAGGAACTGGGCAATCCTCGGGTGCAGTTGAGGGCGAGGCTCCGCCGCCCGCCCTGTGCCGGCGAGCAGGAGCCGCGCTCGCCTCATCCCGTCGTCCCGCCCGGCCATCAGCCAGGCCGCCGCCCCCGCACACACCATCGCCGCGTACATGAGAGCTGCCTCCACGCCCGGGACTGCATGCCCGCTGCCTCCCATCAGCGTGCTCCCCCCTCGCGTGCGAACTCGCCGGCTCCACCGGCCAGTCCGAGCCCGCGCAACTCAGCGCCCCCGTCCCCCGGGCGCCGCTTCCCGCGCCCGCAGAGCCTCCACAGCTGCCGCGCCCCGCGCTCCTCCACGAACCCTCGGTCTCCCCACACCACTGCGGGCACCGTCGTGACCAGCCCGTCACGGTCCCGGTCGAGCACATGGATCTCTGCGATCCGCCGCTTCCCGGCACGGTCGCGCACGAGGTGCACGAGCACGTCGAGGGCCGCGGCCAACTGGCTGTGCAGCGCTGCCCTGTCCAGCCCGGCCGTCGTCGCCAGGGCTTCCAGACGAGCGGGAACGTCTGCTGCGGCGTTGGCATGGACCGTGCCGCAGCCGCCCTCGTGGCCGGTGTTCAGGGCGGCCAGCAGAACGGTCACCTCCGCCCCGCGGACCTCTCCGACGACAAGCCGGTCCGGCCGCATCCGGAGGGCCTGCCGCACCAGGTCGTCGAGGCCCACTCGGCCGACTCCTTCCTGATTCGCGGGCCGCGCCTCAAGACGAACGACATGGGGGTGCTCGGGCCGCAACTCGGCTGAATCCTCTGCGAGGACGATCCGCTCTTCCGGACCCACCAGCCCCAGCAGCGAGCTCAGCAGCGTCGTCTTCCCGGAGCCCGTACCTCCGCTGATAAGAAAGGAGCGTCTCGCGTCCAGCACGGCACGGAGGAGCCGTTCCCCTCCGGGCGGCACCGTGCCGGCTGCCACGAGCTCGTCCAGGCGGAACGCCCTGTGGCGCACGACCCGCAGCGACAGGCACGTCGATCCGACGGCCACCGGCGGGAGCACGGCGTGGAGCCTCGTGCCGTCCGGCAGCCGCGCGTCGACCCACGGCCTCGCGTCGTCCAACCGACGGCCGGCAGACGTCGCGAGGCGCTGCGCGAGGCGCCGTACAGAAGGAGCGTCCCGGAAGCTCACATCCGTACGCTCCAGACCCCGGCCACGGTCGACCCACACCTGGTCGGGCCGAGTGACCAGCACGTCGGTGACTTCGGGGTCGGCCAGCAGCGGCTCCAGAGGGCCCGTCCCCACCATTTCCGAACGCAGCGCCTCCACCACGTCCAGCACGGCGCTGTCGCCGAGAAGCCGCCCTTGCGCTCGCAGGGCAGCCGCCACCCTGGCGGGGGTCGGCTCGGCCTCGGTCTCCGCGAGCCTCCTGCGCACGGCGTCGAGAAGTGTCTCCTCAGGCACGGGCGAGGGCTCAGCGTCACGGCCCGCATCCCGGCCCGAAGGGCGGCCCGCGAGGCTCACGCCGCTCAGCGGTCCCACCCTGCCCGGCTGCTCGCCCAGCCCGCTTCCGGCGCTCATACGGCCACTCCCCCGCCGCTCACGCCGTCGCTGAGTGCCTGCGCCCAGAAGTCGCGGCAGAAGCGGGCCAGCATCCCGCTCGTCCTGGACCCGGGCGGCACCCCCCGCTCCGCAGCCTCCAACAGCCCCGGCTCCCAAGGCAGTTCACCGGCGAGGGGCAGCCGCAACAGCCGTGCGACCTCTTCCTCGCCGAGCCCCGGGCCATAGCCACGCCCTCCGCCAGGACCGCCCGGCGTGCGCACCACGACCCTCAGGTCCCTCAACACCATCTGCGTACGCGAGGCCACCCGGTGGGCCGCCGCCACGGCCCGCAGCTCGGCCGGGACGAGCAGGAGCCCGAGGTCTGTCTGGGCGAGGGCCTCGGCCACCGTCTCGTCCACGCGCCGCGGCAGGTCGACGACGACCACGCCACCGCGACGCCGCGCGGCGGAGAGCACGGACTTCATCGCGTCCGCGGGGATCAGCACGGAGTCCTCCCGGTCCCAGCTGAGCACGTTCAAGTCGTGCAGCTTCGGCAGCGATTCCGCGAGCGCACCGCCGTGGACCCGCCCCCGCGACTCCGCGAAAGCCGGCCATCGAAGTCCCTCCGTCCGTTCTCCGCCGAGCAGCACGTCGAGGCCGCCTCCGAGCGCGTCGCCGTCGACGAGCATCGTGCGCTGACCGTTCCGAGCGGCTGTGACAGCGAGAGCGCACGCGAGCGTCGAAGCACCCGCACCGCCCCGACCGCCGAGCACGCCGACAGTCAGAGCCGGCCTGCCCACGCACTCGGCCGCGTCGGCGATGCGCCCCGCAAGCCAGCTCTCGGCGTCGGGCAACATCACGACGCCTTCGGCTCCGATGCGCGCACCGCGCTCCCAGACACCTGAGTCGTCCAGATCCCTGCCGACGAGCAGCACACCGGACCGGCGCACCACTCCGGCCTCTTCGCCTGAAGCGCCGAATCCCGCGGCACCGGCGCAGTCGTCGCCGACGAGCACCAAAGGTGCCTTCTCCCAGGCTTTCGCACCGCTCCAGCCGACCCAGCCCACTCGGCTCCGGGGCGCACCGTGCACAACTTCCGCTTCTGCCCCGGCAGCTGCACACAGGCGCAGCAGATCATCGAGGAGTTCTTCGTCCTCGGTGACAATCAGAATGGTTTCGGCCACGTTCCAGGCCCCCTTCACAGTTCACAGCCTCACTTCCGCAAACAGTTGCGGGGGCCGTTGGGAATCACTGTGCTGGGAACGCGAAAAGGTTGGTGATCATGGTCCAAAACTGTGGACATGCCTGGAGTTGTGAATAACTCCCTCACCCAAACCAGCGACTTCCGGAGAGCAGTGCTTCGATTACACTAAGTGACGAAGTCGAGGTGGTGGCCCACGGCTCGCTGACGCCCAGCCGAGGAGGGGAGAACCAACGGTGTGTCAGCGAAAGGCCCCCGGACATGCGACGACCCCCGCCGGGGGGGAGAGCGGGGGTCGTCCCCAGGGCCGACTCGGGGGGGGAGGAGTCGGGCCGGGTTAGCACGGTCGCGAACGATCCGTGACTTCCATGGTGTACCCGAGAGCCTTCTCAGGCAAACCCACGCGCCCCAGCTTACGCCGAATGGTTGGCGCCTATGCTCGCCTTCGTGGAAAACCTTGCGATGCGCCGCACAGCCGCGTTCTTCGATCTGGACAAGACGGTCATTGCGAAGTCGAGCACGCTCACCTTCGGCAGATCCTTCTACCAGGGTGGCCTGATCAATCGCCGTGCCGTACTCCGCACTGCCTACGCCCAGTTCGTATATCTCCTCGGCGGAGCCGACCACGACCAGATGGAGCGGATGCGCGAGTATCTCTCCGCCCTGTGCCGGGGCTGGAACGTCGAGCAGGTGAAGGAGATCGTCGCGGAGACGATCCATGACCTCATCGACCCGATCATCTACGACGAGGCCGCCTCCCTCATCGAGGAGCACCACCTCGCAGGTCGTGATGTCGTCATCGTCTCGACATCGGGCGCCGAAGTGGTCGAGCCCATCGGGGAGTTGATCGGTGCGGACCGCGTCGTGGCGACTCGCATGGTCGTCGAAGACGGCTGCTACTCGGGCGAGATCGAGTACTACGCCTACGGACCCAACAAGGCGGAGGCGATCGCCGGTCTCGCCGAGTCCGAGGGGTACGACCTGAGCCGGTGTTACGCCTACAGCGATTCCATCACCGACGTCCCCATGCTCGAAGCGGTCGGCAACCCCTACGCGGTCAACCCGGACCGCGCGCTGCGCAGGGAGGCCCTGGCCCGTGAGTGGCCGGTGCTCTCCTTCTCCCGACCGGTCCGCCTCAAGCAGCGCATCCCCAGCCTGTCCATGCCTTCGCGGCCGGCGCTCGCCATCACGGCGGCGGCTGTGGGGGCGGCGGCGGCCACGGCGGGGCTGGTCTGGTACACGAGTCAGCGGCGTGCCCGGTTCGAACGGCTTTGAGTACAAAGGTAAAGATCAGTGGCCAGGGCTTCCACATCTAGGTGGCGCGCAGTACAAAGGAATTGACGGCCCGCGAGACCAGCGGCATCCGAGAGGATTCCGTTTCACGCATGAAGGCCCCACGGACCGTATGCATGAATATCGGGCACCCACGCGACGCCAAGCCCGCGTAACGGGCTCGCTCACCAGGTGACGGGGAAAGTCCCGACCTGACGGGCACGAGAAGAGCACGCACTGGTAACCCGGTTTCCATGCCAGCGGCGGCACCGCCCAGGCGGTGCCGCCGCAATTCCGTTTCCAGGGACCGCCACATCCCGGGGGCCGTCTGCCGGGACTGCCCGAGTTCTAGGCCGCCCCGCGCTGAAGCGCTTCACACACCGCCGTCGTCTCGCGTGCTCCCAGCCCGACGGCGCTTCCGCAGTGTGCGATCCAGGCCGCCACACCCTCGGGCGTTCCGGTGGCGTAGCCGGCCAGCGCCAGCTCGTAGGCTTCGCGCCCCAGTTCCGCGTGCCCGGCCTCAGCGGGGCAGATGGACTTGGGGTCGAGACCGCTGCCGACCAGGACGATGCGCTCGGCGGCGCGCGCCACGAGCCCGTTGTACGAGCCGAAGGGCTGCAGCGTGGCCAGCTCTCCGTGCACCACTGAGGCCAGGACCAGCGCGGGCGCCCCGGTTCCCTCGACCACGATCTGAGCGAGCCCGTCCAGTCGTACGGCGACCTCGCTCGCCTCCGCCGACGGCTCGGGCCGCAAGCCGGGTCCGGTGACCGGCTCGCCGTCGAGCCGCGGGCGCCCCACCGTCTCGTCCGATGCTCCTCCTCCGGCGACCACGAGGTGCAGGCGTGCCAGCACTCGAAGGGGTGACTGCCGCCATACGTCGAGGAGTTGGCCGGATTCGGCGGTCGCCCGGAGGGCGGCGCCGACCGTCCGGGGCTCACCGTCGGCTCCGAAGTCGGTGCGCCGCCGCATCTCCTCCAGCGCCCAGTCGGCATCCTCGAGCGCAGCCGAACCCCGGGCGCCGCGCAGAGCGGCCTCCGCGGTGACCTCACTGCTGCGGCGGCGCATGACGCGGTGGCCGTAGATCCGGTCGACGGACTTCCGTACCGAGTCCACGGCGTCCTGTACGCCCGGCAACGCGACCAGAGCCGACAGGGGATCAGCGGAGCTACTCATGCGTACGACCTTACGCGCAGGCCTCGTTGCAACTCACACCCCACGATCGAGTGGTCTTCCTGACAGCCTCGGGGTATCAGCTCTCGCCGCAGATCTACGCTCTTGTTCATGAAAATCGCTTTCGTTGGCAAGGGCGGCAGCGGCAAGACGACGCTGTCCTCCCTGTTCATCCGTCATCTCGCCGTCGGCCGTCACCCGGTGGTGGCCGTGGACGCGGACATCAATCAGCACCTGGGCGTCGCGCTGGGCATGGACGAGTCGGAGGCTGCGGCGCTCCCCGCCATGGGCGCGCAACTCCCTCTCATCAAGGACTATCTGCGCGGCTCGAACCCGCGGATCGACTCCGCCGAGACGATGATCAAGACGACCCCGCCGGGCGAGGGTTCGCATCTGCTGCGGATCACCGAGGACAACCCCGTCTTCGACGCCTGCGCCCGCACGGTGCCGCTCGAGGGCGGCGACGTGCGGCTTCTGGCCACGGGCCCCTTCACCGAAGCCGATCTGGGCGTGGCCTGCTACCACTCCAAGACCGGCGCGGTGGAGCTCTGCCTGAACCATCTCGTCGACGGGCGCGAGGAGTTCGCGGTCGTCGACATGACCGCGGGCAGCGATTCCTTCGCCTCCGGGATGTTCACGCGCTTCGACATGACATTCCTCGTCGTGGAGCCCACCAGGAAGGGTGTCTCCGTGTACCGGCAGTACAAGGAGTACGCGCGGGACTTCGGCGTTCCGCTGCGCGTCGTGGGCAACAAGGTCCACGGCGAGGACGATCTGGACTTCCTGCGCGAGGAGGCCGGCGACGACCTCCTCGTCACGTTCGGCCACTCGGACTGGGTGCGCGCCATGGAGAAGGGCCGCCCGCGTGCGTTCGCCGAGTTGGAGACGGCCAACCGCGAGGCCCTGCACGTACTTCACCGGACCGCGGACAGCGCGTACGAGCAGCGCGACTGGGAGCGCTACACACGCCAGATGGTGCACTTCCACCTGCGCAACGCCGAGAGCTGGGGCAACGACAAGACGGGCACCGACCTGACCACCCAGGTCGACCCCGGGTTCGTACTCCGGGAACAGCCCTCGCCGCAGCCCGCGTGAACCGGCGGAGAGGATGACGCCGGCCCCGCCTTCTCAGCGCGGGGACCGAGCACCCCAGGGCCCCGGCCGCGACGCCGCCGGATCGGCGACCCGCAGCCGGGGCCTTCGGAGCAGGGGCGTCAGCGGGAGAGGAGCCTCGTCCGCGGCCCGCCCAGATACTTGTTCCAGCCGCCCTTGGGCTTCTCACCCACGGAGAGCGCGCGGAACTTGTCGAGCGCCGCGGGGTCCTGCTCGTCGAGCCAGTCGACCAGCTGCTTGAAGGAGACGCAGCGGACCTCGCGCTTCTTGCACACCGTCTTCATGACGTCCTCGACGGCGTCCATGTACACCCCGCCGTTCCAGTCCTCGAAGTGGTTGCCGACGACCATCGGTGCGCGGTTGCCGTTGTAGGCGCGGTCGAAGCCCTTCATCAGACCGTCGCGCATCTGCCGACCGTAGGAGGCGTGCTTCGCGACGGGGCCGTGGACGGTTCCCGACTGGTTCGCCAGGAAGTTGTAGTCCATCGAGAGGGTCTCGAACTTCCGGCCGGGCATGGGGACTTCCTGCAGGGGGACGTCCCAGAGGCCGTTCTTCTTCTTGGGCCAGACCTGGGTCCCGTTGCCGCTGGAGTCGTAGCGGAAGCCCATCTGCTTCGCCGCTCGCAGCAGGTTCTCCTGGCCCTGGAGACAAGGGGTGCGCCCGCCGATCAGTTCCCTGTCGTAGTCGAAGGGAAGGGGGGCGTCGCCCTTCCAGCCAGTGGTCGTCTTCCAGTTCTCCACGAACCACTTGGCCTGGTTTATCTCGCTCTTCCACTGGTCGGTCGACCAACTGTCGACACCGTTCGGACCGCAGAAGTGCCCGTTGAAGTGGGTGCCTATCTCGTTTCCGTCGAGCCACGCCTTGCGTATCTCCTTCAGCGTGGCACGTATGTTCCGGTCCTTGAGGTAGCCGATGTCGGAGGCGCCTGTCGCGTGGCCCGGGGGCTTGTAGCGCTTCGACTCGCTCTCCGGGAGGGCGTAGACGCCGCTCAGGAAGAACGACTGCGCGGCGCCGTACCGCTTTCCTGCCTTACGGAAGCGGGAGAACAGCTTCTTGCCGTCCTCGCCGGCGCCGTCCCAGGAGAAGACCACGAACTGCGGGGGCTTCTCGCCATGGGCGAGCTTCCTGGATGCCGGCTGGTTCGGCTGCCGGCCGGTGAGCGCTGTGGAGCCGTCCCCGATCACGCGGGTCTGCTGCTCCGCCTTCTCCTCGGGTGCGGACTTGCCCTGGCGTTCGGGGGTTCCCGTGGTGCTGCCGGAGCAGCCACTCATGACAACGAGAGCCATTCCCGCTGATATGCCCACGAGCCACTGTCGAGCGGCTGTCATCGGATCACCTCATCCTCGTCCTTGTCGCTCCGTAACGGAACAACTCCGGTACGTGACTCCAAGCTGACATCTCCGACAGATCGGGCAACTCGGGCGAGGGGTTGGGGTGACTTCTTCACCCCTTGGGAGGAACGGCCGCCGTGCAGGCCACGCCGCAGTTCGCGAAGCCTTTGCTCGGCATTACGATCCGTTTACCAGTCATTGAGAGTGTCCAGACGAACACGTGTCGTGTTCGCGACGGGCGCCGGGGACCGACGCGACAGCGCAGGTGAAGGGGAGTGGCGAAGTTGGACGGCCCGGGCAGCGGTCTTGGTCAACTCATCGGCGGAGTGAGGCGCTTCCAGCAGGTCACCGCCCCGCTCGTGCGCGAGGACCTGGCCAGGCTCGCCAGGGACGGGCAGCGCCCCTCGCAGCTCTTCCTCGCCTGCGCCGACTCCCGCCTGGTCACCAGCATGATCACTTCGAGCGGCCCCGGCGATCTCTTCGTCGTCCGCAACGTCGGCAACCTCGTCCCACTCCCCGGCGAGGGGGAGGAGAGAGGCGACGAGTCCGTGGCGGCGGCCATCGAGTACGCGGTCGAAGTGCTCCGGGTCGAGTCCGTCACGGTGTGCGGGCACTCGGGTTGCGGCGCGATGCAGGCCCTGCATTCGACCGCCACAACTGCCGGCCCGCCCGGCGAGGACTCACCGCTCGCCCGCTGGCTGCGCCATGGGCGGCCGACCATGGAGCGCGCAGCGAGGCGTGGCCGCGCGGGTGCACCCAGGCTTGCCGACCGCGGCACGACCGACGACGTAGAGGCGCTCAGCCTGAACAACGTGCTCCAGCAGCTCGAACACCTTCGGGCCCACGAGTGCGTGGAACGACGCATGCGGCAGGGATCTCTCGAACTGCACGGCATGTATTTCGACGTGGGGCGCGCACAGGCGTACGTGCTGACGACGCCCGAAGCGGACGAGACGGTCTTCTCTCCCGTCCACCCGGAGAGCCGGGAGAGCGCGTAGCCGCAACAGCCTTGGGCACACGGGTGCTTGAAACCCGTTGAAGAGTGCACTGTTCACCGGCACCCGGACGCCGTACGACTGCGAGCTCAGCGCGTACGCGTGCATGACAGGTCTAAACCAATTTCGTCGAGAACCCTTGTCACAAGGGCGCAACGGCTGATGAGCTAGGCCAAGGGTCCGAGGTCCAGGGCCTTCGGACCGGGACGGACGCAGAAGACACCCTGGGAAAGGGAGATGTCGTGAGCAACGAAAGCCTGGCCAATCTGCTCAAGGAAGAGCGGAGGTTCGCGCCGCCCGCCGAACTGGCTGCCGAAGCCAACGTCACCGCCGCGGCGTACGAGCAGGCGAAGGCTGACCGGCTGGGCTTCTGGGCCGAGCAGGCACGCCGCCTGACGTGGGGCAAGGAGCCGACCGAGACGCTCGACTGGTCCAACCCGCCGTTCGCCAAGTGGTTCAAGGACGGCAAGCTCAACGTCGCCTACAACTGCGTGGACCGGCACGTCGAAGCCGGCAACGGCGACCGCGTCGCCGTCCACTTCGAGGGCGAGCCGGGCGACTCCCGCAGCCTCACCTACGCCGAACTCCAGCGCGAGGTCTCCAAGGCCGCCAACGCCCTGACCGAACTGGGCGTCCAGGCCGGCGACCGCGTCGCCGTCTACCTGCCGATGATCCCGGAGACGGTGGTGGCGATGCTGGCGTGCGCCCGTATCGGCGCCCCGCACTCGGTGGTCTTCGGCGGCTTCTCCGCCGACGCCCTGGCCACACGCATCCAGGACGCCGACGCACGCGTGGTCATCACCGCCGACGGCGGCTACCGCAAGGGCGGAGCGAGCGCGCTCAAGCCGGCCGTCGACGAGGCGCTGACGAGGCCCGGCACGGAGAACGTCCGCAACGTCCTCGTCGTCCGGCGCACCGGCCAGGACGACATCGACTGGACCGACGGGCGCGACGTGTGGTGGCACGACGTGGTCGACCGCCAGAGCGACCAGCACACACCGCAGGACTTCGACGCCGAGCACCCGCTCTTCATCCTCTACACCTCGGGCACCACCGGTAAGCCCAAGGGCATCCTGCACACCACTGGCGGCTACCTGACGCAGGTCGCCTACACCCACCACGCCGTCTTCGACCTCAAGCCGGAGCGGGACGTCTACTGGTGCACGGCCGACGTCGGGTGGGTGACCGGCCACTCCTACATCGTCTACGGGCCGCTGGCGAACGGCGCCACCGAGGTCATGTACGAGGGCACGCCGGACACCCCGCACAAGGGCCGCTGGTGGGAGATCGTCCAGAAGTACGGCGTCACCCTCCTCTACACGGCACCGACCGCGATCCGCGCCTGCATGAAGTGGGGCGACGACATCCCGGCCAAGTTCGACCTGTCCTCGCTTCGCGTACTGGGCTCCGTCGGCGAACCCATCAACCCCGAGGCGTGGGTCTGGTACCGGCACCACATCGGCGGGGACCGCACGCCCGTCGTGGACACCTGGTGGCAGACGGAGACCGGCGGCGTCATGGTCAGCCCGCTGCCCGGCGTCACCGAGACCAAGCCGGGCTCGGCGCAGCGGCCGCTGCCGGGCATCTCCGCCACCGTCGTGGACGACGAGGCCAACGAGGTGCCCGACGGCGGGGGCGGCTACCTGGTGCTGACCGAGCCGTGGCCGTCGATGCTCCGCACCATCTGGGGCGACGACAAGCGGTTCATCGACACCTACTGGTCGCGCTTCCAGGACAAGTACTTCGCCGGTGACGGTGCGAAGAAGGACGACGACGGTGACATCTGGCTGCTGGGCCGGGTCGACGACGTCATGCTCGTCTCGGGCCACAACATCTCCACCACGGAGGTCGAGTCGGCGCTCGTGTCCCACCCGAAGGTCGCCGAGGCGGCGGTCGTCGGTGCGACGGACCCGCAGACGACACAGGCCATCTGCGCCTTCGTCATCCTGCGCGGCACGGCCTCGGAGGACGAGGGGCTCGTGGAGGAGCTTCGCCAGCACGTCTCGAAGCAACTCGGCCCGATCGCCAAGCCCAGGAAGGTCCTGCCGGTCGCGGAGCTGCCCAAGACCCGTTCCGGCAAGATCATGCGGCGGCTGCTGCGTGACGTCGCGGAGAACCGCGACCTCGGTGACGTGAGCACCCTGACCGACTCCTCCGTCATGGAGTTGATCCAGAACAAGCTGCCGAGCGCGGCCAGCGAGGACTGACCGGGACGGCCGTTTTTCAGGGAGGGGCACCCGGCGCGGCCGGGTGTCCCTCTCCGCGTTCCGGCCGCTGTGCGCTGCCGGCCGTACGCTTCGTCAACACCGCCGCAACCGGGCGCGCTTGTCGTTGTGCCCTCCTGGGCACACGTGCCGCACGATGGTCCGGCATGATCTGACCGACGAGTAGGCCCGATTCGATGGAGAGAGGGAGACACCTGATGAGTTCTGCCGACGACGGCCGCAGCCTGGGCCAGTTGGTCGCCTCGGCCACCGCTGAGCTGTCCGGACTGGTGCACGACGAGATCGCGCTGGCCAAGGCCGAGATCCGGCAGGACGTGAAGCGGGGGATCGTGGGCGGCGGTGCCGCGACGGCCGCCGGCGTGCTGCTGCTCTTCTCGCTGCCCACGTTGAGCTTCGCCGCGGCCTACGGCATCCACAACCTCGGCCTGGGACTTGCCTGGTCGTTCTTGATCGTGGGCGGCGCGTTCATCGTGCTGGCGCTGATCCTGCTGCTGCTGGCGATGGTGAAGTTCAAGCGGATCAAGCCGCCGGAGAAGTCGATGGCCTCCGCCAAGGAGACCGCGGCGGTGCTCTCACGCGCCAAGCCGCATCCGCGTCCGGCCGCAGTGTCCGCCAAGTCGCAGGCACAGCTGGGGGACCAGGCCGGACACAAGAGCCTCGAAGAGGGCTCTCCGCAGGGCGCGCGAGTGCGCTGAGGGCTGCCGCAGCGCAAAGGGTCCTGGCTGGGGCGGGTGGGTCCAGACCGAGCGCGGCGTGCGGCCCGTCCGAAGTGTGACAGGCTCATCGGTATGACCCGCCCCGCAGGCCCAGCCAACGTGATCCGGCCAGAAGGCCCCTGGACACACCGGGATGTCGCCGCGAACGGGGCGCGTTTTCACATCGCGGAGGCCGGTGACGGGCCCCTCGTCCTCCTGCTGCACGGATTCCCGCAGTACTGGTGGACGTGGCGGCACCAGTTGACGGCACTGGCCGACGCGGGCTTCCGCGCGGTGGCGATGGACCTGCGCGGGGTGGGCGGCAGCGACCGTACGCCTCGCGGCTACGACCCGGCCAACCTCGCGCTGGACGTCACCGGCGTCATCCGCTCGCTCGGAGAGCCGGACGCGGCCCTGGTCGGACACGATCTGGGCGGCTATCTGGCCTGGACGGCCGCGGTGATGCGCCCGAAGCTGATCCGGCGTCTGGCCGTCTCCTCGATGCCGCATCCGCGCCGCTGGCGGGCGGCGATGCTGGGGGACGTACGGCAGACGGCAGCCGGTTCGTACATCTGGGGCTTCCAGCGGCCGTGGGTTCCTGAGCGCCAACTGACGGCGAACGGCGGCGAATTGGTCGGCAAGCTCGTACGGGACTGGGCCGGCCCGCGCCTTTCCGAGCAGCCGGACGTCGATGAGGCCGTCGCCAACTACCAGCAGGCCATGTGCGTTCCCTCCACGGCCCACTGCTCGGTTGAGCCCTACCGCTGGCTCGTCCGCTCGATGGCCCGGCCCGACGGCTTCCAGTTCAACCGCCGGATGAAGCGGCCGGTGCGCACGCCGACGCTGCAACTGCACGGCTCGCTCGATCCGGTGCTGCGGACGAGGAGTTCGGCGGGCTCCGGGCAGTACGTGGAAGCTCCGTACCGCTGGCGGCTGTTCGACGGGCTCGGGCACTGGCCGCACGAGGAGGACCCCGCCGCCTTCTCCTCCGAACTCATCGGCTGGCTCAAGGATCCCGAGCCGGACCGCTGACCCGTCGGCACTCTTTCCCCACTCCCCCAACACGTGCCGGGCGCATAATTGTTTGATGGGTCGTCAGACGATTACTGACCATGCACCAGGGGCAGAGTGCGCTGTATGGGCTGGACGCACGACTACCGTGACGTGGCACGTAACCGCAGCGCACTGAGGGGGCTGGTCCCTGTGCAACGCATGGGGCGCTTCCGCGCCGACCGATTCGGCGAGGACGCCGAACCGGGAATTCCTCACTTGCTACGCCGTCGCGCGCGGTGGGTCGGTGCGCGCCTGCGCCACTCACGCGACTGACCCGGCGTACGCCGGGAGCGCAGCAAGAGAGACAACGGGCCGCCGGTGGCGGCCTGTCCGCGCTCTGCCGCCGTGCCGGGCCGCAGCTCGCGTCCTCACATCGCGCAACCCTGCGTGTCGACCTGCCGTGCGGCGCCGCGTCCCTTACGGGCGTCGCCCTGCACTTCGTCCGCGGTGAGCGCGTAGCCGGTCCTGGGGCTGTCCACCGACTTGGCGAAGATGACGCCGTAGACACGGCCGTCGGGGGTGAGCAGCGGCCCGCCCGAGTTGCCCTGACGGATCGTCGTGTAGAGAGAGTAGATGTCGCGGCGGGTCTCGTCGCGGCGGTAGATGTCGGGGCCGTCCGCGTCGACGCGGTCCCGTACACGCGCGGAGCGGACGTCGAACGCGCCGTTCTCCGGGAAGCCGGCGACGATCGCACCGTCCCCGCGGCCGGCGTCCTTCTTCGCGAACTCCAGGGCGGGGGCGTCGAGACCGGGCACCTCCAGGACGGCGATGTCGCGCTTCCAGTCGTAGACGACGACCTTCGCGTTGAAGACCCTGCCCACGCCGCCGACCTGCACCGTGGGTTCGTCCACGCCACCGACCACGTGGGCGTTGGTCATCACCCGCTGGCGGCCGTAGACGAAGCCGGTGCCCTCCAGCACCTTGCCGCACTCGTTGGCGTTGCCCAGGACCTTGACGATGCTGCGCTGCGCCTTGGCCGCCGCGGGGCTACGCGCCAGCTTCGGGTCGGGCGCGGGCACCGCGGTGATCGGCTCGTTGGAGAACGGCGAGAAGACCTGCGGAAGTCCGTTCTGCGCGAGCGTCGAGGAGAAACCGTTGAACCAGTTGTCGGCCTGTGGCGGCAGGACACGCGAAACTCCCAGCAGGACGCTGGAGTTGCGTACCTCCTTGCTCAGCGTCGGCAGGGCGGCGCCGGCGAGGGCGGAGCCGATCAGCCACGCGACGAGCAGCATCGCCACGACGTTCACCAGCGCACCGCCGGTGGCGTCCACGGCCCGTGCGGGCGACCAAGTGATGTGCTGCCGGAGCTTGTTGCCGAGATGAGTGGTGAACGCCTGGCCGACGGACGCGCAGACGATGACGATGATCACCGCCGCCACCACGCCGAAGGGCCCCGGTGCAGCTCCGTCCGTCAGTTGGTTCCACAACGGGGGCAGCACGAGAACGGCGACGAGGCCGCCGCCGAGAAAGCCGGTCACCGACAGGATCCCGACGACGAAGCCCTGCCTGTAGCCGATGACGGCGAACCACACGGCGGCGAGCAGGAGCACGAAGTCCAGCAGGTTCACGGGAGCCACCGTCTCATGAGTGTCTCGAGGGACGTTCGGGGCGGGTGATGCATGAGAGGCATGCCACTGCTCTCAGGAGCAGGCAGTGGCATGCGCGGGACCGGATCACCACGTCCGTTCAGCCAGTCATCGTCTCTCCGGGCCATGGGGAGAGTGCCGTGCCGTGCCGGGTGTCATGCGTGCCGGTCGAGCGGAACCCGCCGTTCGCGGTCCCAGGGCTGCTCCCAGCCCGCGAAGTGCAGGATCCGGTCGATCACTCCGGCCGTGAAGCCCCACACCAGGGCGGAACCCACATCGAAGGCCGCTCCCGTGTGACCTGACGGATGCACAGCCATCGACCGGTTCTCCGGGTCGGCAAGCTCGGAGACCGGGACCGTGAACACCCGTGCCGTCTCCGCGGGGTCCACGGGCGACACGGGCGTGGGGCGCCGCCACCACCCCAGGACGGGCGTGACGACGAAGCCGCTCACCGGGATGTAGAGCGCGGGCAGCGTCGCGAAGACCTGGACCCCGGACGGGTCGAGCCCGGTCTCCTCCTCCGCCTCGCGCAGCGCGGCGCGCAGCGGCCCGTCGCCCTCGGGGTCGCCGTCCTCCGGGTCGAGGGCACCGCCGGGGAAGGAAGGCTGACCCGCGTGCGAACGGAGGCTGGACGCCCGCTCTATGAGCAGCAGTTCGGGCCCGTCTGCGCCCTCACCGAACAGCACGAGGACGGCAGAGGGCCGCCCCCCGCCGTCGGCCGGCGGCAGGAATCTGCTCAGCTGCCTCGGCTCGACCGTGCCGGCGGCGTGCACGACCGGCGCGAGCCAGCCCGGCAGCCCGCGGTCGTCGAATTCGACGGGGCGGGTGGACAGGCCGTCGACCGATCCGTCACCGGCCGCGCCTGTACGGGAGTTGCTCACTGGGCCGCCCCGTTGCCGCCCAGCGGGGGCGCGGGCCGGCCGGGATAGTCCGACGGCGGCTTGAGCCGCTGGCCGGGCATGCCGCCCATCTCGTACTTCAGCAGCTTCTTCGCCTTCTCCGGGTCGAGCTCGCCCTCACCGTACGAGGGGCACAGCTCCGCGATGGGGCAGGCGCCGCAGGCGGGCTTGCGGGAGTGGCAGATGCGGCGCCCGTGGAAGATCGTCCGGTGCGAGAACATCGTCCACTCGCTCTTGGGGATGATCTCGGCGATCTCCGCCTCGACCTTGTCCGCGTCGGTCTGCTCGGTGAGCTTCCAGCGGCGCACGAGACGGCCGAAGTGCGTGTCGACCGTGAGCCCGGGGACGCCGAAGGCGTTGCCGAGGACGACGAAGGCGGTCTTGCGGCCGACGCCGGGCAGCGACACCAGGTCCTTGATATTGCCGGGCACCTCGCCGTCGAACCGGTCGCGCAGCGCGGCGGACAGGCCGAGCACGGACTTCGTCTTGGCCCGGAAGAAGCCCGTGGGACGGAGCATCTCCTCCAGCTTCTCCGGGTCGGCCGCCGCCATGTCCTCAGGTGTGGGGTAGGCCGCGAAGACCGCAGGGGTGGTCTGGTTGACGCGCAGGTCCGTCGTCTGGGCGGAGAGCACCGTCGCGACGAGGAGCTGGAAGGGGTTCTCGAAGTCGAGCTCGGGGTGGGCGTAGTAGTACACCTCGCTGAGCTCACGGTTGATGCGGCGGGCACGGCGGACCTTGGCCAGGTGGGACTCGGGCTTCCCGGAGGCCGCCTTCTTCGCGGCGGGGGCCCGGCCTGCAGTCTTCTTACCGGTGGCGGCCTTCCCCGTGGCGGCCTTCTGGGCGGCCTTCTTCACGGGCGTCTTCTTCGCCGCCGCCTTCTTCGCCGGTTTCACCTGCTTCACAGACTTCGCAGCCCCACTCGCACCGCTCCCACCGGCAGCACCTTTCGTCTCCTTTGTCTCGCTCGCCCCAGTGGCGGGCTCATGTTCGCCCACAGCGGAATCTCCCATCGCGGTCACCCGTCCGGCCCCGCTCTGCGTGCGCTCACCGGGGAAATGGACACCCGGCCAGAGTAGAGGGGGCCGATGACATCCGCCCCGCACGAAGGCAATTCACAGCCCAATCGGCCCCCTGCCTTCGGGAGTGCGGGGTGCGTGCGTCAAACTTGTGACTGATCGCACTGTTTCACCGTCCGGCATCATGGGGTTCGACGGTCCCTTCGGCCACGTGGTCGCGGAGACCCACTCCCCGGCCTCGGCGGGCTGGGGAGGCCCCGCTCCTCGGTCCCGGCGGGCCTGGGTGAGCCCCCCATAATGGGCAGGTCGACAAGGAGAGAACTCGTGGACGACGTTCTGCGGCGCGCCCCGCTCTTCGCGGCGCTCGATGAGGAGCAAGCCGCTGAGCTGCGCGCCTCCATGTCTGAGACCACGCTCGCGCGCAGTGAGGCCCTCTTCCACGAGGGCGACCCGGGCGACCGTCTCTATGTGGTGACCGAGGGAAAGGTGAAGCTCCACCGCACCTCCCCCGACGGCCGGGAGAACATGCTGGCCGTGCTGGGTCCCGGAGAGCTCATCGGCGAGCTCTCGCTCTTCGACCCGGGTCCGCGTACGGCCACCGCCTCGGCCCTGACCGAGGTCAAGCTGCTCGGTCTCGGACACGGTGACCTGCAGCCCTGGCTGAACGCACGCCCCGAGGTGGCCTCCGCGTTGCTGCGGGCCATCGCGCGCAGGCTGCGCCGTACCAACGACTCGATGTCAGACCTCGTCTTCTCGGACGTCCCCGGCCGGGTGGCGAAGCAGCTGCTCGACCTCTCGCGCCGCTTCGGCGTGCAGTCGGAAGAGGGCATCCACGTCGTTCACGACCTCACGCAGGAAGAGCTGGCCCAGCTGGTCGGCGCCTCCCGCGAGACCGTGAACAAGGCCCTCGCCGACTTCGCAGGCCGCGGCTGGCTGCGGCTGGAGGCCCGCGCGGTGATCCTGCTCGACATCGAGCGGCTGGCGAAGCGCAGCCGCTGACGTACAGCACACACGTGTAAGGGGCGTCCTCAAGAGAGGGCGCCCCTTACACGTGCCCGGTGTGCGGCCTAGACCGCTCCGCGCTCCCGCAGATACTCCAGCTGTGCCCGTACGGACAGCTCGGCTGCCGGCCACAGGGAGCGGTCGACGTCCGCGTAGACGTGCTCGACCACCCCCGAAGGGGTACGGAAGCCGTTCTCCACGGCCGTCTCGACCTGGGCGAGACGCTTCGCGCGGTGCACCAGGTAGAAATCGAGCGCCCCCTGCGCGTCCTCCAGCACCGGCCCGTGCCCCGGGAGCACCGTGCCCACCCCGTCGTCGACCGTGAGCGAGCGCAGCAGGCGCAGCGAGTCCAGGTAGTCGCCGAGCCGTCCGTCCGGGTGCGCGACCATCGTGGTGCCGCGCCCCAGCACCGTGTCGCCCGTCAGCACCGCACCGTCGGCGGGCAGGTGGAAGGAGAGCGAGTCGGCGGTGTGGCCCGGTGTGGGAACCACACGGACCTCCAGACCGCCCATGCTGACGACGTCGCCCGCCGCCAGGCCCTCCTCGCCCAGGCGAAAGGCCGGATCGAGCGCCCGTACGCGAGTGCCCGACAGCTCGGCGAAGCGCGCCGCACCCTCCGCGTGATCGGGATGGCCGTGGGTGAGGAGCGTGAGGCCCACGCGCTTGCCCGCGCGCTCGGCGGTGCCGATGACATGCCGCAGATGGTCCTCGTCGAGAGGGCCGGGGTCCACGACGACGGCGAGTTCGGAGTCCGGCTCGGCGAGGATCCAGGTGTTGGTGCCGTCGAGGGTCATGGGGGAGGGATTGGGAGCCAGGACGCAGTGGGCACGTGCGGTGGCCTGGCCGCCGATCACCCCGCCGCGCGGCTGACCGGGCAGGGAGGCGGCGTCGGTCATGTGCTCGCGCTCCCGTTCCCAGCGTTGCCGTCGGTCCCCGTCTCGGCTCCGGCTGGGTCGCCGACGACGGTGTCCACGCGCTTGGTGAACTCGTCGTGTCCCGGCCAGGTGAGCACCACCTGCTCGCCCTCCAGCCACGCCTCGGCCAGCACCGGCGACAGATCGCGCTGCGAGCTCGCGCGCAGCACCTCCGCGGCAGTGGCGTAAGGCTCCAGCTGGCGCAGCATGGCGATGGTGGGCGGCATCATCAGCAGCTCGCCCCGGTCGTAGCCTGCGGCGGCGTCGGCGGGACGCGTCCAGACCGTACGGTCGGCCTCCGTCGAGGCGTTGCGCGTGCGCTGGCCCTCGGGCAGTGACGCGACGAAGAACCAGGTGTCGTAGCGGCGCTCTTCGAACTCGGGCGTGATCCAGTGCGCCCAGCCGCCCAGCAGATCGCTGCGGAGCACCAGGCCGCGGCGCTCCAGGAAGTCGGCGAAGGGCAGTTCGTGCGCGGCGAGCGCCGCCCGGTCGCGCTCCCAGTCCTCGCCCGTGGTGTCGTCCACGACGCTGGACGGGTCCGGGCCGGCCAGCAGGACGCCAGCCTCCTCGAACGTCTCGCGGACAGCGGCGCACACGATGGCCTGTGCGGTGGCCTCGTCCGTACCGAAACGCTGGGCCCACTCCGCACGTGAGGGGCCC
>NZ_JACBXA010000249.1 GCF_013870515.1 Streptomyces albidus (ex Kaewkla and Franco 2022) | reverse complement strand
GTGGCCGCAGCGGCGTCCGTACGGGCCGCGTCGCCCAGGTCAGCCGTCATGCCGCGGAGTCTGCCAGGGGGGTCTGACAACTCCGGCGCCCCGCCGGTGAGGCAGGGCGCCGGAGGAGGCCGTCAGGCCGGGTGCCAGGCCCTTAACGGCAGGCCCTCAACGGATGGCCTTGATCAGCTCGCCGTTCGGAGTGTCACCGCTCAGCTCCCAGACGAAGGAGCCGCCCAGCCCCTTCTGCGTCGCCCAGTCGCTCTTGCTGCCGATGGTCGCCGGGGTGTCGTAGCTCCACCACTGGCTGCCGCAGTGCGCGTACGCGGTGCCCGCGACCGTACCGGTGGAGGGACAGCGGCTCTTGAGCACCTTGTAGTCCTCGATGCCCTGCTCGTAGGTGCCGGGGGCCGGGCCGGTCGCAGTGCCCCCGGGCTCCGACTGGCTCACGCCGTTCCAGCCCCGCCCGTAGAAGCCGAGTCCGAGCAGCAGCTTGCTCGCCGGCACGCCCATCCCGGTCAGCTTCTCGACGGTGGCGGCGGTGTTGAAGCCGTCCTTCGGGATGCCGTCGTAGCCGGTGAGGGGGGAGTGCGGAGCGGTGGGGCCCTGCGCGTCCCAGGCGCCGAAGTAGTCGTAGGTCATGGGGAGATACCAGTCGACGTACTGGGCGGCGCCCGCGTAGTCGGCGGCCTCCAGCTTGCCGCCCGCCGAGGCGTCGGCGGTGATCGCGGCCGTCACCAGTTTGTCGCCGCCGAACTTCGCGCGCAGCGCCTTCATCACGTCGGTGAAGGCCTGCCGGCCGCTCTGATCACAGGTCAGGCCGCAGGAGTTGGGGTACTCCCAGTCGATGTCGATCCCGTCGAAGAGCCCGGCCCAGCGCGGGTCGTTCAGAAGGCTGTGGCAGGAGTCGGCGAACGCGGCAGGGTTCTTCGCCGCTTCGGCGAAGCCGCCGGACCAGGTCCAACCGCCGAAGGACCAAAGGACTTTGAGCCCGGGGTGCTTCTTCTTGAGTTTCAGCAGCTGGTTGAAGTTGCCGCGCAGGGTCTGGTCCCAGGTGTCGGCCTGTCCGTCGACGCTCTGGTCGGCGGTGTAGGACTTCTCGTAGTCGGCGAACCCGTCGCCGACGGTGCACTTTCCACCCTGGACGTTTCCGAACGCGTAATTGATGTGGGTGAGTTCGGCAGCCGACCCCGAGGTGTCGATGTCTTTGACGTGGTAATTGCGCTGGTAGACGTCCCAGTTGGCGAAGTAGCCCACCAACTTGCCGTCGGCCGCCGTCTGCTGGGCCCGCTGCTGTACGGGCTTCGCCGGAGCAGGGACCGCGCCGGCGCTCCCCGCCGGGAGCGTCGCGGCCAGCACCAGCGCGCACCCCGTCGCGAGGAGGGCGAAGAGGCGGCGCCGGTTGCTGCGTGAGGGGCTTCTGCGACGTCGTTCGAATGGTCCGGTCATGGTTCTCCTCGCGGGAGTCGGGGGGTGATCGCCGGATGCGCGCGGACGGTTCCCGGCGGAATCTAGAAGGACTAGACCAGTGCGTCAATGGTTTGAACCAATTCGCGACAGGTATTCCGCTCATCCGTCCCCCGCCGGACCAGTTCGCCCGTTCTGTCCCACCGGTGACGGCATGCCGCCGATCGGGCATACTCATTTCGCCGCATCTGCTGGTCAGCCGCCGTCGCAACCCGGCGGGGCACCATCGCGGCCAAGCGGTTTCACCGGTCCCGGCCCCCGGCCGTGGCCGGATACGGCGGCGTCACCACACCCAGGTCCGTCGCCCTCAGCCCCCGACAGGAGGAGAGCGTCGTGATGCCTGAACTCGGACCGCAGCCGGTGGATCGCCAACTGCCCACGCAGGAAGCGCGTGATCTGCTGGCTCTCGTACGTGAACTGGTCCAGCGGGAGATCCGTCCCGGCGCGAACGAGGAAGAGGCGGAGGGCCGCTTCCCCCGTGAGATCTTCACCCTGCTTTCCCGGTCGGGGCTGCTCGGCCTCCCGTACTCGCAGGAATTCGGAGGTGGTGACCAGCCGTATGAGGTCTACCTCCAGATGCTCGAGGAGCTCGCCGGCGCCCGCCTGAGCGTCGGTCTCGGCACCAGCGTCCACACGCTCTCCTGCCACGGCCTCGCCGTCTTCGGCAGCAAGGAGCAGCGCGCCGACCACCTGCCCGCCATGCTCGGCGGCGGCACGCTCGGCGCGTACTGCCTCTCCGAACCGGCCTCCGGCTCCGACGCCGCCTCCCTGCGCACCCGCGCCACCCGGGACGGGGACGACTGGATCCTGCAGGGCACCAAGGCGTGGATCACGCACGGGGGAGTCGCCGACTTCTACACCGTCCTCGCCCGTACCGGCCAGGAGGGGCCACGCGGCATCACCGCCTTCCTCGTCCCGGGAGACGCCGAGGGAGTCTCCGCGGCCGCGCCCGAGCGCAAGATGGGGATGAACGGATCACCCACCGCACAGGTGCACTTCGACGGCGTGCGCGTCAGCGACGCGCGCCGCATCGGCGAGGAGGGGCAAGGGCTGACCGTCGCTCTGTCGGCCCTGGAGTCGGGAAGGCTGGGCATCGCGGCGTGCGCCGTCGGACTCGCCCAGGCGGCCCTCGACGAGTCGGTCCGGTACATGCACGGCCGTGAGCAGTTCGGCCGCCCGCTGACGGACTTCCAGGGCCTGCGTTTCATGCTCGCCGACATGGCGACGCAGATCGAGGCGGGACGTTCCCTCTACATCAGTGCTGCCCGACTGCGCGACGCGGGGCGCCCGTTCGCCCGCGAAGCCGCGATGGCCAAGCTGTTCTGCACCGACGCGGCGATGCGGGTGACCACGGACGCCGTCCAGCTACTGGGCGGCTACGGGTACACCACTGACTTCCCCGTCGAGCGCTACATGCGCGAGGCGAAGGTGCTCCAGATCGTCGAGGGCACCAACCAGATCCAGCGCATGGTGATCGCCCGCCAGATGGTCGGCCCCGAACGCGGCTGCTAGGCCACAAGGCCACCAGCCCACCGGGCCCGGGGCGCCGCAGGCCGTCGAGGTCGTGCGCGCAGGCGGGTGCTACACCGCCGCCCGCACGTCCTCGACGACCTTCTTGTCCAGCGCCGCGCGCACAAGCGCGGCCGCGAACCGTGCCCGGTCCCGTGCGGCGACGAGATCGGACAGCTTCCCGGGTGAGGTGGGCAGGCCGAGCCGCTCGGCACCCTGCTGCGCCTTCTGGTCGAAGTACGGGCCGAACTCGGGCCACACCTGCTGAACCTCGCGAAGAAAGATGTCCACACCGGTCGGCCCGATGCCGGGCACCTCGCGCAGGCGCTCCTCGGTGCGGGGATCCTCACGCATCCGGCGCAGGTCGCCGCCGTACTTCCTCAGGAGCAGCTCCGCGCCGTCACCGAGCTGGGTGGCCGTGCGCTCGTCGTAGCGCCTGTAGCCGCCCACTCCGAGCGCGTCGACGCGCTGCTGCCACGTCGCCTCGGCCATCCGGCGGGCGTCCCGCATCCCGGCGTCGTACAGCGCGCGTGCCGTCGCGGCCGCGATGTCCGCCCGGATGCGGGCGGAGAGCAGCAGTGACAGCACCTGGAGCCGGTAGAGCGGCGAGGGGGTGTCGCGGAGCGTGATGCCGGCCTGTTCGGCATAGGTCTGGCCGTGCCGGTCCAGAAGCGCCCGTACGGTCGCCCGGTCCTTGGCCTTCTTGGCCGGCTTCATCGGTGTCTGTGTCATAACGGCCTCGCTCACCGGTCTGGGTCAGGGAGCGGCACGGGTGCCCACTGCTCGGACCTGATTCACCTCTCGGAGCTGGGGAGGCTCGCTCGGAGTAACGGCGCGGCAGCAGCGACGACAGCGTTTGGAGACGCACGGAGGACATCGACTCTTGTTCCGGGTATGACCATCGGACATCTGAAAAGGTTGCACCCGGCCGATCTTGTACCTCAAATGAACGCTTCCTTAGCCTCCGATGTACCCCACAGGAATAAGGAAGTTGAATATGCGTCACGAAATGCCGCCCCTCGATGAGGTGCGCCGCATCACCCAGAAGAAACGCGACGCGTGGTGGACGGTGTTGCTGGTCGACCCCGTCGCCACGCCTTTGGTACGCCAGACCGCGATGCGCACGCGCATCACCCCGAATCAGCTCACCTGGGGCGCACTCGTGCTGGGCCTCGTCTCGGCCGCGTGCTTCGCCATGGGCGACTGGCGCTGGCTCATAGCCGGCGCCGTCGTCTACCACCTGAGCTTCATCCTCGACTGCATGGACGGGAAGGTCGCCCGGCTCACCGGCACGGGCTCCGTGTTCGGCGCCTGGCTCGACTTCGTCTTCGACCGCGTACGCGTCATGCTCTGCGCCGCCGCGCTGATGGCCGGGCAGTACCAGCGCACAGGTGAGACCGAGTACGTCTGGCTGGTCGCGGTGGTGATCTTCCTCGACGGTCTGCGCTACATCAACTCGCTCGAGATCTTCAAGACACGCCACACGATGCGCAAGCAGATCAAGGTGCGTCTCCGCGCGGCGCGCCGCGCCGACAACGAGGCCGAACTGGCCTTCATGGAAGACCTGTTGCGCGACAACCCCGAAGCGGACATCGAACAGGACCGGAATGCGGCGGCCGGCGAGACCGTCCCCGAAGAAGGCTCCGCCGTGGCGACACTCGCCCGGCAGCGTCAAGTCATCGACCTGAATCAGGAATTCCGCCACCGCTTCCCGCTGTACCTGCGAATGCGGTCCTTCCTTTTGCGTCACCGCGTCCGCAGTCACCTCGTCAGCGGGATCGAGTTCCAGATGGCGGTGTTCATCATCGGGCCGCTCTTCGACGCGGTGATCCCCGTCACCATCGTCGCCGGTGCCGGGCTTCTCCTTTTCGAACTCGCCATCGTCTACAAACTGCTGCTCTCCACACGTGACTTCGCCCGGACCATCGACACGTTCGAGCGCGCGGTGGGAATCCCCGCACTCGTAGGCGCCACGGCACCCACGGACACAGGCAGCTGAAGTACGAGCCGGTTCTCCGGAGGCTCTTCACCGGAGGCCGGCGCACCGGTGCAGGCACGCGTGACCGGTCTGCGCACGCAGGCATGAAGCGCCCTCGCTCCCTGCGCCGGAGCGGCAGGCCGGAGCCTCGCTACGCGTGCGCGTAGCGAGGAATTCCTCATACGCGGACTACGCCACCCGGCCCACCGCACACCCGGGCACTGGCACTCCCGCACGCGGCTCCCAGCGCCTCGGGTACGGGCTCCGGGGCCCGGCGGCTCCGGGCCGAGAAACAGGTGATCAGCTCGCAGCGCTCAAGGGGGCGCGTCCCGCGTGCGAGAACGGCTGCGTCCGCCAGTCGAGCCCCGCCGGAAGGGTGAGCAGCAGCGCCGTGAGGTCGTGCTCGTGTCCCAACTCGTCACCCAGCGAGGCAGCTTCGGACGCCGCCCGGCCCGATCCCTGGCACACCGTCAGCCCGAACGGGTCCCACGGCGATGCGCACAACCCGTGCTGGGGCAGTCTCTCCTCCTCCGCGAGCAGCGCGATCGGCTGCCCGCAGTCCGGGCATGACACCCGGAAGATCTCGTAGATCTCACTTTCGTACGCCTCCGCGGCCACGGATTCCCCTGTTGCCGGCTCAGCGGCGTTCTCGGAAATGTGGACCCGCTTCACAGTGCGCATGCAAATCCCCCTCGGGTGGACCTGCCGGGCATCTCGCCCCCGGCCACAGCAAGCACTTCCCGCGGCGTCATTCGCATAATCGCGGCACGCGGAGGGACACGGGAGCACGAGTGTGGTCTTGGTCACACCTAGCGCCCTCACGTGCCCTCCGGCATGCGCCCGTTGTGCCGGAGCGCCCCCGGCGCAGTAGGTTGACCTGCTGTGGAGGAAGTGGACAGGCAAATCGTCGATCTGCTCGTCAAGGACGGGCGGATGAGCTACACCGACCTGGGCAAGGCCACGGGCCTGTCCACATCGGCGGTGCATCAGCGCGTGCGCCGGCTTGAGCAGCGCGGAGTCATCCGCGGATACACCGCCCTCGTCGACGCCGAATCGGTGGGCCTGCCGCTCACCGCGTTCATCTCCGTCAAACCGTTCGACCCCAGCGCGCCGGACGACATCTCCGAACGACTCGCGGAGGTCCCGGAGATCGAGGCGTGCCACAGCGTCGCCGGCGACGAGAACTACATCCTCAAGGTGCGCGTCGGCTCCCCGATCGAGCTCGAGAACCTCCTCGCCCGCATCCGTTCGCTCTCCGGGGTCTCCACCCGTACGACAGTCGTCCTGTCGACCCCGTACGAGGCGCGTCCGCCCCGCATCTGACGCGCTGACGAACCCCGCCCGGCCCAGGTTGCCGTCCGGGCGGGAGACTGTCGCCATGAGCGAGCGCATGCCCCCAGGCCGTGAGTCACACACCGTCCTGCTGCGCGGAGGCGAGGTCCACAGCCCGGCGGATCCCTTCGCCACCGCGATGGTCACCGAGGGCGGCAGCATCGCCTGGATCGGCTCCGAAGGTGCCGCCGACTCCTTCGCAGACGGCGTCGACGAGACCGTCGACCTCGACGGCGCGCTCGTCACCCCCACCTTCACCGATGCACACGTGCACATCACCGCCACCGGGCTGGCTCTGACCGGCCTCGACCTGACGGGCTCGCCCTCCCTTCGGGACGCCCTCGCCCGCATCCGTGACTACGCGACCGCACGCCCCGTGGACCGCGTGCTTCTCGGCCACGGCTGGGACGCCACCCGCTGGCCCGAGCAGCGCCACCCCACACGGGCCGAGCTCGACGAGGCCACCGGCGGTCGCCCCCTGTACCTCTCCCGCACCGACGTGCACTCCGCGCTGGTCACCACCGCCCTCCTCGACCTCGTCCCCGGCATCGCCCAGCTCCCCGGCTTCGCCGACGGCGAGCCCCTGACCCGCGACGCCCACCACGCCGTTCGCAACGTCGCTCACGGCACCCTCACTCCCGAACGCCGGGCCGAGGCACAGCGGGCGGCCCTCGACCACGCCGCGTCCCTCGGCATCGGCGACCTGCACGAGTGCGCCGGACCCGACATCTCCAGTGAGGACGACTTCACCGCGCTCCTGGCCCTCGCCGCCAACGCCGACGGACCCCGCGTGCACGGCTACTGGGCCGAGCCCGTCTCCTCCGCCCAGGACGCCGCCCGCATCCGTGCGCTGGGCGCCTTCGGTGCCGCAGGCGATCTTTTCGCGGACGGCTCTCTCGGTTCGCACACCGCGCATCTGACGGCCCCCTACGCGGACGCCGAACACACGGGCACCTCCTACCTCGACGCCGGTGCCGTCGCGGCACACGTCGCCGCCTGTACCGAGGCCGGCCTCCAGGCGGGGTTCCACGCCATCGGCGACGCCGCCGTGACAGCCGTGACCGACGGCGTACGGGCGGCTGCCGAGCAGGTCGGCACAGAGCGGGTGCGCGCCGCCCGGCACCGCGTCGAACACGCGGAGATGCTCACGGAGAAGACCGTCGCGGCCTTCGCCGAGTTCGCGCTCACCGCGTCCGTGCAGCCCGCCTTCGACGCGGCCTGGGGCGGGGCCGACGGCATGTACGCCGTCCGGCTCGGAGCGGAGCGGGCAGCCACCCTCAATCCGTACGCCGCGCTCCAACGCGCCGGTGTCCCGCTCGCCTTCGGCTCCGACAGCCCTGTCACGCCGCTGGATCCGTGGGGCACGATCCGCGCCGCCGCCTTCCACCGGACGCCCGGGCACCGCATCTCCGTACGCGGCGGCTTCACCGCCCATACGCGGGGCGGGAAGCGCGCCGTGGGGATCGACGACGCGGGAGTCCTCGTGCCCGGCGCCCCGGCCGACTACGCGCTCTGGCACACCGGCGATCTGATCGTGCAGACCCCCGACAGCCGCGTGGCCAACTGGTCGACGGACCCGCGCTCCGGCACTCCGGGACTTCCCGACCTGACACCCGGCACTCAACTCCCCGTCTGCCTGCGGACGGTGGTGGGGGGCCGATCCGTCTACGAGCGTCCGAACGAGTGATGTATGCGCGTGACTTGAGGCCCGTAGACGCCCCTTGAGCCTGCCGACCCCGCGCTGCCTGCGCGGCACTGACCTGCTGATTGGGCGAAACGCCGCTGGTGGCGTGGCTGTTGACAGGCGATGCCGGCCGCCCGGTAGGTTCGGCCAGGTCCACCACAGGACGTCCGGCTTGCCACTCCCCGCGCAGTCGTCGAACGTCGCTGGGCCAGGGGGTGGTGTGCCGCACCGGGACACCGCCACTGGGAGCCAGGTCCAGCGCCCGCGGCACGGGGGCGGAAGTTTATGGCTGGCCGGCAGGTGCGACCCGGGTGGGGCCCGGATGCTCAGTAGACAACGGCTCTCGGTCGACTCGCAGCCAGCGGGTCCCAGGTCGGCCCGAAGGGCACTCGGGCCCCGACCCGCAGACACACTGCGGC
>NZ_JACBXA010000248.1 GCF_013870515.1 Streptomyces albidus (ex Kaewkla and Franco 2022) | reverse complement strand
TCGAACTGGCGGTGCTTCCACCCGGCAGCTCCCTGCCCCGCGGCGCCCTCTACCGGCGCTGAGGGCAGGCACCGGCTCGACATGCGGGTCCGCTCAACGCGGCGGAGACTCGGATGGTGATCGACCATCCCCGACGTGTCAGGAGCGTCATGTCGACCGAGACGGAGCTGCAGACCACTGCGGCGGAATTTCTGGGAACCCTGGTCCTCGTCTTCTTCGCGGTCGGTGCCACGGTGCTGTCGGGCGAGTTCATCGGCACGCTCGGCATCGCCCTGGCCTTCGGTTTCACACTGCTCGCCCTGGCGTACGTGATCGGGCCGATCTCGGGGGCGCACGTGAACCCGGCGGTCACGCTCGGCATGCTGGTGGCCAAGCGCCTCGACATGCAGACGGCCGTCAGGTACTGGGTCGCGCAGGTCGCCGGCGCCATCGCCGGTGCGGCGCTGCTGTTCCTGGTCGCCAAGCAGGTGCCCGGACTGCGTACGAGCGAGGGCTTCGGCAGCAACGGCTTCGGCGACCGGTCCGCGGTGAGGATCAACCTCGGCGGTGCCTTCGTGGCCGAGCTGCTGCTGACGATGCTGCTCGTCTACGTGTACCTGTGCATGACGCACAGGGTGACGGTGGCGGGCTTCGGGGGACTGCCGATCGGCCTGACCCTGGCGGCGGTGAACCTCATGGGCATCCCCCTGACCGGCGCCTCGGTCAACCCCGCACGCAGCCTCGGCCCTGCGATCTTCGCCGGCGGCGCCGCGCTGACCCAGCTGTGGCTGTTCATCGTGGCGCCACTGGCGGGCGGTCTACTGGCGGCGATGGTCCACCGGATCACGCACCCTCCGGCGGGCGCGGAGATGCACAGGAACATGCAGCCCTCCGGTTCGCCCCTGCGCTGAGGTCCGGCTGGGCGCCCGCCGGGGCGCTCAGCCGATGACCGGGCCGGTGAACTTCTCCCCGGGCCCCTGTCCGGGCTCGTCGGGTACGGCGGAGGCCTCGCGGAACGCCAGCTGCAGCGACTTCAGACCGTCGCGCAGGGGCGCTGCGTGGTACGAGCCGATCTCCGTCGCGGCGGCGGTGACCAGTCCGGCCAGCGAGTGGATGAGCTTCCGCGCCTCGTCCAGGTCACGGTGCTGCTCACCGTCCTCGGAGAGCCCGAGGTTCACCGCTGCGGAGCTCATCAGGTGGACGGCGACCGTGGTGATCACCTCGACCGCCGGCACGTCCGCGATGTCGCGGGTCATGCTGTCGAAGTCGGGGTTTCCGGGAGTGCCCGCGCCATCGGCGGGCCCTGCGGGGTCTGCGGGTGTGGAGTCGCTCATGGGCGCCAGCCTAGGCCTCGCCCCCGCCTCGCCACCCCGGTGGGGAGCACCTGCGGCCCCTGGTATGCTGGGATATCGACCGGCTGAAGAACGTCTCTTCAGCCCGCAAGTGGAGGCTCCGATCTCCCACCTGACGGTCCTCAGGACCGCGGGTCAACGGTCAGGCTGCGCCCCGCGGATAGTCGCGTCGGTGCTCCCGGTCTTTGAGGAGCCCCGCATGTGTCCGTCAGGGGCGTTTTGTGCGTTCCGGCGCGGGGGTCACACGAACTGACCGCACGCGGCCGTCCGCCAGACCGTCGCGTGGTGTACCCGAGGAGGCCCCATCAGCGCCGAGCCCCGCATCAACGACCGGATTCGCGTCCCCGAGGTGCGACTCGTCGGTCCCAGTGGCGAGCAGGTCGGCATCGTGCCGCTTGCCAAGGCCCTGGAGCTAGCGCAGGAGTACGACCTCGACCTGGTCGAGGTGGCGGCGACAGCACGTCCGCCCGTGTGCAAGCTCATGGACTACGGAAAGTTCAAATACGAGTCGGCCATGAAGGCCCGTGAAGCGCGCAAGAACCAGGCGCACACGGTCATCAAGGAGATGAAGCTCCGGCCGAAGATCGACCCGCACGACTACGACACCAAAAAGGGTCACGTCGTCCGGTTCCTCAAGCAGGGTGACAAGGTCAAGATCACGATCATGTTCCGCGGACGTGAGCAGTCCCGCCCCGAGCTGGGCTTCCGGCTGCTTCAGCGCCTCGCGGACGACGTCGCCGACCTGGGTTTCGTGGAATCCAACCCGAAGCAGGACGGCCGCAACATGATCATGGTGCTCGGTCCGCACAAGAAGAAGACCGAGGCGATGGCCGAGGCCCGCGAGGCTCAGGCGGCCCGCAAGGCCGGCCGTCAGCCGGAGAGCAGCGCGATCGAGGAGCCCGCCGAGGAGCCCGCCGAGGCGTGAGCCCTCCTGGGGCCCCGCCTCGGATACCCGAAACAGCGATACAAGACGCTTCCGCCTGCCGGTCTGCGGCATGCCCGGGAGCGTCACCGACGAGGAGTGAACGGCGACATGCCGAAGAACAAGACGCACAGCGGTGCCCGTAAGCGCTTCAAGATCACCGGCTCCGGCAAGGTGCTGCGCCAGCGTGCGGGTCGTCGCCACTATCTCGAGCACAAGCCGTCCACGCTGACGCGCCGCCTCGCTGGCAACACCGAGATGGCCCCGGGCGACGCCAAGAAGGCGAAGAAGCTTCTCGGCAAGTAGATCCAGCTCGACCCGGGACCCATTCGATTCGGGCTGGGTGGTCTCGTCCACCAGACCGGCCCCGTGTACCAAGGAGTCATCAAGTGGCACGCGTCAAGCGGGCAGTGAACGCACACAAGAAGCGCCGGGCGATCCTGGAGCAGGCCAGCGGCTACCGCGGTCAGCGCTCCCGTCTGTACAGGAAGGCGAAGGAGCAGGTCACCCACTCCTTCGTCTACAACTACAACGACCGCAAGCGGCGCAAGGGCGACTTCCGGCAGCTGTGGATCCAGCGGATCAACGCCGCCGCCCGTGCGAACGGCATCACCTACAACCGCTTCATCCAGGGTCTGAAGGCTGCCAACGTCGAGGTGGACCGCAAGATCCTCGCCGACCTCGCAGTCAACGACGCGGGCGCCTTCACGGCCCTCGTCGAGGTGGCTCAGAAGGCCCTCCCGAGCGACGTCAACGCTCCGAAGGCCGCCTGAAGCACGCCGCGCATGACGGAAGCACAGCGACGGACCCGTAGGCATCGCGCCTGCGGGTCCGCTGCTGTGCCGGGACGAACCACGAAGTGAGCCGCCGCCCATGGGCACACCCGACCTGATCTCCCCGCGCTCCGCACGGGTCGCCGCGGCACGGCGGCTGGTCCGGCGCAACTTCCGCGCCAAGGACCGCCGTTTCCTCGCCGAGGGCCCACAGGCCGTACGGGAGGCCGTCGCCGTTCGTTCAGCGGAACCCGGGGGTCCTGTGCTGCTGGAACTCTTCGCGACTCCAGAGGCCGCCGAACGCCATCCGGAGATCGTCCGTGAGGCCGGGGAGACGGGCGCACGCGTCCACTTCGCCGACCTCGAGACCCTGGCCGACATCGCGCAGACAGTCAGCCCGCAGGGCCTCATCGGAGTCTGCCGCTTCGTGGACCGTCCGTTTCAGGAGGTGCTGGCGGAGCGCCCCCGGCTGGTGGCCGTACTCGCCCATGTACGCGACCCGGGCAACGCCGGCACGGTGCTGCGCTGCGCCGACGCCGCGGGTGCCGAGGCCGTCGTTCTCACCGACGCGTCCGTCGACCTGTACAACCCCAAGGCCGTCCGGGCCTCCGCGGGCTCCCTCTTCCATCTGCCCGTGGCGGTGGGCGTCCCCGTCGAGGAGGCGACAGGCGGGCTGCGTGCCGCGGGAGTGCGGCTCCTGGCAGCGGACGGCACGGGCGAGCACGACCTCGACGCCGAACTCGACGCGGGAAGCATGGGCGTGCCCACCGCCTGGATCTTCGGCAACGAGGCGTGGGGCCTGCCGGAGGAGACGCGCGCCCTCGCGGACGCCGCGGTGCGGGTGCCGATCCACGGCCGGGCGGAGAGCCTCAATCTCGCGACGGCCGCCGCGGTCTGCCTGTACGCCTCCGCGCGTGCGCAGCGCGCCCCCGGGGGATGCCGTACGGGCGCCGACGGTCGAGGGGTCACGGAATAGCGCACTCCGGCGCACGTCCTTCAGCGCGTTTTCTTGGTCGAGCGCGGCTTCAGCCCGACGTCGCGGGGAGGGACACTGCGGACCAGGCACTAGTAGGGTGGCCAGCCCGGGGGCGAGCGAGAGCGGCCAGAGAGGGGGGTCGGCGGGGATGGATGTACGCGCTTACGGAACACCACCGCGCGAGGTCCTGTCCGATCCCGGCAGCAGCACGCTCGACAGCAGAGCCGGCGCGGCAGCCGGCTCCGAGGACGCCCCGGCCGCTCCCCACGACGAGGGAAGTCCCGAGCACGAGGCGCTCGACGTACACCCCGACGACCTGCCCGAAGGGCTGGTCGTGGCCGACGACGCAGGCCGCGTCATCTGCTTCAACGCCGCCGCAGCCCGCCTGACCGGCCGCCACGCTTCCGACGCTCTCGGCCGTCCCCTGCACGCCGCGCTGCCGCTCGAAGACCTCGAAGGCCGCCGCTGGTGGCAGCTCACCGACCCCTACGGCGGTCTCGCCACCCGCACCGGACAGCCCGAACGCAACCTGCTCCTGCCCGGCGGGCAGGAGGTGCTGGTGGCGGCACGCTACGTACGGGCGTACCGGAAAGGGCCCGTGCACCGGCTGGTGGTGAGCCTGCGGGGCACCGAGGCCCGGCGCCGCGCAGAGCGCAGCCATGCCGAGCTGATCGCCACCGTCGCCCACGAGTTGCGCTCCCCGCTGACCTCGGTGAAGGGCTTCACCGCGACGCTGCTCGCGAAGTGGGAGCGCTTCACCGACGACCAGAAGCGCCTGATGCTGGAGACCGTCGACGCCGACGCGAACCGCATCACCAGGCTCATCGCCGAGCTGCTGGACATATCCCGCATCGACTCGGGGCGTCTCGAGGTGCGCCGTCAGCCGGTCGACATGGCCGCGGCGGTCCGCCGCCACGTCGAGGCGCACGTCGCGGCGGGACGCTCCGCGGACCGCTTCGTCACCCGGGTCAGCGAACCTCTGCCGGGCCTGTGGGCCGACCCGGACAAGGTGGACCAGGTCCTGGGCAACCTGCTGGAAAACGCAGTGCGGCACGGCGAAGGCACTGTCACCATCGAGGTGGCGCCCGCGCCGGCCCGTAGCGACGAACAAGGAACCGCAGTGACCGTGAGCGACGAAGGCCCCGGCATCCCCGAGGAGTCGATGAGCCGCGTCTTCACCCGCTTCTGGCGGGGGAGCAAGCGCGGCGGCACCGGCCTGGGGCTCTACATCGTCAAGGGCATCGTCGAGGCGCACGGCGGGTCGATCACGGTGGGCAGGGGATCCGCCGGCGGGGCCCAGTTCCGATTTACCCTGCCCGTGGGCGCCCCGGCCTTCATGGCCTGAGCGGCGCGCACGGGCTTCCCCGGCCCCTCAGGGGCCGTGCCGGTCCCTCGCGCCCCGGAGTGCTCGAAGCCCCGGGTCCGCCGCCGGTGATCACATCCGCGTACGGGGGACCACGCTCGCCCCTCTAGACTCGGCTGTTGGCACTCTTGCGCAGCCAAAGCCAATCGGAAGTACGGGAAAAGATGTCCGCACCCAATAAGTCGTTCGACCCCGTCGAGGTCGAGGCACTGAAACCGGAAGTGATCGACCGGGCCAAGGACGAGGCGCTCGCCGCCATCGCCGGCGCCGGTGATCTCGAAGCGCTGCGCGAGGTGAAGGCCGCCCACGCAGGCGACCGCGCCCCGCTGGCGCTGGCCAACCGCGAGATCGGCGCACTGCCACCGCACGCCAAGGCCGAGGCCGGCAAGCGGGTCGGCCAGGCCCGCGGAGCGGTCGGCCAGGCGCTGAAGCTGCGGCAGGAAGAGCTGGAGCGCGAGCGCGACGAGCGCGTCCTGGTCGAGGAGGCAGTCGACGTCACGCTGCCCCACGACCGCGTGCCCGCCGGAGCACGGCACCCGCTGACCACCTTCTCCGAGCGCGTCGAGGACATCTTCGTCGCCATGGGGTACGAGGTCGCCGAGGGCCCCGAGGTCGAGGCCGAGTGGTTCAACTTCGACGCCCTCAACATCGCGCCCGATCACCCGGCGCGCACGATGCAGGACACCTTCTTCGTGCGGGCAGGCGGCGACGCGAAGGACGAGGGCGAGAGCGGCGTCGTCCTGCGTACGCACACCTCACCGGTGCAGATCCGTACCCTGCTGGACCGCGAGCCGCCGGTCTACGTCATCTGTCCCGGCCGCGTCTTCCGTACGGACGAGCTGGACGCGACCCACACTCCCGTCTTCACGCAGGTCGAACTCCTCGCTGTGGACGAGGGCCTGACGATGGCCGACCTCAAGGGCACTCTCGACCACATGGTCCGGGAGCTGTTCGGCGAGGGCGTGCACACCCGTCTGCGTCCCAACTACTTCCCGTTCACCGAGCCTTCGGCCGAGATGGACATGGTCTGCTACCGCTGCCACGGCGAGTCGGTCGGGAACCCGGACAACCCGTGCCGCACCTGCTCCAGCGAGGGCTGGATCGAGCTGGGCGGCTGCGGCATGGTCAACCCGCGGGTGCTCACGGCCTGCGGCGTCGACCCCGAGAAGTACAGCGGGTTCGCCTTCGGGTTCGGGATCGAGCGGATGATGATGTTCCGCCACAACGTCGAGGACATGCGAGACATGGTCGAGGGTGACGTGCGCTTCACCAGGCCGTTCGGGATGGAGATCTGATGCGCGCCCCGCTTTCGTGGCTGCGAGAGTACGTCGAGCTGCCGCCGGGAGAGACCGGCCGGGACGTCGCGGCGAAGCTGATCGACGCCGGACTCGAGGTCGAGACGGTCGAACGGCTCGGTGCAGGGCTCAAGGGGCCGCTCGTCGTCGGCAAGGTCCTCGCGATCGAGGAGCTGTCCGAGTTCAAGAAGCCGATCCGCTACTGCCAGGTCGACGTGGCGGACGCCAACGGCACCGGCGAGGCCCAGAACATCGTCTGCGGCGCGACCAACTTCGCCGTCGGCGACAAGGTCGTCGTCGTGCTGCCCGGGGCCGTGCTGCCGGGCGACTTCGCCATCAGCGCCCGCAAGACCTACGGCAAGGTCTCCGAGGGCATGATCTGCTCGGCCCGTGAGCTGGACATGGGGGACGACCACGACGGGATCCTCGTCCTCCCGCCCGAGTACGAGCCGGGCACCGACGCCATCGAGCTGCTCGAACTCGTCGACGAGGTACTGGACATCGCGGTCACACCCGACCGCGGCTACTGCCTGTCCATGCGCGGCATCGCCCGCGAGACGGCCATCGCCTACGGGCAGCAGCTGCGGGACCCGGCCCTGCTCGACGTCCCCACGCCGAACGAGCACGGATTCCCGGTGCACGTCAGCGACCCCGAGGGATGCGACCGCTTCGCCGCCCGTACGGTCACCGGGCTGCGCCCCGAGGCCAGGTCGCCGATCTGGCTTCAGCGACGGCTGCAGAAGGCGGGCATGCGTCCCGTCTCGCTGCCCGTCGACATCACGAACTACGTGATGCTGGAGCTGGGTTCACCGCTGCACGCCTACGACCGCTCCCGGCTCGACGGAGCCATCACGGTCCGCCGCGCGGCGCAGGGCGAGCAGCTGACGACCCTGGAGGGCACGAAGCGGAAGCTGGACGCCGAAGACCTCGTCATCGCCGACGACGCCGGGCCCATCGGGCTCGCCGGCGTGATGGGCGGGATCAACAGCGAGATCGCCGACCCCGAGCAGGACCCGGGCACCGGCGAGTGGCGCGGCACCACCGAAGTCGTCGTGGAGGCCGCGCACTTCGACCCTGTCACCGTCGCCCGTACGAGCCGCCGCCACAAGCTCTCCTCGGAGGCCTCCCGGCGCTTCGAGCGCGGCGTCGACCCGGAGGCGGCGGCCGCGGCCGCCCAGCGCACCGTCGACCTGCTGGTGCTGCTCGCAGGGGGATCCGCCGAGGCCGGGGTCACCTGCTTCGTCGCTCCGCACGGGCCGCACACCATCAAGATGTCGGCCGGTCACCCGGACCGCGTCGCGGGCGTCACCTACGGTCGCGAGACGGTGGTGCGCCGGCTGCAGCAGGTGGGCTGCGACGTCTACGGGCAGGACGAGCTGACGGTCACCGTGCCCTCCTGGCGCGCGGACCTGACGGATCCCAACGACCTGGCCGAGGAGGTCATCCGGCTCGAGGGGTACGAGAACCTCCCCTCGACGCTGCCACGGCCGCCCGCGGGCCGCGGCCTGACGGAGCGGCAGCGGCTGCTCCGCCGTGTCGGCCGCGCGCTGGCAGGCGCCGGCTACGTCGAGACGCTCAACTACCCGTTCGTCGGGGAGGCTTCCGCCGACCAGCTCGGCCTGCCCGAGGGCGACGAGCGCCGCCGGACGGTCACCCTGGTCAACCCGCTCTCCGACGAGGAGCCGGCCCTGCGCACGACGCTGCTGCCGGGTCTGCTCCACGCGCTGCGCCGCAACGACGGCCGCGGCAGTCAGGACAGCCAGGGGGGCCTGGCCCTCTTCGAGACGGGGCTGGTCTTCCAGCCGGGCGGGGCGGAGCTCCGAGCGCCCCGGCTGCGGGTTGACTCCCGTCCGTCCGACGAGGAGACGCGGCGGAATGGTTCCCGGCCAGCCCGTCCTCATCAAGGACCACATCAATC
>NZ_JACBXA010000247.1 GCF_013870515.1 Streptomyces albidus (ex Kaewkla and Franco 2022) | reverse complement strand
CGTCACGGGAGACACCGTCGACCTTCTCGACCTCGGGGCGACCCGCGAGTGGGCCGCCCGCACGGAGAAGGAGTTCGGGCACGTCCACGGCCTCGTGCACCTCGTGGGCGGGTGGCGCGGCTCGGCCAGCTTCACCGAGACCGACCTCGCGGACTGGGACACCCTGCACAACCTGCTGATCCGTACGGTGCAGCACACCTCCCTCGCCTTCGAGGGCGCGCTGGCGCGCAGCGGCAACGGCCGCTATCTGCTGATCAGCGCGGCGGGTGCGAGCAACCCGACCGCGGGCAACGCCGCCTACTCCGCGTCCAAGGCGGCAGCCGAGGCGTGGACGCTCGCGCTCGGTGACGCGTTCCGCAAGGCCGGGGGAGACGCCGGCCCCGCGGCTGCGGCTGCGATCCTTGTCGTCAAGGCACTGGTGAACGATCAGATGAGGGCCGAACGTCCGAAGGCCAAGTTCTCGGGCTTCACCGACGTAAAGGATCTGGCGGACACGATTGCCGGGACGTGGAGCAAGCCCACCGAGGAACTGAACGGAACACGCCTGTGGTTGACCCCGAAGCCCTGAGCACCGACGCCGAGCGCCGCCACGACCCCTCGGTGCGCGGATTCGCCAGCGACAACTACGCGGGCATGCACCCCGAGGTCCTGGCGGCGCTCGCCCTGGCCAACGGCGGACACCAGTCCGCGTACGGCGACGACGAGTACACGGCTCACCTCCAAAGGACCGTGCGCAGCCACCTCGGAGCCCGCGCGGAGACGTTCCCCGTCTTCAACGGCACGGGCGCCAACGTGATCTCACTCCAGGCCGTCACCGACCGCTGGGGCGCGGTCATCTGCGCCGAGACCGCACACATCAACGTCGACGAGTGCGGCGCCCCCGAGCGCGTCGGCGGGCTGAAGCTGCTGACCGTGCCCACCGAGGACGGCAAGCTCACCCCGGAGCTCATCGACCGCGAAGCGCACGGCTGGGACGACGAGCACCGTGCGATGCCCCAGGTCGTCTCCATCACCCAGAACACCGAACTGGGCACGGTCTACACCGTGGACGAGGTCCGCGCCATCTGCGAGCACGCTCACGAGCGCGGAATGAAGGTCCACCTCGACGGTGCCCGTCTCGCCAACGCCGCGGCGGCCCTCGACAAGCCGATGAGGGCCTTCACCAACGCGGTCGGCGTCGACATCCTCTCCCTCGGCGGCACGAAGAACGGGATGCTCTTCGGCGAGGCCGTCGTCGTGCTCAACCCCGACGCCGTGCGGGCGATGAAGCATCTGCGCAAGCTGTCCATGCAGCTGGCGTCCAAGATGCGGTTCATATCCGTGCAGTGGGAGGCCATGCTCAACGGCGATCTGTGGCTTCGCAACGCACGTCACGCCAACGCCATGGCGCAGCGCCTCGCGGAAGGGGTCAAGACCGTCGACGGCGTCGAGATCCTCTATCCCGTACAGGCCAACGCCGTCTTCGCGCGCCTCCCCAACGAGGTCAGCGAGCGGCTGCAGAAGCGCTACCGCTTCTACTTCTGGGACGAGGCCGCCGGCGACGTGCGCTGGATGTGCTCGTTCGACACCCGCGAGGAGGACGTCGACGGCTTCCTCGCGGCGCTCCGCGAGGAGATGGGCCGCTAGGGGGTGTCCGCGCCCCCCGCCTTGCAGGCGGACGACGCTGCTTTGCGGACCTGCCCTGGTACGACGGCCGGGCGGCACCGTCCGCCCGGCCGACTCCCGTCGCCGTCGCTACAGGGCTCTCGCCTCGGCCGCGGTCGGGGCCGTGCCGCCCATGTGGGCCGGCAGCCACCATGAGTCGTGCGGGCCCTTCGGAGTGGCCGGGTAGGCGCGCTGCGCGGCCTCCAGGAGCTCGTTCATGCGGTCGCGCATGCGCGCCGTCAGGCCCGCCGGGGACTCGTCCGCCACGGGCTGCATCGGCTCGCCGACGCGGATGCTGATGGGGAAGTGGTTGCGTCCGAAGTCGCGCTTGCGCCCCTTCGTCCACAGCCGCTGCGTCCCCCACAGGGCCATGGGCACGAGAGGCACCTTGGCCTCCTGCGCCAGCCGGGCCGCGCCCGACTTGAACTCCTTCAGGGTGAAGGACCGCGAGATGGTCGCCTCGGGGAAGACGCCGATGATCTGGCCCGAACGCAGCGCCTCCAGGGCGTGCTTGTACGCGCCCTCACCCTGGGAGCGGTCCACGGGAATGTGCTTCATCGCGCGCATCAGCGGCCCGGAGACCTTGTGCCGGAAGACCGAGTCCTTGGCCATGAAGCGCACCAGCCGCTTGGCGGGCAGGGCCGTGAGCCCGGTGAATATGAAGTCCAGGTAGCTGATGTGGTTGCTCACCAGGACGGCACCGCCCTGGTGCGGCACGTGCTCGGTGCCCTCCATGTCGAAGCGCAGGTCCAGCGCCTTGAACCAGGCGCGTGCGGTGGCGATCACCGGTGGGTAGACGAGTTCTGCCATGTCGGGAGGCCTTTCCTGTCGGTGTCCTGATCGGTGCCGTCGGGGTACGGGGGGAGCGGAACTCCCGCCAGGTGCGCTCAACTACCTACGGACGCGTAACTTCGATCCGCCGCAGATGGTTCCCGATGGGCATACCCGTGGCTACCCCGCAGCGGGCATGGACGGGAGATCCTCGTCACCGGCGTCCGGTATGCGCTGCGGGTGGGGGAATGCGCGTGACCGTGGCCCGTGCTGCACACTGCGAGCCACGGCCGTACGCGAGTCCGGCACACGGCACACGGCACACGGCAGGCAAGGAGAGAGCACGGTGGCAGATCGGGAGGTGGAGCGCCCCCACGCCGGGAACGCCCGGCTGGACGCCGCGGCGGTCGGCCTGCGGCAGCTCGGGGAGCGGGCGACGCTCGTGCAGTTCTCCAGCGCCTTCTGCCAGCCCTGCCGCGCCACGCGGCGCACCCTCGCCGAGGTCAGCGGGATGGTGGCCGGAGTCAGCCACGTGGAGATCGACGCGGAGGAGCATCTCGCTCTCGTCCGCGACCTGGAGATCCTGCGCACTCCGGCCGTGCTCGTGCTCGACGCTTCGGGATGTGTGGTGCGCCGGGCTTACGGGCAGCCGCGTAGAGCGGACGTCATCGCCGCAATCGGCGTGGCCGTGAGCTGCGAGAAGGAGCGGGAATCGGCTTCCGGGGGCGAGGCCCGTGATTGATCTCGCATCGTCGGGGCCTTCCTTGACGCTCGGAGGCCGTCTCGGCACCGTGACGGTACGCGGCCACCCGGGAACACGAGAGCCGCCGCCGCGCAGCCGCCGTGATTGAGTTGGCCCGTGCTCCGGCGTGCCGGCGTTGGCAAGGTCACAGTTCCCGGCCTTGAGAACTGGGTACGCGCTATGTGTACTGACGAGTAATATAACGAACGGGGGCCGGTCCACCGCGGGCCGGAACCGTAGGACAAGCAGTAGGAGAGCCGGCGTGAGCTTGAGGATCGTTGTCTGTGTGAAGTACGTGCCCGACGCCACCGGCGACAGGCACTTCGCCGAGGACCTGACGACCGACCGCGAGTCGGTCGACGGCCTCCTCTCGGAGCTCGACGAGTACGCGGTGGAGCAGGCGCTGCAGATCGGCGAGGACGCCGACGACGCGGAAATCACCGTGCTCACGGTCGGCCCCGAAGATGCCAAGGACGCGCTGCGCAAGGCGCTTTCCATGGGTGCCGACAAGGCCGTGCACGTCGAGGACGACGACCTCCACGGCACCGATGCGCTCGGCACCTCGGCCGTGCTGGCCAAGGCGATCGAGAAGACCGGGTACGACCTGGTCATGTGCGGAATGGCCTCCACCGACGGCACCATGGGCGTGCTTCCCGCCCTTCTCGCCGAGCGCCTCGGCGTGCCGCAGGTGACGCTGGTCTCCGAGGTCTCGGTCACCGACGGCAAGGTCAACGGACGCCGTGACGGCGACACCGCGACCGAGCAGCTGGAGGCCTCGCTGCCGGCCGTCGTCTCTGTCACCGACCAGTCGGGCGAGGCGCGTTACCCGTCCTTCAAGGGCATCATGGCGGCCAAGAAGAAGCCCGTTGAGTCCCTGGACCTGGACGACCTGGACATCGAGGCGGAAGAGGTCGGGCTCGAGGGCGCGTGGACCAAGGTCGACGACGCCACAGCGCGTCCGGCACGCACCGCGGGCACCATCGTCAAGGACGAGGGTGAGGGCGGCAAGCAGCTCGCCGAGTACCTCGCGGGCCAGAAGTTCATCTGAGCCACCTGAGCGTCCGTACTCCCCGCCCGCAGAACCGCCCCACATTCCCGCAGGAGCAACCCCATGTCTGAAGTCCTTGTCCTCGTCGACCACGTGGACGGCGCCGTCCGCAAGCCGACCCTCGAACTGCTGACCCTGGCCCGCCGCATCGGCGACCCCGTCGCCGTGCACCTCGGTGCGGGCTCGGAGGCCGCGGCCAAGACCCTCGCCGAGTACGGCGCGGTGAAGGTGCTCGCCGCCGACGCCCCCGAGTTCGCCGACTACCTCGTCGTGCCCAAGGTGGACGCGCTGAAGGCCGCCTACGACGCGGTCTCACCGTCCGCCGTGCTGGTCCCCTCCTCCTCGGAGGGCAAGGAGATCGCCGCCCGCCTCGCGGTGCGCATCGGCTCCGGCATCATCACGGACGCCGTCGACCTGGAGTCCGGCGACGAGGGCCCCGTCGCCTCGCAGTCCGTCTTCGCCGCCGGTTTCACCACCAAGTCCCGTGTCAGCAAGGGCACCCCGGTGATCACTGTCAAGCCCAACTCCACCGCTCCGGAGGCCGCCCCGGCCGCCGGCACCGTGGAGCAGCTCTCCGTGAGCTTCGGCGAGCTGGCGAAGGGCACCAAGGTCGTCTCCCGTACGCCGCGCGAGTCCACCGGACGTCCGGAGCTGACGGAGGCGGCGATCGTGGTCTCGGGTGGCCGCGGCGTCAACGGCGCCGAGAACTTCCACATCATCGAGAGCCTGGCCGACTCGCTGGGCGCCGCGGTCGGCGCCTCCCGTGCCGCCGTGGACGCAGGCTGGTACCCGCACTCCAACCAGGTGGGCCAGACCGGCAAGACGGTCTCGCCGCAGCTGTACGTCGCGACGGGCATCTCCGGCGCTATCCAGCACCGTGCCGGCATGCAGACCTCCAAGACCATCGTGGCCATCAACAAGGACGCCGAGGCCCCGATCTTCGACCTGGTCGACTACGGCATCGTCGGCGACCTCTTCGAGGTCGTCCCGGCGCTGACCGAAGAGGTCAAGACCCGCAAGGGCTGAGCCTCTCGGGCATCCCGTCCGCCGCACCGCCCCCGTACGTCCGCGTACGGGGGCGGCGTGCGTCCGCCCCCGCACGGCGATTCCGCCGAGAGCGGGATGAGGCCTGTGCCGCCTGGGCGGCGGGCACAGTCGCTCCATGAGACTGCTGATGCTGGGCGGGACGGAGTTCGTGGGGCGGGCCGTCGCGGAAGCGGCGCTGGAGCGCGGCTGGAGGGTGAGCGTCTTTCACAGGGGGCGTCATGAGGCGCCCCGCGGGGTGACGGTGCTGCACGGCGACCGGAGCGAGCCGGACGGCCTGTCCGCACTTGCCAGGGGAGAGTGGGACGCCGTCGTCGACACCTGGTCGGGTGCGCCGTCGGCCGTACGTGATGCGGCCCGGCTGCTGAAGGACCGGGGAGCGGCGGAGCACTACACGTACATCTCCAGCCGGTCCGTCTACGCCGGCCCCGTCAAGGCGGGAGCGGACGAGACCGCACCGGTCGTGGAGGCTTCGGCCGACGACGACGCCGATGACGTGGCGTCCGACTACGCCCGCGCCAAGCGGGGAGGCGAGCTGGGCGCCGCCGCGGCCTTCGGCGACCGGGCCCTGCTCGTACGCGCGGGTCTGATCATCGGTCCCGGCGAGAACATCGGACGGCTGCCGTGGTGGCTGCTGCGGACGGCGCGGGGCGGCGCGGTGCCGGCGCCCGGCCCTCGCGGGCTGCCCCTCCAGTACATCGACGTCCGTGACCTGGCCGAGTGGGTTCTCGACGCGACAGGCCGCGGTCTGCGCGGTGCCTTCAACGCCGTCTCCCCGCCCGGGCACAGCACGATGGGCGAACTGCTCGAAGCCTGCGCGGACGTCACCGGCGGCGGCGCCGAACTGCACTGGAAGTCCCCGGAGTCCGTCCGCGCAGCCGGTGCCGAGCCGTGGACGGGGCTCCCGGTCTGGCTGCCTCCGGGCCCGGACTACGACCACCTGCACCAGGGGGACGTCTCGCGGGCGCTGGCGGAGGGGCTGAGCTGCCGACCCGTCTCGGAGACGGTGGCCGACACGTGGGCGTGGCTGCAACAGCTGGGCGGGAAGGCCCCGCTGCGGCCCGGCCGTCCGCGTGCCGGGCTCGAGCCGGAGACCGAGGCGAAGCTGCTGGCGATGCCGGGCATGTGAACGCGCCGGAGCGTGACTCTGCATGGTTGACCTGCGCCGAGAGCCGCGGATAGCTTCGTTCTACGAATTGTTGATTCCGCTGGGCGGAAAAGCAGAGGAGGCCGTGTGAGCGAGGACGGGACAGTGACCACGAGTCTGACGAGCAGCGTGAGTGAGGGCATCGCAGCCCGGCTGGCCCCCGTCGACGCCGAACTCGCCCGCCGCTACCCCGGCGAGACGGGCGCCCGTCAGCCCGTGCACACCGTCTACGTCCCGGCAGACGTCTTCGAAGCCGGCACCGTCCAGGCGTGGGGCGAGCAGGCACTGGAGCTGCTCGACGAACACGCCCCGGACGCCGCGTCGTTCGCCTCCGTGCTCGGCCTGCCCCCGCAACTCGCCGCGCCCGTGCACGACCGGGTGCGGGCCAAGCTCGAGCGCGAGCCGGTCGAGGACCTGCGCATCGACTTCGAGGACGGCTACGGCCTGCGCCCAGACGCCGAGGAGGACGCGGCGGCGGCACGAGCCGCCCGGCTGGTCCGTGCCGCCTGCGAGGACGGCAGCGCGCCCCCGTACGTGGGCATCCGTATGAAGTGCATGGAGGCCGCAGTACGGGACCGCGGCGTCCGTACCCTCGACATCTTCCTCACCGGGCTGCTGGATGCCGGGCCGCTGCCCGGAGGGCTCGTGCTCACGCTGCCCAAGGTCTCCCATCCGGAGCAGGTCGCGGCGATGGCGGCGCTGTGCGGGGAGTTCGAGAAGGCGCGCGGACTGCCCGACGGGCGCATCGGATTCGAGATCCAGATCGAGACGACCCAGTCGATCCTCGGCCCCGACGGGCGGGCCACCGTCGCCCTCATGATCGACGCCGCGCAGGGTCGTGCCACTTCCCTGCACTACGGCACCTTCGACTACAGCGCCTCGTGCGGCGTGAGCGCCGCCTACCAGGCCATGGACCATCCCGTGGCCGACCACGCGAAGGCCGTGATGCAGGTGGCCGCGGCAGGCACAGGGGTGCGCCTGTCCGACGGTTCCACGAACGTCGTGCCGACGGGGGCCAGTGAGCAGGTGCACGACGCCTGGCGTCTCCATCACGCCCTCGTACGGCGCTCGTTGGCCCGCGCGTACTACCAGGGCTGGGACATGCATCCCGGTCACCTCCCGACCCGCTACGCCGCCGTCTACGCCTTCTACCGTGAGGGGATGGAGCAGGCCGCGGCCCGACTCGCCGCGTACACGGGTCAGTTCGGCGGGGACGGCGCGGTGATGGACGAACCCGCGACCGCGAGGGCACTCGGCAACTACCTTCTGCGCGGTCTGGATTGCGGTGCGCTGACGGGTGGTGAGGTCGCCCGCCACTCCGGCATGACACGTGCGGACCTCGACGGGCTGGCCGGACGGAGCGGGGCCGCGCAGGCAGGCGCGCACCCGTAGGCTGTCCCCCTCGGCACGTCGGCAAGAGGGACGGGGCACAGTGCGATCACCGGGGGAGCAGCAGCCGGAAGGCGGTGCGGACGGCGCGAGCCGAATCCTCGCGGGCCGCTATCGCGTGACGGGCCGCCTGGGCCGCGGCGGCATGGGCGTGGTCTGGCGGGCCGTCGACGAAGTGCTCGGCCGTGAGGTCGCGGTCAAGGAGCTGCGGACCTACAACGACGCGGGCAGCGGCGAACTCGAGGAACTGCGCACGCGGATGCAGCGCGAGGCGCGGGCCGCGGCGCGTGTCCGGCACTCCGGGGTCATCGCGGTGCACGACGTCGCCCAGCACGAAGGGCGCCCCGTCATCGTGATGGAGCTGGTCGAGGGGCCGTCGCTCGACGACGTCCTGCGTGAACGCGGCTCGATCGAACCACGCGAGGCGGCGGCCGTCGGCGCCGAGGTCATGGACGCGCTGGCCGCCGCCCACGCGGTGGGCGTGATGCACCGCGACGTCAAGCCGGGCAACGTGCTGCTGGAGAAGCGCGGCCAAGAGCGCGTCGTCCTCACCGACTTCGGCATCGCGGCCATGGAGGACCCGGACGACGGCGCCAGCACCAACCTGACGGTGAGCGGCGAACTGGTCGGTTCCCTCGACTACTTGGCGCCCGAGCGCGCCCGCGGCGAGCCTCCGTGCCCGGCCTCCGACGTGTGGGCCCTGGGTGCGACGCTCTACGCGGCCGTGGAGGGCGCGGCCCCGTTCCGCCGTACCTCCACCTGGTCGACGCTCAACGCGATCGTCGTCGACCCGCTGCCCGAACCCAGCCGCGCCGGACCGC
>NZ_JACBXA010000246.1 GCF_013870515.1 Streptomyces albidus (ex Kaewkla and Franco 2022) | reverse complement strand
GGGGGGGCGGGGGGCGCGGGGGCGGGCGCGGTGAAACAGGACGCCGGCCCCCCCCCCGCTCCGTCAGCGCTTCCCCCGCTGGGCCTCCACGATCTGCGTGATCGTCCGCTCCGCGCCCGACCGGCGCTGCACCTTCTCGGCGAAGCCGGGGAACTGCCCCGCGATGGCGCTGAGCAGCTTCATCTCGACCGGTGCGACGTTGACTTCGCACAGATCGCGCTCGACCGCCCGTGTGACGCCTGCGGCGACCTGGCCGGGGGAGACCGTGCGCATGCCGCCGGGCGGGGTGGCGCCCGTGTCGGCGAACATGCCCGCGTCGCGTATGAAGCCGGGCTGGATCAGCGACACCCCGACGCCTGCCCGGTGCAGGTCCTGCCGGAAGGCGAGCGCGAAGCCCCGCAGGCCGAACTTGGTGGCGTTGTAGAGGGAGGAGGCCTGGGTGGCGGCCTTGCCGGAGATCGAGCCGACGAAGGCGATGTGGCCCCGCCCCGCCTCGACCATCCGGGGGGCGAGCAGCCGGGCCAGCATGACCGGGGCGTGGAGGTTGACCGTCAGGGCGCGATCGATCTGCTCGGGTGTGTAGTCGAGGAGTTCGCCGCTGGAGGGGAGCGCCGCGTTGGCGATGAGGATGTCGGCGTCGGCGCATTCCTCGGCGAGACGGGCGACTTGGTCGCGGTCGGAGAGATCGGCGGTCACGGTACGCGCGTCGAACTCCGCCGCGATGGGCGCCAGAGCGTCGGGGCGGCGCCCGGTCAGCACCAACTTGGCACCCTTGGCGGCCAGTTCGCGTGCGAGGGCATGACCGACGCCGCCTGTGGCTCCGGTGAGCAGAACCGTTGATCCGTTGATGCGCATGCGGGAAGCCCTCCAAGACTGTTCGTTCGAACGAACGATAGGGAGGAGGGAGAGCCGTGTCCACAGTGGACCTCGCCGATTCCGGCCCTCGCGTGGGGATTCGAGGCCGCCCTGCCCCCGAGCCGTCCAGGTCAGGACGGCCCACGGCGTCGCCCCTCGCTCCTGAAGAGAGGCCGCGGGTGGAACAATGTTCCGGTGCCCACTCCCGCCGACACCCGGCAGAGCATCATCGACGCCGTCCTGCGCATCATCGGCCAGGACGGCATCGCCGCTGTCACCAACCGGCGGATCGCCAAGGAGGCCGGGATCTCCCTGGGTTCGGTCACGTACCACTTCGCCTCCCAGCACGAGCTGCTGCGCGAGAGCCTGCTGCACTTCGTCGCGGAGGAGACCCAGCGCCTCACCGAACTCGCCGACCAGTGCCAGGCCGAGGAGATCGACCTCGACGGGGCGGCTGCCATGGTCGGCCAGGTCGCCGGAGGCACCGAGTTCGACAGCAGGCACATCGCCCCGTTCGAGCTGTACGTGCAGGCGGGGCGCGACGAGCGGCTGCGCGCAGCGGCGACGGATTGCTTCGGTGCGTACGACCGGCTGGCCGCCCAGATCCTGACCGGCCTCGGGGTGCCGGACGCCGAGCGGCTCGCGGCCACCGCCGTCGCTCTCGTCTTCGGGCTGCAACTGCGCCGCCTGGCAACCGGTTCGCCCGCCGAGGACCTCGTGGACGCCCTGTTGCTGCTTGCGCGCGGAGCCCGGAGAGACTGAACCGGAGCGCCTGAAGTGCCTCGTGGCGTGGGGGTGTCGGAGGTGTCGCGATGGCTGACGGATCACCAGATGAATAAACGCGCCAGACACCCGGTCATCGGCCCTCGGCTACCATGACTGCCATGAGCCAGGGGGATCGATCGCAGGTTTCTGCCGGGTGGGCGAGGCCGTTCACCAGGCAGTTCTTCAACCGGACGCTCCAGACCGGGGAGTAGCCGTGACGACTCCGCGAAGGCCCGGCTGCAAGGCCGCGGGCAGCGACTGCGGCGAGCCGGCCGGGTGGCGCCGAGGCGGCCGGTGCCCCCGCTGCAGGGCCGCGCGCCAGGCCGAGGCGGAACGGGACCGCGGTCTGAGATCCGAGCAGCGGGACCGCGCCCTGGCAGTTCTCAGGTCGGGCGGGAACGCGGACTCGGCCGCAGCCGCAATGGGCGGGGTGGTGGCGGATCTGTCCGCCGCGGCGCTCCACGACGGCGAGCTGCGCGCGGCCCTCGACGGACGGCCGGTGGAGCAGCAACTGCTCGCGCGCAAGGGCGATTACCTCGCCGCGCTGACGCGGACCGGCGGTGATCCCCGGCTTGCCGCCATGGCCATCGGCGTCGAGGAGGAGCAGGCCGTCGAATGGCTCTCGGACTCCGCGTACGCGGACGCCGAGCGGGCCGTACGGGTGTGGATCGCGGAGACGGTGAGCGGGCCACGGCAGCAGGTCGCCGACGAGATGCTCGACAAGGCGGCCGACCTGCTGAGGGACGGCATGACCATCACCGCCGCGGCGCGGGCCATCGGGGTCAGTGCCGCGACCCTCCGTAACCGGGCGGACGGTCATCCCCGGCTCGCTGCCGCCCTTCCTCCGAAGAAGTCCTACAGGCGGCAGAGCGGCCAACTCCCGTCCGCCTCAGTGCAGTAGAGGCCCTGGCCAGAAGCCCGGCGCGGCTTGCGCACCCCGCGCCGACACTGTGTCGGCATGACGCGGCAGCGGCCCTGGATAATCTGTTCGGAGCTTCATCAGCAGTCTTCACGTTCTGCGCATTGCGGAGTCGATTCCTTTTTGATCACCATGTGTCCGGACTCTGCTGGAACGAGACCGTCCTGCGGGACGGTCGTCTGGACGAGGAGACCGGCCGACGGGCCGGTTCTTCGCAGGGTTCGCGCTGTTCGGGGGACAGCGCGAACCGGCCCCGGGGGCGGCCGTCCGGACCGCCGCCCCTCCACCGCGCCATGCGAGTCCGGTGCGCGGGCCGCGCCTCGGTACGGATGCGGACCGAGGTGCGGCAACGGACGCGTACCCGACGGCTCGGAACCCGACGGAGGCGGACAACGGCCATGCTGACACTGCGCGAACTGACCCGCCGGACGACGTCGAGCAGGAGCCCGGCGCTCAAGCTGCTGAACGGGCCGTCCGGATCGCGTTCCGGCACCGGTGCCGTCGTGGACGAGATCGTGGTCTGGGACGAGCACCACGAGGACCACCTCGACGTGCAGGGCGCCCTGGTCATCGCTCCACTCGCCACCCCCTCCGCCGGGCGCGCCGTCACCCCGCCGGACGTCGCGCGGTGGACCGACTCCCTCCGGCGCGGGGGCGCGGTGGGAGTCGTGGCCGTCCTCGACGGCCGCTGTCCCGATCAGCAAGCCAGGCTGGAGCGGCTGGCGGCTTCGACGCCCCTCCCCGTGCTCGCCGCCGAAGGCGATCACACCGCCGACGAGGTCGAGGCCCAACTCCTGCGCCGCCAGCGCGAAGCCGAGAGACGGCGAACCGTCCTCCTCAAGGGTCTGGCCGACCGGTCCGCCCAGTTGACCCGTTCCGGGAAGGGGCCGGAGCCGCTGCTCCAGTGGCTGCGCCAGACCGCCGACGCGACTGTGCTGGTGCTCGACGACGTGCAGAACGCCGACTTGAGGATCCCCGTCGACCGGGAGCTGCTGAGGCAGGTGAGCAACGGCCGCAGGCAGGACGGGACCTGGGACGGAGAGAAAGGCCGGGGGCCGTACGTGCTGGTGCACCGAATGGAGCACCCGGCCCTGAGCGACACGAGCCCGCGCCCCGTTCTCGTCGCTTCGCGCCTCTCGCCGTGGCACCCGCAGCACCGGGAACTGATCGCCGAAGCGGCAGCGGAGATCAGCCACTTGCGGATGCCGGCGAGCTGGCGCACAGGACGAGACGACGCCACCCCTCCGTGGCACGGGGTGCGGCAGTCCGGCGTGGGAGCGCTGATGACCGGGGACGTGGCAGTCGGGCGCAGGCTCCTGGCGCCCCTGTACCCCGCACTCATCTCCGCGCAGTGGATGAGGACCGGCGTGATCCGGTGCGCCCCCGGACTGGACCGTGAAGCGGTCCGCTCCGCGTGTGAATGCGCCCTGGGCGGGGCGGCGTTGGTGGCGCTCAGCCCTGTCCGGAGTCACGACCTCGTCGTCATGACTCCCGCCGAGCACCACGAGAACCGGGAAGGGATCGTCGACGCGCTGCGCCCCGTGCTCACCGCCCTTCCCGGAGGCGCCTTGATGGGAATCAGCTCGCCCGCCCCGCTGCGGCATGCGGCACCCGCGTACTTCAGCGCCGTCAAAGCGATGACGCCGGTGGGCGAGCGGCCGTCCGGCACCGCCGATCGCGGTGTCGGAGCTGCCAGGGAGGCCGGCACGGACTCCCTGGCAGCGAGGCTGCTGAGCGGCAGCCAGGCGTCGTGGGCGCGGACCTGGGCGAGAGCAGTCCTGGCGAACCTCTCCGAGCTGGACGCCGCAGAGCGCCAGGGAATGCTCCGCATCTGCACGCTGGCTCTCACTCTGGGACCTGTCCAGGCGTCCCAACTGCTCCAGAGCGTGCACACGTCGGGCGCCGACCCCGCCGGTGGGGTCGGGAGCGCACGTCGTGACTGGATCGCCAACCGCGACCAGCTGGCGGGCCGCCTCACCCATCTCCAGGACCTGACAGGCCTCGGTCCCTCCAGGACCGAGCGCGCCGTGCTCCACCTGGCGCTGGAGATCGAAGCGCTGGCGGACGGCGGCGGCTCCACTGAAGAACCGATTCACCGGACGCTGGAGGACGTCCTGAACGATCCCGCGGCCCTGGAGTGGCGCCGCGATCTCTTCGCGGACCTCAGCCAGGACCAACTCGTCACGCTGGCGCTCTGGTTCGGCCTCGGCACCGACGAGGCCGCGGCGACGCTGGAGCGGGACCCCCGGACGATCCGCAACCGCATGCAGGTCATCTCGGCAAAGCTGGGCCGGTCACTGACGGAGCCGCCATGGGCCGGGTTGTTCGAGGTGGTCCTCGCGCTGGCGATCCCCGATCCACGCGTCCAGGCCGATCTGCGCAGCCGCCGGCTGCCCTTCGAGGTCCCGGGCCTGACACTGCCGGATCCGGCGCCGCTGAAGTGGCGTGCCGCTCCTTCCGCCGGACGGCTGTACGCCGCTGCCACGCCGCTTCGCTGGTCGGGAGTCGTCAACGCCATCAAGGGCGGCGACTACTGGTATCCGTACGAGGGCGAGCTCCTGGGGAAGATGGAGGCCCACTTCCCCGCCCGGCGACTCGTGGACGCCGCCCGCGACTGGCGGCACAGAGTCGTGGCATGGGCGGCGGAGAGAGGGGTGCGGCAGTGGATACTCTTCGGCTGCGGCCTGCCCAGCAAGCCCTTCCTCCACGAGAGTTCGCCGCACGGCTCGCGGTGGATCTACGCCGACGCCGACCCCGCCGTGCGTGCCCATTTCGCCGAACTGCTCCCGGCGTTCACCTCGCACCACGTGGCGTGCACGGACTTCCGTCCCCTCGATCCGGAGGAGACGTTCGGAATGCTCGAGGAGCACGGCCTCGATCTGAGCCGGCCGGTGGCGGTGTTCTACGGGGAGACCAGCCACACCCTCACCCCCGGACTTGTCGCCCGCACCTCCCGGTCACTGGCGCCGGGCAGTCTCATCGCCGTCAGCAAGCTGTCCGACGACCCGAGCGACACCGGCATGACGACCGGTCTGGCGGTTCTGGAGCAGGCGGGACTCCGCTACGACCGCCGCAGCGAGGAGGAGATGATCTCGCTGTTCCAGGGACTCGAACTCGCCGCGCCCGGGGTCGTACGGCACGACAAGTGGCATCCCGAACTCGCGGACGGGGTGGACGAGATCGAGGGAAGCGCCGGGTGGTTCTGCGGGGTGGGCGTGGTCCGCGGCGGGTCCGACGACATGGGCGGCTGACCCAGGGAGCCCCTCTCCCTCCGGAACCGTCCTGTCCGATCCGTACGAACGGCCTTGCCCCATCTGTCCGTTCCCCGCGGAGCGGCGACTTTTCCACGCACGGCGGAAATGGCCCCCGGTCTCGGCGAACTCCTAGCGTGGGTGTCTGCTCCTCGCGGCCAGGCGGACGCCACGCGTGTCGCCGAACGGGCTGCGTTCCTTGGTCAGGGCGCGGTGCCGCGGGGAGCGACGCGGCCGCCTTTCCGGTCGGCTCCGCCGCGCCCGAGCTGCCTGCATGGGGGGGAAGTGGGTTCAGCTCGGGCGCGCGAGGGGGGCGAGGTCGCTTCGGGTAAGGCGTGAGGCGTCCGACTGGCGCCCGGCGAATCCCAGGAACGCCGCCCATGCGCCCGGACCGACGGAGAGCACCGGGCCGCTCGTGTCCTTCGAGTCCCGGACGTGCACGACCCCGGGGCAGTCGGCGACCTCGACGCACTGGCCGCCTTCACCGTCGCTGTAGCTGCTCTTGCGCCACTGGGCTGCGACTTCGACGCACTGGCCGCCCTCGGGACCGCTGTAGCTGCTCTTTCGCCACTCGACGGCGACCTCTACGCAGTCGCCGCCCTCCGGACCGCTGTGGCTGCTCTTGAGCCAGGCCAAGTCGGTCGTGGCAGTTGCGACTTCGTCGATGCTCACAATTCCCCCAGCAGCTCTTCGATGAAGGCCAGAGACTCACTCGGAGTCAGCGCCTGGGCACGAATGATCCCATACCGGCTGGAGATCGAGCGGACCTCATCTCTTGCGGTAACCGTTGTACTGCGTCCTTGTCCCTCCATGTAGGCCACCTGCTCACCTCCTTTGGGACTGAGCAGTGTGAACGGACCGCCCATGCCCGCGTTGTCCTCCCTGCTGGTCGGCATGACTTGAATCTCCACATTCAGTCGCTGACCGACAAGCAGGACCTGTTCCAACTGCCCACGAAGCACGTGGAGTCCGCCGAGGGGCCGTCGCAGCACCGGCTCCTCGATGACGAAACTCAACGTCGGGGCCGGGCGGCGAGCGAAGATGTCCTGACGCGCCATCCGGCCGATGAGTCGTTGTTCGACGGTTTCCTCGTCCAGCAGCGGACGGCCCATCCTGAAGAGCGCTCGCGCGTAATCCTCCGTCTGCAGCAGCCCGTTGAGTACGTGAGTGTCGTACGCGTGCAGCTCCACCGCTTCCGCCTCCAGGCGGGCCGCGTCGCGGAAGAAGGCCGGGTAACGCGCCCGCGCCACCTCTTCCTTCATGGCGCTCAGCAGACCGCCCGCGTCGAGTACCCGGTCCGCCGCCTCGATCATCTCCGGCTTCGGAATGCGCCGTCCCCGCTCCACCGAGGCGACCTGGTCCGCGCCGTACCCGATGCGGGAGCCCAGCTCCGCCTGGGTCAACTCGGCTCGTTCCCTGAGGAGTTTGAGCTGCTTCCCGAAGCACTTCAGGAAGGCGCCCGAAGCTTCCCCGTCCGCGTCCTGTGTCATTGCCGCCCCTCCCGCACCGCCTGTGCCGTCCCTCACAGCGGGTAACGACCGACAGCCCGGTCAGTCCGCCTGCCGGACCGGTACAGCCGGTCTCCGTACCCCGTGATCCGCTGGTCACGGTAGGTGCCTGCCGCCAGGCTCGTAGGCATGTCGAACGAAGACCAACTCCCAAGTCCAGCTGCGCCCCCGGAGGTCGGGCCTCAAGCTGCACGCTCCGTCACCGTCCCCAGATTCTCGATGCAGTTCACGTCCACGCCGCGGGGAGCGCGTCTGGCACGTCGGCTGGTCGCGCGGAGGCTCGACGCCTGGGGGTATCCCTACGGCTCGGAGGCGAACGACACGCTCACGCTGATCGCCGGGGAGCTGACGGCCAACGCGGTGCGCCACGGCCACGTGCCGGGCCGGGACTTCCGGCTCAGCCTCACCACGACGCCCGGCACGCTCCGGGTCGAAGTCACCGACACCCGAGGTGAGTTGCGCCCCGCATGCCGGGTGACGGGGCCGGACGCGGAGAGCGGCCGGGGGCTGCTGCTGGTGTCGCAGCTCGCCGAGCGTTGGGCGGTCACGACAGCCGGGCCGTCACACCCCGGGAAGACCGTGTGGGCCGAGGTGTCGGTCGCCTGCCCGGCGTCGCGCCCACCGGAGCCGACGACATCGGGGCTCGGGCAGAGCGAGGTCGTCCCGACGCGCCGATGAGGCGGCGGCGGCCGGGCGTTCAGTCGTCCTGTCGCCCGCGACGGTCCTGTCGCTCCCGGGGTTCCTGCCGGTCGTGCCGGTGGGATTCGTGCCGTTCCGGCCCGCCGGATTGCCGTCGGCTGGCGGATTCGTCGGCGCTGTGGGTGCCTTGGCCCGGTGAGACGCGCTTGGCCGCCGCTCGCAGGTCGAGCCTCGCCTCTTCGGCGTCGAGGGTCGCCTGGACGCGGCGCAGCACGGCGTCGTCGATGCGGTGTGCGTCGCGCAGGGCCACGAGTGCGTTGCGCTTCACCGCGATCAGAGCGGTGTGGAGTTCGTGTTCGGCTCGATGCGCCGTCTCGTCGCCCTCGCCGCTCAACTCCTCGGCGTGGTCGCGCAGTTCGCGTACGGCACGCTCGACGACGTCCTGGGGGATGCCCAAGCGGTCGGCCTCGTCGGGCAGTTCCTCCAGGGCGACCTCCACCAGCCGCTGCCGGGCGAGCAGTTCCTCGCTGTCCTCGTCGGGGTCCTCCGGAAGCCGGGCCCACCGGATCACGAAGGGGAGGGTCTGTCCCTGGAGCAGCAGTGTCGCCACGATGACGGCAGCCGTGACGAAGATGATGACGTCCCGGCCCGGCAGCCGAGCGCCGTCCACCGTC
>NZ_JACBXA010000245.1 GCF_013870515.1 Streptomyces albidus (ex Kaewkla and Franco 2022) | reverse complement strand
GCGTGAGGGGCCGGGCACCCGCGGCGAGCACGTCGGGCTCGCGCTGCTCTTCGCGCGGCGAGCCCGTCTCCCCCATGTGCCGGAAGCTAGCTGCCTTCGGGCTTCGGGGCCAGAGGGTTCTCGCGCAGGAGGCACGTCAGCCGCGCGGTGCAGACGCGCTTGCCCTCCTCGTCGGTGATGACGGTCTCGTACGTGGCGGTGGAGCGTCCCTGGTGCACGGGTGTGGCCGTACCGGTGACCAGCCCTGAGCGGATGCCGCGGTGATGCGTGCAGTTGAGGTCGACGCCGACGGCATAATTGCCCGGGCCGCCGTGGAGCATGGCGCCGACCGAGCCGAGGGTCTCCGCGAGCACCGCCGAGGCGCCGCCGTGCAGCAGCCCGTACGGCTGGGTGTTGCCCTCGACGGGCAGCGTGCCGGTGACCCGCTCGGGAGAGGCCTCGATGATCTGCAGACCCATGCGGTCGCCGAGGTGCCCGGCGGAGAAGAGGCTGGGCAGGTCGAGTCCGAGGTTCGACCACTGATCGAGGATCTCCTGCGGGAACTTGGTCGTGGTCTGCTCGCCCATGGGCCCTCGGCTCCGTTTCACCCTTGCCAACTGGTCTTGTCCGCCACCGTCTTATCAGGTGGCTGAGCGTGCGCTTATCCCGAAGTGACACGGATCACCAGCGACTTGCCCGCCGGTGTGTTGCTCGTGTCCGCGGTGGCGTCGAGCGGCACCAGGACGTTGGTCTCCGGGTAGTAGGCGGCGGCGCAGCCGCGTGCCGTGGGGTAGTGCACGACGCGGAACCCCCGGGCCGTGCGCGTGGTTCCGTCCGTCCACTCGCTCGTCAGGTCCGTGTACGCGCCGTCGGCGAGGCCGAAGGCGCGGGCGTCGTCCGGGTGCATGAGGACGACGCGGCGGCCGTTCCTGATGCCGCGGTAGCGGTCGTCGAGGCCGTAGATGGTGGTGTTGTACTGGTCGTGCGAGCGGAGGGTCTGCAGCAGCAGCCTGCCCTCGGGTACCTGTGGCCAACTCACCGGTGCTGCGGTGAAGTTGGCCTTGCCGGTGGCGGTGGGGAAGCGCCGCTCGTCGCGCGGGGCGTGCGGCAGAGTGAAGCCTCCCGGCTGCGCCACGCGCTCGTTGAAGTTCTCGAAGCCCGGGATGACACGCGCGATGCGGTCCCGTACGAGCGCGTAGTCCTTCTCGAAGTCCTCCCAGGGGGTGAGTGATTCCGTCCCCAGGACGCGGCGGGCGAGGCGGGTGACGATCGCCGGCTCGGACAGCAGATGGGGGCCGGCCGGCTCCAGCCGTCCGCGGGAGGCGTGGACCATCCCCATGGAGTCCTCGACGGTCACGAACTGCTCGCCGCCGCCCTGCAGATCGCGTTCGGTGCGGCCCAGCGTCGGCAGGATCAGGGCGCGGGAGCCCGTCACGCAGTGGGAGCGGTTGAGCTTGGTGGAGACGTGGACCGTGAGCCGCGCCCGGCGCATCGCGTCCTCGGTGACGGCCGTGTCGGGTGAGGCGGAGACGAAGTTGCCGCCCATCGCGAAGAAGACCTTGGCCCGGCCGTCACGCAGCGCGCGGATGGAGCGCACGACGTCGAGGCCGTGCTCGCGGGGAGCGGTGATGCCGAACTCCCGCTCCAGCGCGTCGAGAAAGGCGGGCTGCGGCCGCTCGTAGATGCCCATGGTGCGATCGCCCTGCACGTTGCTGTGTCCGCGCACCGGGCACACTCCCCCTACGCCTTCGGCGTGGGAGGTGCCCCCAGCGCCGGGGCGGCCGATATTGCCGCGCAGCAGAAGCAGGTTGACGACCTCGCGGATGGTGGCCACCGAGTGCTTGTGCTGCGTGAGACCCATCGCCCAGCACACGACGGTACGGCGGGAGGCCAGCACCAGCCGCACGGCGTCCTCGATCTCCTCGCGCTCGAGACCCGTGGCGGTCAGCGTCTCGTCCCAGCCGGTGGTGCGGGCGGCCTCGGCGAAGTCCTCGTAGCCGTGGGTGTGATCGCGGACGAACTCCTCGTCCACGCCGCCCTCCGCTTCGAGGACGAGCCGGTTGAGCATGCGGAAGAGGGCCTGGTCGCCGCCGAGACGGATCTGCAGGAACAGGTCGGTCAGCGCGGTGCCCCCGCCTGCCAGACCGCGCGGCGTCTGGGGGTTCTTGAAGCGCGTCATGCCGGCTTCGGGCAGCGGGTTCACCGTGATGATCTTCGCCCCGGCCGACTTGGCCTTCTCCAGGGCGGAGAGCATGCGCGGATGGTTGGTGCCCGGATTCTGCCCGGCGACGATGATCAGGTCGGCCTGGTGGAGATCCTCCAGCAACACGCTTCCCTTGCCGACGCCGAGAGTCTCGGTGAGCGCCTCGCCGGAGGACTCGTGGCACATGTTGGAGCAGTCCGGGAGGTTGTTCGTGCCGAACTCGCGGGCGAAGAGCTGGTAGAGGAACGCGGCCTCGTTGCTGGTGCGGCCGGAGGTGTAGAAGACCGCCTCGTCGGGGGAGCCGAGCGCGTCCAGCTCCTCGGCGACGATGTCGAAGGCGCGCTCCCACGGCACCGGTTCGTAGCGCTCGGCTCCCTCCGCCAGGTACATGGGCTGGGTGAGCCGGCCCTGCTGGCCCAGCCAGTACCCGGAGCGCGTGGCCAGGTCCGCCACGGGGTGGGCGGCGAAGAAGTCGGGGGTGACGCGACGCAGAGTCGCCTCCTCGGCGACGGCCTTCGCGCCGTTCTCGCAGAACTCCGCCGTGTGCCGCTTCGCAGGTTCCGGCCAGGCGCAGCCCGGGCAGTCGAAGCCGTCCTCCTGGTTGACCCGCAGCAGCGTGAGCGCCGTCCGGCGCACTCCCATCTGCTGCTGCGCGTTGCGCAACGACCGTGCCACCGCCCGCTTTCCGGCGGCGGAGTCGGATGGGGCCGAGACGTCCGGGGCGTCCTGGACAGGGTCGTGCGCAGGGGGTTTCCGCATGGAAGTGATGTTGCCACGCGCTGCCGGGCCGGGCCGAAGGTGCCGGGCGGAGCGTGTGGGCGGCGTTGTCGGTGGACCGTGGGAGGATCGGGGACGTGGCTAAGAAGGCATCGAAAGAGACCGCACCGCGCCTGCTCCTCATGGACGGGCATTCGCTCGCGTACCGCGCGTTCTACGCACTGCCCGTGGAGAACTTCTCCACCTCCACCGGGCAGACGACGAACGCGATCTACGGCTTCACGTCGATGCTCTCCAACACTCTGCGTGACGAGGAGCCCACGCACTTCGCGGTCGCCTTCGACGTCTCCCGCAAGACGTGGCGCTCGGCGGAGTTCGCGGAGTACAAGGCGAACCGCTCCTCCGCCCCTGACGAGTTCAAGGGGCAGGTGGAGCTGATCGGCGAGCTGCTGGACGCGATGAAGGTGCGGCGCTTCGCCGTGGAGGGCTTCGAGGCGGACGACGTCATCGCGACGCTGACCACGCAGGCGACCGCCGCGGGCTTCAAGGTCTCGATCGTCACCGGCGACCGCGACGCCCTCCAGCTGGTGAACGACGACGTCACGGTGCTGTATCCCACCAAGGGAGTCTCGGAGCTCACCCGCTTCACTCCGGAGAAGGTCCAGGAGAAGTACGGCCTGACGCCCGCGCAGTATCCCGACTTCGCGGCCCTGCGAGGGGACCCGTCCGACAACCTCCCGGGCATCCCCGGCGTGGGCGAGAAGACGGCGACCAAGTGGATCAACCAGTTCGGTTCCTTCGCGGAGCTGGCCGAGCGTGCGGGCGAGGTGAAGGGCAAGGCCGGGGAGAACCTCCGCGAGCACCTGGAGTCCGTCACCCTCAACCGCCACCTGACGGAGCTCGTCCGCGACGTCGAGCTCGACTGCCGCCCGGAGGACTTGGAGCGCGTCGCCTACGACCGGGACACCCTCGGCGTCGTGCTGGACGCGCTGGAGTTCCGCCACCTCAACTTCCGGGAGCGGCTGTTCGCCGTGGATCCGGGAGCGAAGGAGGAAGAGGTCGTCCCCGAGGCCGGCATCGACGTCGAAGGCGATGTGCTGGGCGCGGGTGAGCTGGCACCGTGGCTCGACGAGCACGGCGGCGGCACGCTGGGCCTGGCCACCGTCGACGAGTGGAAGCTGGGCACGGGCAGTGTCAGCGAGATCGCCCTGGCAGCCGACGGCGGCCAGGCGGCCTGGTTCGACCCGGCACAGCTGGACGAGGCCGACGAGAAGGCGTTCGCCGCCTGGCTCGCGGACGCCGGCAAGCTCAAGGCCGTCCACGACGCCAAGGCCGTCATGCGCGTCTTCGCGGAGCACGGCTGGAGCGTCGACGGCATCACCATGGACACGGCGCTGGGCGCCTACCTCGACAAGCCCGGCCGCCGCTCCTTCGCGATGGACCAGCTGTCCGTGGAGTACCTGGGCCGCGAGCTCGGCCCGGCCGACGCCGGCGGCGGGCAGCTCGCCTTCGGCATGGACGAACAGGCCGAGGCACAGGCCCTGATGATCAGGGCCCGCACGATCCTCGACCTCTCCGAGGTCTTCGAGGAGAGGCTGGCCGAGGTCGGCGCCGCCGAGCTCCTTCGCGACGTCGAGCTGCCCACCTCGGCCCTGCTGGCAAGGATGGAGCGCGCCGGCATCTGCGCGGACCGCGAGTGGCTGACCGGTCTGGAGCAGCAGTTCGCGGACGCCGTCGATCAGGCGGTGCGTGAGGCACACGCCTCGGTGGGCCACGAGTTCAACCTCGGCTCGCCCAAGCAGCTCCAGGAGGTGCTCTTCGGGGAGCTCGGCCTGCCCAAGACGAAGAAGACGAAGACCGGATGGACGACTGACGCCGACGCGCTCGCATGGCTCGCAGCTCAGACGGAGCACGAGCTGCCGGTTCTGATGCTGCGGTACCGGGAGCAGCAGAAGCTGCGCACCACCGTCGAGGGCCTGATCAAGACGATCGCCGCCGACGGCCGCATCCACACGAGCTTCATCCAGACCGTCGCCGCGACGGGCCGACTGTCCTCCACCGACCCCAACTTGCAGAACGTGCCCATCCGTACGGACGAGGGCCGTGCCATCCGCCGGGCCTTCCGTGTCGGCGAGGGCTACGAGAGCCTGATGACCGCGGACTACAGCCAGATCGAGCTGCGCGTCATGGCCCACATGTCCGACGACGACAAGCTCATCGAGGCCATCACCTCCGGCGAGAACCTGCACACCACCGTCGCCTCACAGGTCTTCGCCGTCTCCGAGGACAAGGTCGACGCGGAGATGAGGCGCAAGATCAAGGCCATGTCCTACGGCCTGGCGTACGGCCTCTCGGCGTTCGGGCTCTCGCAGCAGCTGGACATCACCCCGGACGAGGCCCGCAAGCTGATGGACAACTACTTCGAGCGGTTCGGCGGAGTGCGCGACTATCTGCAGCGGGCGGTCTCCGAAGCCCGCGCCGTCGGCTACACCGAGACCATCATGGGCCGCCGCCGCTATCTCCCCGACCTCACCAGCGACAACCGCCAACGCCGGGAGATGGCCGAGCGGATGGCGCTCAACGCCCCGATCCAGGGCACCGCGGCGGACATCGTCAAGCTGGCGATGCTCCGCGTCGACAAGGGCCTTCGCGAGCAGAAGCTGGCCTCGCGGATGCTGCTCCAGGTCCACGACGAGATCGTGCTGGAGATCGCGCCCGGCGAGCGGGAGGCCGTGGAGGCCCTGGTGCGCCAAGAGATGGCGGGTGCGGTCCAGTTGCGGTCGCCGCTGGACGTGTCAGTCGGGTACGGCGACGACTGGGAGTCGGCGGCTCACTGAGGCGGGGGCCCGCCCTCTTGCTGGGCCCGCCGCCTCCCCAGGAGTTGGGCTCGGACCTCACGTGTCAGGCCCCGTTTCCCTTACGCCGTAGGGATCTGCGCGTTAGGGCACCGAGTGCCGGGACTCGCAGACGCGGGCCGGGAGTTGCCGTAGGGTCACCGTGTTGACGTCCGCAGGGGACAAGGACGGGGTCTGACTGATGGCGCGGTATCGCGGCAAGTACGAAGCGGCCAAGAACGTCGCTGGGCGTCGACGGCGCAGCAAGCTCCGCAGGGGCGTGACCGGTACGGCCATCGCTGCCGCGGCGATGACGGCTCTCACCGCTTCGCAGGCCCCGAGCATGGACCTGGGTGCCCAGGACGGGCCCGGCAAGGAGCGCGCGGACGAGGTGCCGGACGAGGGCACTCCCGGCGACGACTCGTACCACACGGAGCTGCCGCCCCTCGAATCCCCTGCCCCGCCCCGCACTTCGCCCAACGGTCCCGGCGCCGGCTCAGATTCCGGCATACCCGCGACCGTGCTGGCCGCGTACAAGAAGGCGGAGCGCACCCTCGCCGGCACCGACCGGAGCTGTGGTCTGCGCTGGGAACTGCTCGCCGCCATCGGCAAGGTGGAGTCCGGCCAGGCCCGCGGCGGAGCCGTCGACAAGGAGGGCACCACCCTCAAGCCCATCCTCGGCCCCGTCCTCAACGGTGCCGGCTTCGCCCACATCGGGGACACCGACGGCGGGCGCTTCGACGGCGACGGCAAGTACGACCGCGCGGTCGGCCCCATGCAGTTCATACCCTCGACCTGGTCCCGCTGGGGTGCCGACGGCAACGCGGACGGCACCCGCGACCCGAACAACATCCACGACGCCGCGCTGGCCGCCGGCAAGTATCTGTGCGCGGGCGGCAAGGAGTTGACGTCCAAGGCCGACCTGGACCGGGCCGTCCTGAGCTACAACCACTCCGAGGACTACCTCCGCACCGTCCTGGCCTGGTACGAGTTCTACCGCAAGGGCACCCACAAGGTTCCCGACGGCGCCGGCCCCCTCCCGACCTCGCCGGGTGCCGGAGGCGCCGACGACAAGCCCGGGAAGGGCAAGGGCGGTTCGGAAGGCGGCGCCCACAAGCCCGGCAAGGGCGACGGCGGCAAGGGGGACGGCGACGACGGGGACGACGACCAGTCGCCCAGCCCCGCCCCCAGCAAGCCGGCAGCTCTGAAGCCCGTCAGCACGCCCAAGCTCTCGGCCGGCACCGGCAAGGACTTCGCCAAGCAGCTGCAGGTCCGGGTCGTCGACAAGGGCGGCAAGGCCGTCAAGGGCGTCAAGGTCAAGTACGAGATCATCGGCGAGACCGACGCGAGCTTCGAAGGCGGCGCCACCGTCACCTCCAAGTCCGACGGTGTCGCCACGGCGCCCGTGCTCAACGCAGGTGACGAGACAGGTCAGTTCACCGTGAAGGCCTCCGTCGTCGGACACGACGTCGGCTCGGCGTCGTTCATCGCCACGGTGAACCCGAGGGCCGACAAGCTGACGCACACGGCCGGCAGCGTCGAAGCCGCACCGGACGGGCAGTTCGCCGAGCAGGTGGAGGTAACCGCCGCCTACAAGGGCGAGGCCGTTCCGGACGTCCCCATGGCCGCCACCCTCCTCGACGAGGACGGCAAGAAGGTCAAGAAGGGCCCCCACTTCAAGGACGCGCTCGGCAAGCCCGTCCGTACCCTCTCCGACCTCAAGTCCGGCCGGGAAGGCCTGCTGGGACTTCTGAGCAAGGAGGGAGTGCTCAAGCTCCCGACGATCTACACGGACGACGTCACCGGCACCTTCATCCTGCGCATCACCACCCCCGACGGCCCCACGCTCGACATCGAACTGACCGTCAAGTAGCGGCAGTCAGGCGAGCAGGGGAGCCGAGCAGGGGAGCCACGAGGCGCAAGCGCTCCCGGGCCGGCTGCTCAGCGTCCGGCCCGGCGGTTCGTGTGGCTGTTCTGTCTGGTCACGGGGCCTGCTCGGCGGTGCCAGCTTGCTTGGCCGTGGCTGCTCAGTGCCTCGTGCGGCGGTTCGTGTGGCTGTTCTGTCTGGTCAAGGGGCCTGCTCGGCGGTGCCAGCTTGCTTGGCCGTGGCTGCTCAGCGTCCGGCCCGGCGGTTCGTGTGGCTGTTCTGTCTGGTCACGGGGTCTGCTCGGCCGTGGCTGCTTGCTTGGCCGTGGCTGCTCAGCGCCTTGTGCGGCGGTTCGTGTGGCGGGTGGGCTCGGCCGTGGCCGGGTCTTCCGGCCACGGGTGTCTGGGGTAGCGCCCGCGTAGTTCTGCCCGTACGGATCGGTAGCCGTCCTGCCAGAAGGAGGCGAGGTCCGCGGTCACCGCAGCGGGCCGGCCGGCGGGGGAGAGCAGGTGCACCAGCAGCGGCACCCGTCCGCCCGCCAGCCGGGGTGCGTCCTGCCAGCCGAAGAGTTCCTGCAACTTGACGGCCAGCACGGGCTGTTCACCCGTGTAGTCCACTCGTATCCGGGAGCCGGAGGGGACCTCGATGCGTTCCGGGGCGAGTTCGTCCAGCCGGGCGGCCTGTCCCGACTCCCACGGCATCAGTCCGGCCAGCACCTGTCCGGCGTCGATACGAGCCAGTTGGGCACGCGTCGACTCCTTGCCCAGCCACAGGTCCGCCCGCTCCAGCAGAGCCGCGTCCGAGACGTCCGGCCACGGTTCGCCCAACTCCCGGTGGAGAAAGGCGATGCGGCGCCGCATCGCCACCGCGCCCTCCGTCCACTTCAGCATTCCCAGACCCCCGGAACCCCCGGGAGGGGAGCTGCGCAGCCCGTCGAGCACGGCCGCCCGCACGCGCTCACGCCCCGGTGAGGGCAGGGGCCGCTCCGCCATCTCCACCGCGCCGAGCGAGACGACCTCCCGCGACGC
>NZ_JACBXA010000244.1 GCF_013870515.1 Streptomyces albidus (ex Kaewkla and Franco 2022) | reverse complement strand
GGAGACGGCCTCGTCTCCGTGGAGTGTCGTGACGAGTTCCACGTCGTCGGACAGTCGCCCTGCAACGCCGCCGCCGATAGCGCTTCAGCTCGCCCGACGGCGCAGCGCCGCCCGTACTGGCACGCCGCGCAGCGAGGTTGCACGGGGCAATTCCCGTTCCGCGCCCGCACCCCGCCCCGGCCAGTCACGCTTCCGACGTACGGCCACAAGTCGCCACCCAAACGACAAGTTGTGACCACGAAGCGGTCAAAAGGCTGATCACAGTCGGTACTTGATAGGGCACCAATGTGTAACACATCAGACCGACTCGGCGATTTCAGCAACTACGCGTAGCACTGTCTACACGAAGCGTTATTCTCCTCAGACGCAATCGGTACCCACCCGCCCCAATCCGGGTCGAACGGTCCCGTACTGCACGTGATGGAAGCTCTGCCTCTGGGAGTCCCGTGTACCCACACGTCGGGGTTGACGCCTCGGGCCTGGCTACGCTGCGCAGCACGGTCGTCACCGCCGTCGGCGCACTGCGCACGCTCGGCCCCAACGCGTACGCCGTCCCCGCTCTTGCAACAGCCGTGCCCGTCCCGGCCGGCCCGCACTACGCCCTGACCGACCGTGCCGCCGTCGGCACAACCCCTGGCGCCGCGCAGTCCACCGCGGCCGCTGCTCCAGCCGGAAACGTGGGCAGAAGGACACGCAGCGGAGCAACGTCCAGCTCGGGCACATCGACCGCCCGACGGGCGCGGCCCGCCGCTTCCGACACCGACAGCCGCCGGATGATGGACCTCGTCGAGCGGGCGCAGGCCGGCGAGGCGGAGGCCTTCGGCCGTCTCTACGACCAGTACAGCGACACGGTGTACCGGTACATCTACTACCGCGTCGGCAGCAAGGCCACCGCCGAGGACCTCACAAGTGAGACGTTCCTGCGGGCGCTTCGCCGCATCGGCACCTTCACCTGGCAGGGGCGCGACTTCGGCGCCTGGCTGGTCACGATCGCGCGCAACCTGGTCGCCGACCACTTCAAGTCGAGCCGCTTCCGGCTCGAGGTGACCACCGGGGAGATGCTCGACGCGAACGAGGTCGAGCGCAGCCCCGAGGACTCGGTCCTGGAGTCCCTCTCCAACGCCGCGCTGCTCGAAGCGGTGCGCAGGCTCAATCCGCAGCAGCAGGAGTGCGTCACGCTCCGCTTCCTGCAGGGCCTCTCGGTCGCCGAGACGGCACGGGCGATGAGCAAGAACGAGGGCGCCATCAAGACCCTCCAGTACCGCGCGGTCCGCACCCTCGCCCGTCTGCTCCCGCCTGACGCGCGCTGACCGTCGCCCCTTCCACGCACGAGCTCACGGCCACCCTTTTGGTGACTCCACGTAACGTCGTGAGCGCGTGCGGTCACATCATCGTGAGTCCGTAACCCGACTGGCTTCCGGCTCGTTGTGGGGGCAGCAGACTCCCCGCAGCCGTGATTCGCAAGGGTTCGCTCACACTTCCGAGTGAACGTGAGCGGTTTGCAGCACAGCCTTCATCTGTGGGGAGCGGACCGTGCTGACGAGAGGAGGTGCCGCCCGTGATCGGGTCCGTAGCCACGAGTTGGCGGGCAACCGCCTTCGCCCAGGCCCTGGATGAGCACGAGCTCGACGAGGCGACGCCCGACCAGAGGACGGATGGTGAGGGCGTGCGTGCCGTTTCGCCCAAGCCCGTGCGTCCACCCGCGCCCAGACATCCGTCCGCGACCGGGGCCCATCGGAGCACCGGCGCCGAGAGCTCACCCCCGGGCGGAAGCGACACCGACCCCGTGCCGCTGCTCGACGTGACCGACAGGCTCAAGGCCTTGCCGAAGCCGGCGTTGGCGCCCGACGTCAAGACCGTGCAGCGCGCGCAGCTGATCGCCGCCATGGAGGCCGAGTTCGCCTCCGGCGAGGCGCGCGCAGGCAAGGTGCCCGAGCAGCGTGACAACAAGGGCAGGAAGGGAGCGCACCGGGCACCGGCACTCAGCCCGCTGAGCAAGCTGCGTCCCCGATCCAGACTGAGCAAGGGGCTGGCAGCCGGCGGGCTCGGCGTCGGCGTCGCGGCGTCCGCCCTCGGCGGTGTCGCGGCGGCGAGCGGTGACGCCCTCCCCGGCGACACGCTCTACGGCTTCAAACGGGGCATGGAAGACCTGCAGTTGAACCTCGCCGGGGACGACGCCGACCGCGGCCAGGTTCACCTCGACCACGCCTCGACCCGTATGAAAGAGGCCCGCAGGCTCATGGAACGGGCCCGCGGCGGGTCCGAACTCGACCACGAGTCACTGGCAGAGGTCCGCAAGGCCCTCTCGGGAATGCGGCAGGACGCCACCGAGGGCCACCGGCTTCTCAGCGCCGCCTACGAACGGGACGGCAGCATCGCGCCGATGCGCTCCCTGTCGTCCTTCAGCTCCAACCACCGTGACGGCTGGTCCCAGTTGAGGCACAGGCTGCCCGTCCAGCTGACCGACGTGGGAGACGAGGTGAGTTCGGTCTTCGACGCCATGGACAGCGACGTCGGCCCACTGGCACGCCTCATCTCCGGCTCATCGGCTGATCCTTCACATCAGCGTGGCCAAGGCGGTGAGCGGCGTACCGGCGAGGGCCGCACCTCGCCTCAGCCTTCCGCCTCCTCGGGTTCCGGCGAGTCGGAAGCGAGCAAGGGCCAGGGCAGTGGCTCACCCTCACCGTCCGGCTCCGGTCCGGAAGCGGGCGAACTGATCGGCGGCACAGGCCTGTTCGACCCGCCGGAGAGCCCGTCCGGCCAGTCCTCCGGGCCGGGGTCCGGCGAGAACGGCGAGGCGCCGCCGCACTCGGAGGTCACCCTGCCGCCCATCGTCCCGGACGTGCTGCCGGGCCTGCGGAACCTCTCGGAGGACTACAAGAAGCAGTGACCGAGGGCTTCCGCCCTCACCTGACGTACGAAGCCCCTCCGGGCGTCCCGGAGGGGCTTCGGTCTGACTGCAGGCCTTGAGCGGAGTCGGCGGGCCCGTCCACACGCTGTGGACACCGCGGACTAGAAGAAGACCGACCGCCGCTGCACCAGCAGCTTGTACAGGGTGTGCTGGATGGTCTCCCGGATCTGGTCCGTGAGGTTGAACATCAGCATCGGGTCGTCGGCCGAGCCCGCCGGATAGCCGTCCGTCTCGATCGGCTCACCGAACTGGATCGTCCACTTCGTCGGCAGCGGGACGGCACCGAGCGGCCCCAGCCAGGGGAACGTCGGCGTGATCGGGAAGTACGGGAACCCCAACAGCCGTGCGAGGGTGCGGGAGTTGCCCACCATCGGGTAGATCTCCTCCGCCCCGACGATGGAGCACGGCACGATCGGCGCACCCGCCCGCAGCGCTGTCGAGACGAAGCCGCCCCGGCCGAACCGCTGGAGCTTGTAGCGGTCCGCGAAGGGCTTCCCGAGCCCCTTGAACCCCTCAGGCATCACCCCGACGACCTCGCCCCTGCCCAGCAGCGCCTCGGCGTCCTCCGAGCAGGCGAGCGTGTGCCCGGCCTTGCGCGCGAGCGCGTTGACCATCGGCAGCATGAAGACGAGGTCCGCCGCGAGAAGTCGCAGATGGCGCCCGGCGGGATGGTTGTCGTGGACGGCGACTTGGAGCATCAGACCGTCGAGCGGCAGCGTGCCGGAGTGGTTGGAGACCACGAGCGCCGAGCCGTCGTCGGGGATGTTCTCGATGCCGCGCACCTCGACCCTGAAGTACTTCTCGTACAGAGGACGCAGCAGCGACATCAGGACCTGGTCGGTCAGTTCGGGGTCGTAGCCGAAGTCGTCGACCTCGTACTCTCCGGTGACCCGCCTGCGCAGGAAAGCCAGCCCCTGCGCGAGCTTGTCCTCCCAGGCACCTCCGGCGGCCTCGGCCCGCGCCGCGCCGTCGGAGTGCTCTTCGGAAGCACCCCCGGAGGCCGCGCCGGGTCCGTCCGACGATGTTCCCGAGTCCGCCTGCACAGCTCGCACGGGCTCCCCTCGCCGCCGGTCGCGGCCGTCGTCCGGAGACCCGAACGGGATGACCTTCGCATCAGCCATGCCTGCCGACCTCCTCGTCCTGCGGCTTCCGCTCCGGCTGCCCACCGACCATCTCGGCCAGCTTGTCGACCGTACGCGCAACGGCTTCCGGCGGCAGCAGCCCCGGCCCCTTGCTCTCTCCGAATGCGGCGAGCGTCTCCGCAGTCGTGTACCGCGGCTCGAATCCGAGGACTTCGCGCATCTGGACGGTGCGCACGACACGGCCGTGCGTCAGCAGACGCACCTGCTCCGGTGAGAAGTCCGTCGCCCCGACGGACTGCAGCAGCGACCTGCCCCAGCGGATCGCGGGCAACAGCAGCGGCACCGTCGGCCGGCCGAGCCTCCGCGCGCACTGCGAGAGCAACAAGGTGCCTTCTCCGGCGATGTTGAACGTCCCGGAATTGAGTGTGCCGCGGCGTGGATCGCGGGCCGCCAGGCGCATCACCTCGACCGCGTCGTCCTCGTGCACGAACTGGAGCCGCGGGTCGTATCCGAGCACCGTCGGCAGTACGGGCAGAGCGAAGTACGAGGCCAGCGGCGAATCCACCGAGGGGCCGAGCACGTGCGCGAAGCGGAGCACCGTCACGGACACGTCGGGACGGCGCCGCGCGAAGCCCCGCACGTACCCCTCGACCTCCATCGCGTCCTTCGCGAATCCGCCGCTGGGCAGCGACTTGGCGGGCGTCGACTCGTCGAAGACGGCCGGGTCGCGGGGCGCCCCGCCGTACACACTCGTCGACGACTTCACCACCAGCCGCCGTACCGAGGGCGCCTTCTGGCATGCCCCGAGCAGCTGCATCGTCCCTATGACGTTGGTTTCCTTCACCGAACTGCGGTTGCCGCTGCCCGGCACGGCCAGAGGCGACCCGTGCACGTCCATGTGGACGACCGTGTCGACGCCGTGCTCGGCCAGCACCCTGCCGATGTCGGGCTGCCGGATGTCCGCGCGTACGAACTCGGCGCCGCCCAAGTGGTGCAACGGCTGCAGGACGTCGACGCCCACGACCCGGTCCACGTCAGGCTCGCGCTGAACACGGCGCACGAAGTGCCCGCCGAGCTGACGGGCCACTCCGGTGACGAGCACGACCCTGCCCAAGATCCCTCCCCTGCCGCCCGTCCGGCGCTCGTACTGCGACGGGGCGACTCTCCATCTACGGATTCCGTTTACCGCCTGTCCCCACCCCGGCCCGCGAAACCCGGACCGCACACACGAAACCGCCGCCCTGCCATCCCGCACAGTTGGTGCGGACGGGCAGAACGGCGGCCAGTGACGTACTCGGCGCGCTCGCTCACTTCTTGTTGCGACGCTGAACACGCGTGCGCTTGAGGAGCTTGCGGTGCTTCTTCTTAGCCATCCGCTTACGCCGCTTCTTGATTACAGAGCCCACGACTACCCTCGCTCACACATCATCTCCGCAGAGTACGGAGAGAACCGCTCAACTCGGCGCGGGGCGTCCGAGCCCACACGACCTACATGGGGTTCAGCCTACCCGGCGTCGAGTGCTGCTCGTAATCCGAGGGTCGACGCGGACACCGTCAGGCGGTCTCCACCCCCACGTACGACTCCTGGAGGTACTCATGGACGGCCTGTTCTGGGACCCGGAATGACCTGCCCACCCGGATCGCCGGCAGATGACCGCTGTGCACCAGCCGGTACACGGTCATCTTGGAGACTCGCATCACCGAAGCGACCTCCGCCACGGTCAGAAAGTTGACCTCATTGAGAGGTCCCTTGCCAGCAGCCATGTCACACCTGAACCTTCCGCACATGTCGGTCACCGGCTTCCCCTTCCGGCGACTCCCGCTCGCATGTGCGCTCCTCCCCAGATTAGGGGCGGGTGATGCAAGTGGGGAAGAGGAGTAGCGTTCAGCCTCCTACTGTGACAGACGGGCGCGTTTGAGTACATAGCGAGCCAGCGGACGGTAGTAGGAAGAGCGCACAGCGTCATCTACGGGAACCACGACGGAGATTCGGCCCTCCGCCTGACCGACGAACAGCGCCGGATCATCCGTATCTGCGGGCCCTATTGCCTCAATACCCAACTGACCTGCTGCGCAGACCCATCCGTGGTCCCCGATGACCAACTCCGGCAGCGGCCCCCCTTCCGACATCGCGGCGGCCAGCACCGTCCGCACAGGGAGCGGCGAGTGGGTGTGCGCACCGGGCGCACCAGGGGTGGTACGCACGCCGGTTTCCCGAACCAACGCGACCCCTCCTACGTAGCGGAGGCTGAACTGGCGTACGCCGAACCGGGTCGTTATGTCGATACGTCGCCCCTCCGCTGATGTGAGGAGAGTGCATCCCGCCGCCGAGAGTGCTGAGGCCAATGAGGCGTAGAAGTCCAGGAGTCGGCCCGGGTGACCTGTCCCCAAGAGCACCGGAATGCGCCGTTCAGCAGCGCTGTGCAACCTCTCGGCGAAGTCGTCCAGGGACCGGATGGTCAGCTCGGGGTCGATGGTGTCCTGTCCGGAGACCGTAGCCGGATCCGCCGACACACCACACTGTTCGGCCATGAGCGCCAGCAACGCCGGCAGCGGCCAGTCCCTCCGGGGCTCGAGCCCGATCAACGCCCGGGGATCCCCTGCGGAGAAGAGCCTGTAGCGCCGCAGGCTCTTCTCCCGGCTGGTGGCGGTCGTGCCGGCCAGCCGGGCGCCCAGGAGATGCGCACGCAGCGCGTCGACGCTCAACACACCGGCCATGCTTGCCGGTCGGCGTCACCGCCGCTCGCCGGGCCGCGCGGGTCCACCTGGCGAATCCTTGTACGGGAGTGGCGGGCCGCCCCGTAAGACGCCCGCCACACCCCGCTACGGCATCAACCCGTGCGCAGGGAAGACGGCGTTCCGCGTCGCTCGCACCGCCTGGTCCAGCGGGTCGGCCGGGTCGTAGCCCGTCTCCCCCCACTTGCGCCAGACAGGCTCGCGCCCGTCCGTCATCCTCCTGGGCGCCACGGGGCTGCCCGTCTTCGCGTACACCAACTGGCGCCAGGACTCAGGTACTTCGGCCTCCGGCGGGATGGGCGACCCAGCAGCGATCGCCACCAGATGCGTCCACGTCCGGGGCACGACGTCGACGACCGCGTAGCCACCGCCGCCGAGTGCCACCCATCGCCCCTGTGCGTACTGGTGTGCCCACTCGTGCAGGGCCTCCGCTGCGGCCCGTTGCGCATCCACGCTCACGGCGAGATGCGCGAGGGGGTCCTCGAAGTGGGTGTCGGCACCGTGCTGGGTGACCAGGACCTGCGGCTGGAACTGGGCGAGGAGCTCGGGCACGACGGCGTCCATGGCCCTCAGCCAGCCGTCGTCACCCGTACCGGCCGGCAGCGCCACGTTCACCGCGCGGCCCTCGGCGTCCGGGCCGCCGCTCTCCTCCGCCCATCCGGTGCCGGGGAAGAGCATCCGCGGATGCTCGTGCAGCGAGATCGTAAGCACGCGCGGGTCGTTCCAGAACGCGTCCTGGACACCGTCACCGTGGTGCACGTCCACATCCACGTACGCGACTCGCTCCGCGCCCTGCTCCAGGAGCCGCGCGATGGCCAGTGCCGCGTCGTTGTAGATGCAGAACCCCGCGGCGGACGCGTGCATCGCGTGGTGCAGGCCGCCGGCGAAGTTGACTCCGTGCTGCACGTCCCCGCGCCACACCGCATCCGCAGCGGCCACGGACTGTCCGGCGATCAGCGCGGACGCCTCGTGCATGCCGGCGAACGCCGGATCGTCCGGCGTGCCCAGGCCGAACTCCAGGTCCGCGGAACCGGGGTCGGCCGAGGCACGACGGACCGCGTCGATGTAGTCCTGTCTGTGCACCAGCCGCAGCGTCGAATCGCCCACGGACTTGGCGGCGGACACCTTCAACTCCTTGCTGGAATCCAGGCCCATGGCCTCGACCAGCCGCATCGTAAGCGCCAACCGGACCGGATCCATCGGGTGTCCGGGACCGAAGTTGTAGCCCGTGACTTCCTCGTCCCACATCAACTGCGCGCCGCCACTCATCCCGCCACCGTACCGGCCACCTCCCAAGGTGCCGAGGCTGGCCGCTCTACGACAGCAGCGCCGTGAGCTCCCCCATGTCGGAGAAGAGGGTCGCTCCGGCCAGCCTCTCGCGAGGCGTCATCGCTGCGTAGCCGTACACGTCCATACCGGCGGCCACAGCGGCCTGTACGCCCAGTGGGCTGTCCTCGACGACGGCACACCGCCCGGTAGGGACGCCCATCCGCTCGGCGGCGTGCAGAAACAGGTCCGGGGCGGGCTTGCCCTTGCCCACGTCCTGCGAGCTGAAGATGCGCTCCTCGCCGAAGTGCTGGTAGAGCCCTGTCTTCCTCAGGGCCACACGGATCCGCTCGTGACTGCCGGAAGAGGCCACGCAGTACGGCAGCTCCTCGGCATCAAGCTTGGCCAGGATCTCGGGCACGCCGGCGACGGGCTTCAACTCTCGCTGAAAGGCGGCGAATACGCGGCGGTGGAAGACGTCGTCGAAATCGTGGGGCAGGTGCCGGCCGGAACGCTCCAGCACGACATCGTGAATCCGGTGGACGGCAGCACCCATGTAGTCACGGATCGACTCCTCGAACGTCGTGGGATGCCCCAACTCGGTCAGGTAGTCCGCGAGTACGCGATTGGAGATCGGCTCGCTATCCACCAGCACGCCGTCGTTGTCGAAGATGACCACGTCATAGCTGCCCATGCGGCAACTGTACGGGCAAACAAAAGAAGCCCTGTTGGTGTGGTGTCACACCAACAGGGCTTCCTGTT
>NZ_JACBXA010000243.1 GCF_013870515.1 Streptomyces albidus (ex Kaewkla and Franco 2022) | reverse complement strand
GTACGGTCCGTGCTCCAGCCGCAGGTCAAGGGCCTCGGCGAGCTGGTGCCGGTCGCGCTTCGGCAGGGGCAGAGCGTCGACATGGAGGAGGTCGTGAAGGCGCTGGCCGCCGCTGCCTACTCGCGCGTCGAACTCGTGGAGAAGCGCGGCGAGTTCGCCGTGCGCGGCGGCATCCTCGACGTCTTTCCGCCCACGGAGGAGCACCCCCTTCGGGTGGAGTTCTGGGGCGACGAGATCGAGGAGGTCCGCTACTTCAGGGTCGCCGACCAGCGGTCGCTGGAGTCCGCGGAGCACGGGCTGTGGGCACCCCCGTGCCGGGAGCTGCTCCTGACCGACGACGTACGGCAGCGGGCATCCGCCCTCGCCGAGGGCCACCCGGAGCTGGGCGACCTGCTCGGCAAGATCGCCGAAGGCATCGCCGTCGAGGGCATGGAGTCCCTCGCACCGGTTCTCGTCGAGGACATGGAGCTGCTGCTCGACGTCGTCCCCAAGGGCACGATGGCCGTCGTGTGCGACCCGGAGCGGGTGCGTACGAGGGCGGCGGACCTCGTGGCGACCTCGCAGGAGTTCCTTCAGGCGTCGTGGAGCGCGACGGCGATGTCCGACACCGGCGCCGCCCCGATCGACCTGGATGCGGCCTCCCTGTGGGGCATCGCGGACGTACGGGCGCGAGCCCGCGAACTGGACATGATGTGGTGGTCGGTCAGCCCGTTCAGCACGGACACCGGCCTGGACACCGAGTCGGACGAGGCCGCGGAGGACGTCCTGCGGCTGGGCATGCGCGCCCCCGAGACCTACCGCGGCGACACCGCTCGCGCACTCGCCGACACCAAGGGCTGGCTGTCGGCGGGCTGGCGGTGCGTGTACGTCACCGAGGCGCACGGCCCCGCCGTCCGTACCGTCGAGGTGCTCAGCAACGAGGGCATCGCGGCCCGCCAGGAGGCGGACCTGGGCGGGATCGCGCCGTCCGTCGTGCACGTCGCACGCGGCTGCCTCGACAACGGCTTCGTCGACCCCGGCCTCAAGCTGGCCGTCCTCACCGAGACCGACCTGTCGGGACAGAAGGCGGCGGGCCGCGAAGCCGCCCGCATGCCTGTCCGGCGCCGCAAGCAGATCGACCCGCTCACCCTCGTCCCCGGCGACTTCATCGTGCACGAACAGCACGGCGTCGGCCGCTACGTCGAGATGGTCCAGCGCACCGTGCAGGGCGCCACCCGCGAATACCTGCTGGTGGAGTACGCGCCGGCCAAGCGCGGGCAGCCCGGCGACCGGCTCTTCGTGCCCACGGACCAGCTGGAGCAGGTCACCAAGTACGTCGGCGGCGAACAGCCCTCACTGCACCGGCTCGGCGGCGCCGACTGGACCAAGACCAAGGCCCGGGCGAAGAAGGCGGTCAAGGAGATCGCCGCGGACCTGATCAAGCTGTACTCGGCGCGCATGGCCGCCCCCGGGTACGCCTTCGGCCAGGACTCCCCCTGGCAGCGTGAGCTCGAGGACGCCTTCCCCTACGCCGAGACCCCGGACCAGCTGACCACGATCGGCGAGGTCAAGGAGGACATGGAGAAGTCGGTCCCCATGGACCGCCTCATCTGCGGCGACGTCGGCTACGGCAAGACGGAGATCGCCGTACGCGCCGCCTTCAAGGCCGTGCAGGACGGCAAGCAGGTCGCCGTCCTGGTGCCCACCACGCTGCTGGTGCAGCAGCACTTCTCCACCTTCACCGAGCGCTACGGGCAGTTCCCCGTCAACGTGCGGGCGCTGTCGAGGTTCCAGAGCGAGAGCGAGGCCCGCGCGGTCGTCGAGGGGCTGCGGGAGGGCACGGTCGACATCGTGATCGGCACGCACCGCCTCTTCTCCTCGGACACCAAGTTCAAGGACCTGGGCCTGCTCATCGTCGACGAGGAGCAGCGCTTCGGCGTCGAGCACAAGGAGCAGCTGAAGAAGCTCCGGGCGAACGTGGACGTGCTGAGCATGTCCGCCACCCCCATCCCACGCACCCTGGAGATGGCCGTGACCGGCATCCGCGAGATGTCGACGATCACCACCCCGCCCGAGGAACGCCACCCCGTGCTGACCTTCGTCGGCCCGTACGAGGAGAAGCAGATCGGGGCGGCCGTCCGTCGTGAACTGCTGCGCGAGGGGCAGGTCTTCTACATCCACAACCGTGTGGAGTCCATCGAGCGCGCGGCGGCGCGGCTGCGTCAGATCGTGCCCGAGGCACGCGTGGCCACCGCGCACGGACAGATGTCGGAGGGTGCGCTGGAGCAGGTCGTCGTCGACTTCTGGGAGAAGAAGTCCGACGTGCTCGTCGCCACCACCATCGTCGAGAACGGCATCGACATCTCCAACGCCAACACCCTGATCGTCGAGCGGGGCGACAACTTCGGGCTCTCCCAGCTCCATCAGCTGCGAGGCCGGGTCGGCCGGGGCCGCGAACGCGGCTACGCCTACTTCCTCTACCCGCCCGAGAAGCCGATGACGGAGACCGCGCACGAGCGGCTGGCCACCATCGCCCAGCACACCGAGATGGGCGCGGGCATGTACGTGGCGATGAAGGACCTGGAGATCCGCGGTGCGGGCAACCTCCTCGGCGGCGAACAGTCCGGCCACATCGCGGGAGTGGGCTTCGACCTGTACGTCCGCATGGTCGGCGAGGCCGTCGCGGACTACCGCAACACGCTCGAGAGCGGCGGCGAGGTGGAGGAGGCACCCCTCGAGGTCAAGATCGAGCTGCCGGTCGACGCGCACGTGCCGCACGACTACGCACCCGGCGAGCGGCTGCGCCTCCAGGCGTACCGCGCCATCGCCTCCGCCAACTCCGAAGACGACATCACCGCCGTCCGCGACGAACTGACCGACCGCTACGGCCCGTTGCCGGAACCGGTGGAGAACCTGCTGCTCGTGGCGGGCCTGCGCATGCTCGCCCGTTCCTGCGGCGTCACGGACATCACCCTCCAGGGCTCCAACGTCCGCTTCAGCCCGGTGGAGTTGCGCGAGTCGCAGGAGCTGCGGCTCCAGCGGGTCTACCCCCGCTCGATCATCAAGCCCACCACCCGGCAGGTGCTGGTGCCCCGCCCCAAGTCGGGCGGCATCGGAGGCAAGCCGGTGGTGGGGCGCGAACTGCTCGCGTGGGTGGGCGAGTTCCTCACGACGGTGCCGGGAGCCTGAGCGGCGGCGTCCACGTACGGTGCCCGTCCGGGCGTACCGCCCCCGCAGCGGGGGCGGTACGCCCGGACGGCTCGTCCCGAGCGGCGCGTTCCCAACCGGTCTCCGGCCGCTGTCCCGGTCAGGGGCGGCCCCGGGCGCCGAGCGGGAAGACGACCTCCGGGTTCGCCGGTGAGGGGCCGTTCAGCAACGGCTGGGGGACACCTCGCAGATGCCGGTCGAAGAAGGCGCCCACGTACGCCCGCGTGATCTCCCCGGAACGGTCGCCCGGCAGCGGCGCCTCGGGGTCCGTCATGCCCAACTGGCCCGCCAGCACGGGCAGATCGTTGAAGGTGAAGTGCCCGGCACCGGTGACGGTGATCCAGCGCTTCCACCCGTCCAGACGCGCCCAGTTGCGGTCCCAGCTCCCGTCGCCGCCCGGGCTGTGCCCCGATGACGTGCCGAACAGCATGAACGGCCGTCCGCCGAGCCCGCCTTGGGGCACCGGCGCGAAGAAGCTGCCGTCCAGGTTCACCCCGGCCCGTACCCGTGGATCGTCCGCCATGGCCTGAGCCGCGGCGTTCCCACCGATGGAGTGCCCCGCCGCACCCGTCCTGTGTCCGTCGATCATGCGGGCGTGCCGCCACGCCGGACGGTGCCCGCCCAACTGGTCGAGCAGGAAGGAGATGTCGGCGGAACGGCCCGTGGCGACCTTCGCCAGCACCTGCGACTCCTCACCCTCCGGGGCGTCCTCCACCTCACGGCACGCGGCGCACGTCGTGAAGCGGCCGTGGGGGAAGGAAGTGCCGAACGACTCGTAGGCGTGGTCGACGGCCGCGACCACGTAACCGCGTGCCGCCAACTCCTCGGCGAGCACGCTCAAGGTCGTCCGCTGGAGCGTGAACCCGGGAGACAGGACGATCAGCGGGTGCCTTCCCCCTACGGGACGCGCCCCCGTACGGGCGTTGGCGCGTACCGAAGTCACGGTGTCCACGGGCACTTTCCCGTCGAGCCGCTGTCCTTCCAGCATGGCCTTCGCCTCGGGCGCCGTCATGTACGGGGCACGGCCGGCGCCGGTCCCGCGGCGCGCCGGGAAGTACATCGAGACCATCAACTCCCGCGCACCCGCCTGCGGCACCCACGGGTCGGTCCGTGAACGGTCGAGGAGGTGAAGGGTGTCGCGGCCGACGGCGTGACGGCCCGTGGGGCGTGGCAGCCTCAACGTCTCCGGGACCGGATCCGCCGCGCCTTCGGAGGCGTTCGCCACACGCGCGGGAACGACAGCGGCGCCGTCCCGGCCGGCCGCGACGGCCGTCCCCGCGGAAGTGACGGCGGACAGAGGCGCGACGAGCGCGAGCACCGTCGCCGCCGCGACGGCGGACCGCCGCACACGGGTTGGGAGCGCGGTCGAGCGCCGGGAGGTTCGTACATGCATGGCCGAAGCCGGATTCATGGGCATGAACGGGACGCTACGGAGCGGACGTCGGCGTCCACCATCCGGCAGACCCCTGAAAGAGGGTGGGGAAACCCGGAGTTCGCCGTCCGAGCACACCCGGCGAAGGCGCCGTCATGGGAACGTAAGCTCGCCCCGGGCGGCCGGCCGGCTCCCCGCCAGGCGCCAACCACCCCGACGGGAGCACCGCGTGTCACGCCGAGGCCCTCTGCGAACCGTCCTCATCTCCCTCTCCCTCAGCGCCTGTCTGCTGAACGCGGGATGTCAGAGCGCAGGCGGGGGTGCCGACGGCGACACGGACGGGGGTGCCACGAAGAAGCCGAGCGCCTCACCGTCGTCGGCCTCGCCCAGCGAGAAGCCGTCCTCGCCGTCGCCGGAGACCACGGTGCCCGCCCCAGCGGACGGCCCGGGCACCAGCCCCTTCGCCAACCGCCGAGGCACCGCGCCCGGCCTCGCCCAGCTCACCGTGCCGGGAGACAGGGCGAAGGCCCGCGACCTGATCGCCACCGTGGAGACCAAGGGCCGCGGCCCCAGGACCGGTTACGAACGTGACGCCTTCGGCTACGCCTGGATGGACACGGCCGAAGGCATACCGCTGGCGCGCAACGGCTGCGACACCAGGAACGACGTACTGGCCAGGGACGGGAAGGACCTGGAGCGCGAGTCCGGATCGGACTGCGTCGTCATCTCGATGACGCTGCACGACCCGTACACCGGCAGGACGATCGAGTGGCGCAAGCAGGAGGCGACCGAGGTCCAGATCGACCACGTCATGCCGCTCTCCTACGACTGGCAGATGGGCGCCGCCCGTTGGCCGGAGAGCAAGCGCGAACAGATCGCCAACGACCCTCTCAACCTCATCCCCGTCTACGGCCGCTCCAACAGCTCCAAGGGCGACTCGGGCCCCGCGTCCTGGCTGCCGCCGGACAAGCGGATCCGCTGCTCGTACGCCGTGCGGTTCACCCAGGTCGCCCTCAAGTACGAGCTGCCGGTGACCGCGCCCGACAAGCGGACGATGCTGGAGCAGTGCGGTGGATGAGGCTGACCCACCGAGCGGTTCCGGGTCGACGCCCGGACACGCGCTCTCCGTACGGCGGGACCGCGGAGAGCACGGAACGCACGGGTAGTGGAAAGTGCCCGGAAGAGGCCGGCAGTCCGGCCGGATCACCCGCTGCGTGCCTCCGAAATCGAGGAGCACGCCACCCGTTTTCACCGGAATCGTTGTCGGGAAGAGAGCTGAAGCGGTGGTCTCCACCACCCTCGACTACCTAACATCGATCAACGCCAAGGTCCTGCACCACCGACGCACGACCCCTCGCCGCCGCCCAGGAGGCCGCATGTCCAGCACCACCAGAAGCCGTCGCCGTAGGTACGCGCTCACCGTCTCCGGTGCCGCCGCGCTGCTCGTCGCAGCACCGCTGCTCACCGCGTGCGGCAACGAGGCGCACCCCGGCGCAGCTGCTGTGCTGGGCGGAGACCGGATCACCATGGGGCAGTTGCAGGGCAAGGTGAACGCCGTGCGCGACGCACAGCGTGCCGCCCCCCGAGGCGAACAGCTGATCAAGGGAAGCGGCCAGCTCACGCGGGCGACCCTCGACGGGCTCATCCGTGACCGCATCGTCAAGAAGGCCGCGAAGGACGCCGGGGTCTCCGTCACCCGCCGCGAAGTGGGCCAGGCACGTGCGCAGTTGCAGGCACAGGCCGGCGGGTCCAAGAAGCTGAAGCAGGTGCTGCTCCAGCAGCAGGCCATCGCACCGGGCGAGATCGACAACAGGCTGCGGATGCAGCTCCTGGTCGACAAGATCGCCAAGGCCGAGGGCATCGACCCGCGTTCGCAGCAGGGCCCCGCCGAGCTGAACGACAAGTTCTCCAAGACCTCCGCGGCAATGCACGTCGACGTCAACCCGCGCTACGGCAAGTGGGACACCAAGAAGGCCACCCTCGGCAACGCCTCCGACCCCTGGCTGCGCGACCTCACGGGCCGGCAGGCGGACCTGCAGCAGCAACAGCAGCAGCCCTCCTGAATCCCGCGCACGCCGGTAAGCCCCGCACCGCCCGTCCCGGGCCAGGCCCGGGGCTTCGGCGGTGCTGCGTTACGTTCGTCGCGTGAACGCATCATCTGCCCGTACCGGCCGCATCGTCCTGCTCACCACCAGCCACCGCGTGGCACCCGGACTGCTCTCCTGGCCCGCGTGGGAGACGCTGCGCGCCGCCGACCTCGTCGTCTGCGCCGATCCGGAGCACCCGCAACTGCCGTACCTGCGGGAGGCGGGCGTCGCGGTGGACGCGGGCGGCGAGCTCAAGGCCGCCGAACTCGTCGACGCGTGCGCGGAGGACCGCACGGTCGTCGTCATCGCCGCCTCGGAGGGTGAGCCCCGGCTGACGGACGCGCTCGCCGCCATGGCCGGCTCGGGACGCACGACGATGCCCGAGCTGGAGCTGCTGCCCGGCTCGTACGACCTGCCCGGCGCCCGGCTCCTCGACCTCGTCCAGGTCATGGACAGCATCCGCCACGACTGCCCCTGGAGCAGCGTGCGGACCCATGAAGGGCTGGCCAAGTACGGCATCGAGGAGATGTACGAACTCGTCGAAGCCATCGAGGAAGACGACCGGGGAGCCCTGTGCGAGGAGCTGGGGGACGTGCTGCTCCAAGTCGTCTTCCACGCCCGCATCGCGCAGGACGACCCGGACGAGCCCTTCTCCATCGACGACGTCGCCGGGGGCATCGTGGAGAAGCTGATCCGCCGGCACCCGCACGTCTTCGGCGAGGAGCAGGCGGCGACGCCCGAGGAGGTGCGGCAGCTCTGGCTGCGTACCAAGGCGGTGGAAAAGCAGCGGGAGTCGGTGACGGAGGGGATCCCGCTGGGGCAGCCCGCGCTGGCGCTCGCCGCGAAGCTGGCCGGGCGGGTGCGGCTGGCGGGGCTGGACGTGCCGGAGGGGCCGGAGGGGCTTCCCGTGGCGGGCCGGGGCGCAGGTGAGGGTGGTGGTGACGGCGTCGGCTATGAGCTGCTGGCTCTGGCGGTACGGGCTGAGGCGGAGGGGACCGATCCGGAGACGGCCCTGAGGGCTGCGGCCCGGACGTACCGCGACGCGATCCGTGCCGCGGAGGGCCTGGCATCGGATGGCGAAGCGCTGTAGCCGGGCTGGCCCCGCCCGAATCGTGAGCGGTGCTCTCGCTCCGGACGGGGGGTGGGCGGCGCGGCACGTGATCTCGGCGGCGATTGGCGCTCCGCTCCGAGAGCACTGCTCTTGGCGAGGGGGAACGGGTGGGTGCTCCGTTCCGAGAGCGCCGCTCCCGAGGCGGGGAACGGATGGTGCCTGGCGTGGGCACCGGTCCCGGCACGCCCCGACTCTCGCCCCGGAGTCGAGCCCTGCTCCGCTCCTGGAGCACTGCTCTCGAAGTCGACTAGGAGCAGCAGACGCATCGCCGACCTCCGCTCCACTCCGAGAGCGGTGTTCGCAAGGGGGAGCACCCGAACCGCTCCGGCCCGGCACCCGCACCATTCGGCCCCAGCGGCCGAACCATTCCGCCCCCGGTGCCGGGCCTACACAGGCCCCCTCCGCCACCAGCCGGAGCGCCCCGCCGCACCGCGCGCGGCCCGCGATTGCGCGGCCTGTGCACCGCCATGGCACTGCGCCAGGCGATCACGGCACGGATCTCCCACACCGCTCCTGCACACCCGACCCGCATACCGCTCCCAGCGCGGGTACTCGGCAGCCATGTACGTAGCGCTCGCGGGCCTCGCCCCGCTCGAGACACTGGCCGACAACCGTGACCTGCTGGTCGGTATCGCCCCCCTGGTGGCGGGCATCGTCGTCGTCGTCGGGCTGATCATGGCCGTCTCCTACGGCATCCGCATCCGCAAGAGGGGTGATCAGCGGCCCTCCAGCCCGGGAGAACGCGGCCCGGACGAGCCGAAGGGCTACGAGACGACCCACCGCGTCCCGGACGAGGTGCCGCACGACGGGGAGCGGCGCATGCCGTACGACTTCAAGGACTTCGACTCCGACAGTCACCCCGGTGAGCACGAGCAGCCGCCGCCGAAGTGGGACGAGGGGAGCAGCGGCTCCTTCGGCAGCGGAGGCCCCGGCCGCACCTGACACCGGGTACCTCTCCACGACGGTGGCGCTTCGGGCGTGGGCGCCCGCGTAGGGGCGTGCCGGAGGGGCAAGCGC
>NZ_JACBXA010000242.1 GCF_013870515.1 Streptomyces albidus (ex Kaewkla and Franco 2022) | reverse complement strand
GACGCGGAGACGGCGCTCTGGTCACTCGTGCAGTCCTCGACGACCGGCCCCTCCTCCGCGAACTCGTATCCGCCGCGTGCGCACCGCTCCGTACGGCAGCGGCGCAGCGTCGTCCGGCAGCCGTCGATGACGTGGAAGCCGTAGCCCTGCGAACCGGTGACCCGGCACCCGTGGAAGGTGCCGCGGCCCTCGGCCGAGACGTAGAAACCCGCTTCGGCGGGTGAAGTGACCGTGCACCGCTCGATGTTCGGGTCGGCGCCCTTGGTGACGATGAAGCCGGTGGCGACACCGTCGACCGTGCAGTTGGCGAGCGTGCCGCCGCTGCCGTGGTCCCGGAACCAGGCGCCGGTCGCGGCCTCGCGGATGCGGCAGTCGTCCAGCTGCACCGTCGCGCCGTCGCTCACCGAGACCGCCGTGCCGCGCACCTGGGTCAGGTCGCTGTCGATGACGTCGGCGCGTGAACCGCGGTCGAGCACGAACAACGCGTCGGGCACGGTGTGCACGCGGCAGGAGTCGAGCACGACGGTCGCACCGTCGCTGATCCACACCGCCGGGTAGTCGCCCGTACTCTCGTGGATCTCGCAGTTGTTGGCGTCCGCACGTGTGCCCGGGTCCCATACGGACAGACCGTTGCGGCCGAAGCGCCGCACCGTGGAACGGGTGAGGGTCAGCACCGAACGGGAGCGCAGATCGAGGGCGTTCTCGGGGATGTCGTGGATGTCGCAGTCGGCGAGGGTGAGCACCGCGTCGGTGTCCATCGTGACGCCGTCCGCCGAAGTGCGGTGCACCTGGCAGTCGGTGAGGTGTCCGGTCGCGCGGGCGACCACCTGCACTCCGCTGCCCTTGATCTCGTAGACCTCGCAGCCCACGGCTTCGGCCGCGCTGTCCTCGCCGTGCAGCGAGAGCCCCGCGCCCGTCGCATGGTGGACGCGGCAGCGCTCCAGCCGGGGATGGGCGCCGTCGCGCACGGATATGCCCGACTGCCCGGCCGAGACGACCTCGCACTCCTCGTAGACGCCGCCCGCTCCGCCGGTGACGCTGATGCCGATGCCCGCGGGGTTGTCGACGGTGCAGCGGCGCACGGTCGGACGGGCGCCACCGCGCACCTCGATTCCGGCGGCCGAACGTGTCATCACACGCAGCCCCGTCAGCTCCGCTGCGCCGTCCTCGACGAGCAGCGCGGGTGAAGCGGCGTCCTGGGCCTCGATCTGCAGGTCCTGCACGACGGCCGAGGACCGCACCGTCAGCGCGACGCCGTCCGCCGGGGCGATGCGCACCGACCCTGAAGCCGCCCGCTCAGGTCCGCGCAGCGTGACCGTGCGCTCCAGCACCAGGTTCTCCCGGTAGGTGCCGGGTGCGACCGTGATCACGTCTCCGTCGGTCGCCACCTCCAGGGCTGCGGTGAGAGAGGCGTACTCTCCCGTGCGGCGCCGCCACCGCGACGTACCGGCGTGCGTCACCTGCACCGAGCCCTGTGCCATTGACAGCTGTGCCCCAACCTCGAAGGTACGTATGGCGCGTTGAACCGCGCGGGAATCGCACCACCGTAGCGTGCGCGGAGAGGTGCCGGACGCCGCGTCCGCAGTTCGGCCGGGGGTCGGGGCCCTGCCGGCCGTCGCGGAGCCGGCCCCACGGAGGGGACCGGCCGGGCGGATCGGCTGCGCGCGGTGTCAGTTGTTGGAGCCGGTACGTCCCCAGTCGGGACCGATGCGGGCCCACTCCGCGTCCCAGTGCGCGTACCTGCGACGCAGCAACTGCCGAAGCGTCAGCCGGCGTCCCGTCTCCATCGCCCCGGCAGCTCCGGCGGCGACGGCGAGCCCCGCGAGAGCGGCGTAGGAGGATGCCGTCTGCGCACTCATGGGGCGCTTGACGACCTGACCGTCCGCATCGGTCCAGATGCGGAAACGCTCACCCGGCTGAACCCGCTTCTTCGAGCCCACGGTGTCCTTGTGACTGCTTCCGTCCGGGCCCGCCCAGTGGGCGACGACCTGCGTACGGTCGGGACGGTGCGCCGCGGACTCGGGATCGGAGTCGAGCGGAGCACGTGTCTGAATGGATTCCGCAGTGGCCCACACCTGGTGCCGGCCGTGCTTCTGCTCCTTGGCGTTCTGCAGAAGCGCGCTGTTGGTCTGGGAGGCTCCCAGCCACCCCAGAACAGGTGTGATGACGACTGTCAGTATCACGGCACACAGTGCCAGCCACGCTTCGCGGCGGTCGCTGCGGCGGCACAACGGGTTGCCGCGCCAGCGCCACAGACCGACGATCGAGCGCATAGGTTCCTCACCCCCTTCTCCACGTCCGTAAGTACCTCGTGGAGCGAAGTGCATGCGTGAACGGGGCCCAAAGAGAGCCAAATCACCGGAACGTGGTCAACGTCCCGGGAGCCGAAATGTATTCCCCCGGTGTTCCCCTCGTGGAGCTCCGACTCTACTCCGCGCGCGTGGACTCCCTCGCGTGGGGTGCCCGAAACGGGGTGCACGGGGTGACATCACGCGGCGCCCGGCAGTGCGCACGGCCCCTCTCACCGCCCCCGTCGACAGCGCAGAGTGGCGAAGTACGGCCACAGGGCCAAAGGTTCATGGCGGGCTACCCCATTCCAGGAGTCGTCATTCCGGGCAATAGCTCATCTTTTGAGCGATTGCCGGTGATCTCCGGCCCGGCTAGTTTCGTGTCCGCAGTGACTGAATTATCGGCGCCGGTACGGAGATTGGCGGTTTTTCAATGGCGACTGCGGTGGAACAGAATTCCGGTGGCGAGGACGCGGCACAGCACGCGCAGCTGAGCCTTGCCACGGCTGCCGCACGCAATCTGACCACCACCACCAAGACGCCCCCGCAAATGCAGGGAATCAGCTCTCGGTGGCTTCTCAAGGTCCTTCCATGGGTCCAGGTGCCGGGCGGCACCTTCCGGGTGAACCGGCGTCTGACCCACACGCTGGGCGACGGCCGGGTGGAATTCACCACGACCGGGGCGGAGGTGAAGGTCATCCCGCTGGAGCTGACGGAGATCCCGATGCTGCACGGCTACGAGGACCGTGCGGTGCTCGAGGCACTCGCCAACCGCTGCGAGCAGCGGGACTTCGGCCCGGGGGAGACGATCATCGAAGCGGGGCGTCCGGCGGACCAGCTGGTCCTCGTCGCCCACGGCAAGCTGCGCAGGAGCGCGGAGGGCAAGTACGGAGCGGACACGACGCTCGGCATCCTGGCCGACGGCGACCACATCGGCGCCGAACGGCTCGTAGGGGAGGCTGGGAAGTGGGACATCACGCTCACTTCGCTGACGAGCGGCACCGTCCTCACCCTGGCGCGGGAGGCGTTCGAGGAGGTCTTCGGCAGGTCCGACAGCCTCCGCTCGCAGGTGGAGTCGGCACGGGCGGCGGTGCCCGGACAGCGCACGGCCGACGGTGAATCGCAGATCAAGCTCGCGTCGGGGCATGTGGGCGAGTTCTCGTTGCCGGGGACGTTCGTGGATTACGAGCTCGCGCCGCGTGAGTACGAACTGAGCGTCGCGCAGACGGTGTTGAGGGTGCACACGAGGGTCGCTGATCTCTACAACCATCCGATGAACCAGGTGGAGGAGCAACTGCGGCTGACCGTCGAGGCGTTGCGTGAGCGCCAGGAGCACGAGATGGTCAACAACCGCGACTTCGGCCTTCTGCACAACGCCGGCATGAAGCAGCGCGTCCACACCCGCTCGGGCCCGCCCACACCCGACGACATGGACGAACTCCTGGCGACGGTGTGGAAGGAGCCGGGCGTCATCCTCGCGCACCCCAAGGCGATCGCCGCCTTCGGCAGGGAATGCACCAGCCGGGGCGTGCACCCCGCACCGATCGAGGTGGACGGCCACCGGATGCCGGCCTGGCGCGGCGTGCCCGTACTCCCGTGCAACAAGATCCCCGTCAGCGGCGCCGGGACCACCTCGATGCTCGCGATGCGAACGGGCGAGAGCGCGCAGGGAGTTGTGGCACTGCATCAGACGGGAATTCCCGACGAATATCAGCCAGGTGTCTCGGTCCGATTCATGGGCATCGACGAAAAGGCCCTCATCTCCTATCTGGTGAGCGCCTACTATTCGGCGGCCGTGCTGGTCCCGGACGCGCTCGGAATCCTCGAGGACGTCGAAATCGGGCATTGACCCGCCGCTGCCTCGGCAGCCGCCTGAGAACCCGCCATCTCACCCGCACGGAAGGTCCATGTCGTCCATGACTGGTCAGCCCGGTTCGACCCCCTCTCTCAGCCTCGCCACAGCCGCCGCACGACAACTGACCACGACCACCAAGACACCGCCGCAGATGCAGGGGATCTCCTCCCGCTGGCTGCTGAAGATCCTTCCGTGGGCGGAGGCCACGGGCGGCGCCTACCGCGTGAACAGGAGGCTGACGCACACGCTCGGCGACGGCCGCATCGAGTTCGTCTCCACCGGCGCCGACATCAGCGTCATCCCGTCCGAGCTGCGCGAGATCCCGCTGCTGCGCGGGCTGACGGACGACGCGGCTCTGAGGTCCCTCGCGGAACGCTTCGAACAGCTCGAGTTCGACGCCGGGGACACCCTCGTCTCGCGGGGCGACCCCGCGGACCAGCTCCTCCTCATCGCGCACGGAAAGGTGCAGAAGCGGGGGAGCGGCAAGTACGGCGACGAGACGTCGCTGGGGGTCCTGGCCGACGGCGACCACATCGGCGAGGCGGCCCTGACCCCGGAGGCGGGCGACTGGGAGCACTCCGTCACGGCGCTGACGCGGTGCACGGTTCTCGTGCTGCGCAGCGAGCACTTCCGGGAGGCCGTCGACCGGTCGTCCTCCTTGCGCTCGTACCTGGAGAGTTACCTCTCCCGGGCCATCCCGCGTCAGAACCGGCGCGGTGAGGCCGAGATCGACCTCGCGTCGGGGCATGTGGGCGAGTTCTCGTTGCCGGGGACGTTCGTGGATTACGAGCTCGCGCCGCGTGAGTACGAACTGAGCGTCGCGCAGACGGTGTTGAGGGTGCACACGAGGGTCGCCGACCTCTACAACCATCCGATGAACCAGGTGGAGGAGCAACTGCGGCTGACCGTCGAGGCGTTGCGTGAGCGCCAGGAGCACGAGATGGTCAACAACCGCGACTTCGGCCTTCTGCACAACGCCGATCTCAAGCAGCGCATCCGCACCCGCTCGGGCCCGCCCACACCCGACGACATGGACGAACTGATCTCGCGCCGCCGCAAGACGCAGTTCCTGCTCGCACATCCGCGGGCCGTCGCCGCGATCGGCCGGGAATGCACCAGCCGCGGCATCTACCCGCCGGAGACCGAGTTGGAGGGCGCCCGCGTACGCACCTGGAGGGGCATCCCGCTCCTGCCCTGCAACAAGATCCCGGTCTCCGAGGACAACACGACGAGCGTGCTGGCGATGCGTACCGGCATGGAGAACCAGGGCGTCGTCGGCCTCCACCAGACCGGCATCCCGGACGAGCTCGAGCCGGGGCTCAACGTCCGCTTCATGGGGATCGACGACAAGGCCCTGATCTCCTACCTGGTCAGCACCTACTTCTCGGCAGCAGTCCTCGTGCCCGACGCGCTGGGTGTGCTCGAGGACGTCGAGGTCTGAGAGGGCCGGCGGCGACGAACGCCTGAGAGGGGGTGAGGCCGCAGGGGTCTCAGCCGGAGGTCGCGGACGCACTCCACTTCCAGTCCGCGACCTCCGGCAGATCCGTGCCGTGCTCGCGGATCCAGTCGTGGTGCCGGATCCGTACGTCCTCCATCGCCTGCCGCACACCCGTCGCGCTCGCCGCGAGCCCTGGTGTGCGGTCGATGACGTCCATCACCAGCCGGTAGCGGTCCATGTCGTTGCGCACGACCATGTCGAACGGCGTGGTCGTCGCCCCCGACTCCTTGAAGCCGCGCACATGGAGGGAGTCGTGCACGGCCCGCCGGTAGGCCAGCCGGTGCACCAGCCACGGGTAGCCGTGGTAGGCGAAGACGACGGGCTTGTCCCGGGTGAAGACCGCGTCGAACTCGGCGTCCGGCAGCCCGTGAGGATGCTCGGAGGGTGGCATCAGACGCGCGATGTCCACCACGTTGACCACCCGTACCGCGAGACGCGGCAGATGCTGGCGCAGCAGCGACGCCGCGGCCAGCGTCTCCTGCGTGGGCACGTCGCCCGCGCAGGCCAGCACCACGTCCGGTTCCCGGCCCGCCACCTCGGTGCCGGCCCAGTCCCAGACCCCCAGCCCCCGGGCGCAGTGCCCGCGGGCCTCCTCCAGCCCGAGCCAGTCGAAGCACTGCTGCTTGCCCGCGAGGACGACGTTGACCGTGTCCCGCGTGCGCAGGACGTGGTCGGCCACGCAGAGCAGGGTGTTGGCGTCCGGCGGGAGGTAGACCCGTACGACCTGCGGACTCTTGTTCATCATGTGGTCGATGAAGCCCGGGTCCTGATGCGAGAAGCCGTTGTGGTCCTGCCGCCACGCGTGAGAGGTGAGCAGGTAGTTGAGGGAGGCCAGCGGCATCCGCCACGGTACGTCTCGCGCGCTCTGGAGCCACTTGACGTGCTGTCCGGCCATGCTGGCCACGATGTGGGCGAAGGCCTCGTAGGAGCCGAAGAGACCGTGCCGTCCCGTCAGCACGTAGCCCTCCAGCCATCCCTGGCACATGTGCTCCGAGAGCACCTCCAGCACCCGCCCGTGCGCACCGAGGTTCTCGTCGGTGGGCAGGGTCCGGGCCTGCCAGCCCCGCGGGGTGACGTCGAAGACGCCGTCGAGGTGGTTGGAGGCGGTCTCGTCCGGGCCGAAGAGGCGGAAGTCGCGCCGTTCCCGGGTGGCCTCGAACAGTTCCGTCAGCAGCCCGCCCAGCACACGCGTCGGCTCGTGCATGCCGTGTCCGGGCTGCTTCACGGACACGGCATGCCGCTCCAGCGCCGGGAGCGGCAGCTCGCGCACGAGCCTGCCGCCGTTGGCATGCGGCACGGCGCCGAGCCTGCGCTCACTCTCCGGTACGCACGACAGCACCTGCTCCGTGGGCCGCCCCTGCCCGTCGAAGAGCTCATCGGGACGGTACGAACGCAGCCACCCCTCCAACTCCCGCAGCGCTTCGGGGTCTTCGCGCACACCGGTGAGCGGGATCTGATGGGAGCGCCACGTGTCCTCGACCGGTTTTCCGCCCACCTCGGCCGGCCCCGTCCAGCCCTTGGGAGTGCGCAGCACCAGCATCGGCCAGCGGGGCCGGTGCGCCTTTCCGTCGGGACGGGCGCGTGCTTCGCGCTGATAGGTCGCAATCCGCTCCAGCGCGGTGTCGAAGGCCCCCGCCAGCGCGCGGTGCGCCTCCGCCGGAGGGGTGTCGGGACGGGCCGTGACGTGCAGCGGGTCGTAGCCGTAGCCGCGCAGCAGCGCGTCGAGTTCGTCTTCCGGGATCCTTGCGAGAACCGTCGGATTGGCGATCTTGTAGCCGTTCAGATGGAGCACCGGGAGTACGGCTCCGTCGTGCACCGGGTCCAGGAACTTGTCGGAGTGCCAGGACGCGGCCAGCGGTCCCGTCTCGGCCTCGCCGTCGCCCACGACCGCACACACCAGCAGATCCGGATTGTCGAACGCCGCCCCGAAGGCGTGGGCCAGCGCGTAACCCAGCTCGCCGCCTTCCTGGATGGAGCCGGGCACCTCCGGAGCCGTGTGACTGGGCAGCCCGCCCGGCTGGGAGAAGTCACGGAAGAGACCGAGCATGCCCTCGGCGTCCCTCGGCCGGTCGGGGTTGTACTCGCTGTAGGTGCCCTCCAGCCAGCTGCCGGCCAGCACCGCGGGGGCGCCGTGGCCCGGTCCCCATACGCACATGGCTTCCCGTCCGTGCTCCCGCACGGCCCGGTTCAGATGCGTGTAGACCAGCCCCAGCCCCGGTGCCGAACCCCAGTGCCCCAGCAGTCGCGGCTTGATGTGCTCGGCGCGCAGCGGCTCGCGCAGGAGGGCGTTCCCGCGCAGGTAGAGCTGGCATGCGGAGAGATAGTTCAGCGCACGCCAGTGGGCGTCGAGCTGTGCGGTTTCTTCGTCGGAGAGCGCGGAGTGCGTGTGCATTCCGGATGAGTACCAGGGAGGGTGCCTGCTGACACTCGTCCGGCGTGACCGGCAGGACATCCGAACCGTGTTGGATTGTCCGGGTCCACAGCGTTGCCTGGCGCTGTGACGAGCGGCACGATGACGGTGTGCTGAATCCATGGCTGGCACTGGCGACCGGAGCCGACGCGACCGAGCGGACCGGTCAGGTGCGGCGCGCCCATGAGGAGTTCGTGTCCGAAGGCGCGATCGGTGCACAGGTGCGCGACGTGGTGGCCGAGTCCTGGCAGCGCTGCGCGGGAGCCTCCGTCACTCCGGAGAGCGTCGCCCGCATCGACCTGGCCGACGACGAACTGGAGGCCTACCGCGCCGCCCACCCGCTCGCGCGCGTCATGCCGCTATTCCGCGAACTGCTCGGCACCGTCGCCGACGACGGCGCCCATCTGCTGTCGGTGTGCGACGAGAGCGGTCGCATGCTGTGGGTCGAGGGGCACGCCCAAGTGCAGCGTCACGCCGAGCGGATGAACTTCGTGCCCGGTGCCCGCTGGTCCGAGCGCTTCAGCGGCACCAACGCGCCGGGTACGGCGCTCGCTGTCGACCACGCCGTGCAGATCTTCACCGCGGAGCACTACTGCCGACCCGTCCAGGCCTGGACGTGTGCGGCCGCGCCCGTCCACGATCCGCGCACCCACCGCCTCATCGGCGCCGTCGACATCACCGGCGGCGACCATCTCGCCTCCCCGCAGAGCCTCGCCCTCGTCCAGGCCACGGCCCGCGCCGCGGAGGCGTAC
>NZ_JACBXA010000241.1 GCF_013870515.1 Streptomyces albidus (ex Kaewkla and Franco 2022) | reverse complement strand
AGCGACCGCGCTCACCTGCACCGAGCGGGCCCCCCAGGTGTGCATGAGCCGCGTCCACGCCCTGTACCTGCCCGAGTTCTCCGCTGCCGTGTCGGGAGTGACGAGCAAGCTCCGCCGCATCCCGAACGCCCCGGAACGCCTCGTGGAGGTGCCGACCGAATACGCCGGCCGCGAGCCCTACTTCAGACGTCCCGTCACCACCGCTCATGTCCCCGGAAGGGACGAATCCGTCCTGTCGGACGCGCCCGCCGTCAACTACAGGCAGAACCTCGACGCGTACACGAGGGATGCCGCGTTCAACGCCGCGGTCTACGGCTGCGTGAAGCGGCCGCACGTTTTCGAGTCGCCGGTGCCGAAGAGGTACAGCGACGCCGTGGCCACGTGGCTGGCACCCTCCGCGGAGCCCTCGTTCGCCCTGGAGCGTTCCGCCGCGACCGTACTGGCGCGCATCAAGGCGATGCCCGAGCACGGGCGCACCGCATGGCTCGGCGACTACTTCGCCGCCGTACGCGACTGCCGCCCCGAACGGATCGAGGCACCGTGACGGGCGGCGAACGCCGTGCTCACCGGCCCTGGGCCGCCCGAATCTCCTTCGTTTGGCAGAGGGAAGGGGCGCTGCTGTTGCCGGTTCCGTTCCGTCCCCTTTGACTCGTTCATGCGGACGTCCGTACGGAGGTGGCATCGATGCTCTCGTCCCGAAGCCTGTTCAGAGAGATTCTGGACAACGACCGGTCCTTCCAGCTCTTCTGCTCCATCGCCGCCAGCGGCGAGGCGCAGGGCGGCTGGGAGAACGCCCGGATCGCGGCCCTGGTGCCCGAGAGCATGCGGGAACTGGCCCCCAAGATCACCAGGCACGGCACCGACGAGGACAAGCACGGCCGGATCTTCAACGCCCTGCTGAAGAAGCGGGGCCTGGAACCGGTCGAGGTCCCTCTCGAGACCGACTACACGATGCTGCTGGAGCGGCGCGGCATCGGGCTCATGCATGAGCGGCTCCGCGGGGACGAACCGCTGACCGAGGAGGACGTCGTCGTCTATCTGGCGCACAGCCGGGTCACCGAGGAGCGTGCGGCCGCGCAGATGGCGATGCTCCTCAACTGCTGTGCCGACGACCCCGAGATCGGCAAGGCCATCAGAATGATCAGCCAGGACGAGGACAACCATCTCGCCTACTGCCACGAGGAGTTGCTGCGGCTGGCCGCAAAGGGCCACGCCCGGAGCATCCGCCACCATCTGCGGGAGTCCGCGCTGGCCGAGATCGTCGTGCACCGTCAGGTGAGCCTCGCCGTGATGGCCCACATGGGGCAGATCCTGCGCTGGCCCGCCCCCAAGTCCGCCGCTCTCGCCGCCGGCATCCACGGGATGTACGCGTACGAGCGGCTCGGCGGCTGGCGCCGCAACGCGAACCTGGCGATGCCGGAGATCCGCGACGCCCTCGGCGGGCATGCGAGCGTGGCCCCCGCGCTGTGACCGCTCCGGCTCAGATCCGGCTGCCCGATGCCGTGTCGGACGACAGCCGCTGCGCGAGATAGATGGGGATGACCGAGAGCAGCACGAGAACTGCGGCCACGACGTTGACGACCGGGGCCTGCTGAGGCCGCGCCATGTTGGAGAAGATCCAGATGGGGAGGGTCTGGGTGTCGGGGCCGGCCGTGAAGGTGGTCACGATGATCTCGTCGAAGGAGAGAGCGAAGGCGAGCAGTCCGCCCGCGACGAGCGCCGAGCGCACCAGCGGGAAGGTGATGTCGACGAAGGCGCGGAAGGTGTTCGCCCCCAGGTCCATCGCGGCCTCCTCGTAGCTGCCGGGCATCCGGCGGAGCCGGGCGATCACGTTGTTGTAGACGACCACGACGCAGAAGGTCGCGTGGCCGACGACGACCGTGAACAGTCCGAGACCGACGCCGAAGGGCTCGAGCACCGTGCGGAAGGCGGTGTTGAGCGCCACGCCCGTGACGATGCCGGGCAGGGCGATCGGCAGTACGACCACGAAGGAGAGCGCTTCACGGCCGAAGAACTTGAAGCGCTGGATCGCGAAGGCGATGAGCGTCCCGAGGACGAGCGCGGCGGCGGTCGCGCCGACCCCGGCCTTGAGCGAGGTGACCAGCGCGTGCCGGGCGCCCGCGCTTCCCCAGGCGTCGGCCCACCAGTGGAAGGTGATCCCCGGCGGCGGCCATCCCGAACTGCGGTCGGGATTGAGGGAGTTGATGAGGACGAGGAACAGCGGGACGTAGATGACCGCGAAGCCGAGCACGGCGGCGACGCGCAGCGTGATGCGTGCGGGGCGGGAGAGATTCATCGTCGTTGACCTTCGCTGTGCGTCTTCATGTCCGTCAGAGGCTGCTCAGGGCTCCGGTGCGACGCACCGCGAGCAGATAGAACACGATGATCACCACGGGCACGGTGCCGAGTGCCGCGGCCAGCGGCAGGTCCAGGGTGATGTTGGAGTAGATGAGGTTGCCTATCAGCTGGGTCTTTCCGCCGACGATCTGCACGGATATGTAGTCGCCGAGGCTGAGGGAGAAGGTGAAGACCGAGCCGGCCGCGATGGAGGGCAGGAGGACCGGCAGCACCACCGAGCGGAAGGTACGGCCGGTGCGCGCGCCGAGGTCGGAGGAGGCGTCCAGCAGGTTCTCCGGTATCTGCTCCAGTCCCGTGTGGATGGGGAGGATCATGTACGGGAGCCACAGATACGTCAGCACCAGGATGGTGGCGGTCAGCCCGTAGCCGGGCCCGTCCAGGCCGAGCGGCGAGAGCATCCACTCCAGCAGTCCGCCCTCGGCGAGGATGATGCGCCAGGCGTACGCCTTGACCAGGTAACTGGCCCACAGGGGCGTGAGGATCGCGACCACGAGCAGGGGCCGCCAGCGCGGTGCCGCGATCCGGGCGGTGAAGAAGGCGATGGGGAAGGCGATCACCGCACAGATGACGGTGACCGCGAGGGCGACGCCGACACTGCGCAGGGCCACCTCGCGGTAGACCTCGGCGGTCACGAGGGTCTTGAAGTTGTCCCCGGACCAGACCTTCACCACGTTCGAGGTGAAGGTGTCCGTGGTCCAGAACGCGGACATGAACAGCGCTGCCAGCGAGCCGAGATAGGCCAGTACGAGCCAGGTCAGCGGCGCGGACAGCAGCAGGGACAGCTGCAGCCGGGGGCGGCGGTGCAGGGTCCCGGCGAGCCGCCGGACGGATCCGGCGGCCGGCTCGGTCTTCGTCATCGGTGCCTAGTCCTTGATCTCGGTCCAGGCCTGGACCCACTTGGAGTACGGCACGCACTTGGCGTCCTTGCGGCCGTCCAGGCAGTTCGGGGTGGGCGTGGTCCAGTAGTGGACCTTCTTCCAGTAGGGCTCGTCGGCTGCGTGGAACGTCTTGCAGTGGTTCTTGTCGGCGGTCAGCTTGCAGGCCTTCTCGTTGGCCGGCGCCTCACCGAAGTACTCGGCGACCTGGGCGTTGGCCTCGGGCGAGACGATGTGGTTCAGCCACTTGTAGGCGCAGTTGGGGTGCTTGGCCTTCTTGGCGACCATCCACGTGTCGGACCAGCCGGTCGAACCCTCCTTGGGGAGCACCGCCTTGACCTTGGCGCCCTCGTCCTGCGCGCTGTTGAGGATGACCTGCCAGGACGTGCCGACCACCGAGTCGCCGCTCTTGAAGGCGGAGATCTCCTTGAGGTAGTCGCTCCAGTACTCGCCGATGTTGGCGTTCTGCTTCTTCAGCAGGTCGACTGCCGCGTCGAACTGCTTCTGGTCCAGCGAGTAGGGGTTCTTGATGCCGAGTGAGGGCTTGGTCTTCATCAGGTAGAGCGCGGCGTCCGCGATGTAGATCGGGGAGTCGTACGCGGTGACCTTGCCCTTGTACTTCGAGGCCTTGTCGAAGACCGCGGACCACGAGTCGGGGGCGGGCTTGACCTTCTCCGTGTTGTACATGAGGAGGTTGGCGCCGCGGCCGTGCGGGATGCCGTAGGAGACCCCGTCGACCGAGTTCCAGTCCTTGTTCTTCAGCCCCTTGAAGATGTCCTTGTAGTTGGACACCAGCTCGGTGTTGACGGGCTCGGCGTCGCCGGAGGCGATCAGCCGGAGCGACGCGTCTCCGGAGGCCGAAACGGCGTCGTACTGCCCGGACTTCATCAGGCTGACCATCTCGTCCGAGGAGGCCGCGGTCTTGGTGTTGACCTTGCAGCCCGTCTTCTTCTCGAACGGCGTGACCCAGTCGACCTTCGGGTCGTTGCTGCCGTCCTCGGCGTAGCCGGCCCAGGCGATGAGGTTCACGGAGTTCTCGGCCTTGCCGAGTTTCTTCTGTGCTTTGAGGTCCGGCGGGTCCACGGCGCCCGACTGCGAGGACGAGGAACCGGACGATCCGCAGGCGGTCGCGAGCAGCAGTACGCCTGCCGCTGCGACGGCCTTGAGGGAACGGGATATACGCACGGGGTGCTCCACGTGTAGAGGCGAGGGTGATCGTGGGGGGTTGGTCGTGCGGTCAACTCGGCTGGCTGATGGGGAAGTTGTGCCGGTGATGCCACTGGAGCCTGACCCGTGAGCCGCGGTAGGCCGCGACGTCCTCGGAGGAGGTCTCCAGGTTCTGCTGGACGGCTGTGAGCCGTCCGCCGGCGTCGAGGTCCACGAGGAAACGCGTCGCGTCCCCCAGGTAGACGACCTCGGCGACGGTGCCTGTGGCGGTGGAGTGCTCCGGCTCCGGATCGTCCGCCGCATCCTTGAGCACCCGGATCTTCTCCGGGCGGACGCTGAACGTCCCTGGCTTGCCCACGACTTGCTCGGCGGTCTCCCCCGCGAGCAGGTTGGAGGTCCCGACGAACCCTGCGACGAAGGGGGTCGCGGGGCGCTCGTATATCTCGGCGGGGGTGCCGGTCTGCTCCAGGCGTCCGTCCTGGAAGACGGCTATCCGGTCGCTCATCGTCAGCGCCTCGTCCTGGTCGTGGGTGACGAAGACGAAGGTGATGCCGACCTCGCGCTGAAGCTCCTTCAGCTCGATCTGCATCTGCTCGCGCAGCTTGAGGTCCAGGGCGCCCAGCGGCTCGTCCAGGAGGAGCACGCGAGGCCGGTTCACCAACGCCCGGGCCAGCGCGACACGTTGGCGCTGACCGCCGGAGAGCTGTGAGGGGCGGCGCTTGCCGAAGCTCTCGAGACGGACGCTCGCGAGAGCTTCCTCGGCACGGCGCAGGCGTTCGGCCTTGGGCGTCTTCCGCACCTTCATGCCGTAGGCGACGTTCTGCTCGACCGTCATGTGCGGGAAGAGGGCGTAGTCCTGAAAGACCGTGTGGACGTCGCGCTCGAAGGGCGCGAGCCGGGTGACGTCCTTGCCGGCGAGCTCGACGGTTCCGCTGGTGGGCGCTTCGAAGCCGGCGATCATCCGCAGCACCGTGGTCTTGCCCGACCCGGACGGTCCCAGCATCGAGAAGAACTCGCCGTCCGCGATGCTCAGGTCGATGCCTGCCACGGCTTCGGTCTTGCCGAAGACCTTGCGCAGACTCCGCAGCCGGATGGCTTTCCCCTCCATGGGCGGGAACCTTTCTGCTGCTGTGCTCGTTTGCCTGGGCGGTAAATATATGAAGTCATAGTTCAAGCTTCAAGACCGCTCCAGACCCTCTTCAGGTAAAGACTGAGCCAACTGACAAGGTGGTGGCCGTGGAGAGAGATCAAGACGGCGCCCGAAGAACCGTCTTCACCCCGATCGGCACCCAGGCCAGGGTCGACGCCGTGGTGCGCAGGCTCGGCGACGCCATCGAGCTCGGACTGCTGGCCGACGGCGAGCAGCTGCCCGGCGAGTCCGAACTCGCGGCCCAACTAGGCGTCTCCACAGTGACCTTGCGCGAGGCACTGATGGCACTGCGCCAGCGCGGCCTTGTCACCACACGCAGGGGGCGGGGCGGCGGCAGCTTCGTCGTGGTTCCCGAAGGCCCGGTCCTGGAAAGGCTGCTGGCCCACCTCGGCGGCTGGAGCCCGGAGGAGCTGCGCGATCTCGGCGACCACTGGAGCGCCGTCTCCGGTGCCGCCGCCAGGCTCGCCGCCCAGCGGACCGAACCGCAGGACCTGCACCAACTCCACCGGTCGCTCGACCAGTTGGCGGAAGCGGCCGACGGTCCGGCCCGCAGCCGCGTCCACGGCCGCTTCCACGTCGAGCTCGCGGCGGCCGCACAGTCGGCCCGGCTGACGCGCGAGGAGATCGGAATCCACTCCGAGATGGGGGCCCTGCTCTGCCTCGTACTCGGCGACGAAAAGCTCCACAAAGACGCGTGCGATCGTCATCGCGCCGTGATCTGTGCGGTGCAGGATGGCCTCGAAGAGCAAGCAAGAGCCCTTGCCGAGCAGAGCGTCGAGGTCTCCATGGGGCACTTGATCGAACTGCGTCTGGGCGCGCGCGGCCCCGCCGGCGGCCCGTCCGGTCCGCACACCGAGGAGGGCACCCATGGACAGCAGTCCACGTCCCGCAGGGGCCGGAACGCGCGTCCTTGACGGAGCGGCGCCCCGTACGGAGGCCGCTGCGGAAGCGGCAGACGTGGCCTCCGTCGTCCGTGACTCCCTCGAGTGCGTCTTCGACGCCGTGACCGAGATCCGTACGGAGACCGCGGCACTCCTCGGCTCGCTCTCCCCCGAGGACCAGCAGCCCGCGACGGCCGACCTCGCCTCGCTCCGCCCCGGACTGCACGCCCTTCTCGAGCGCCCGGGGTTGATCTCGGGTGCGGGGTTCGTGGCGGCACCCGGCCTGCTGGCCGACGCCCCGGCGTGGCTGGAGTGGTGGCAGAGGGGCGCGGGAGGCGACATACGCCCGCTGCTGCTCGACCTCGACCCGGAACACTCGGCGTACTCCGACTACACCCACTGGGAGTGGTTCGCCCTCGCCCGTGACACCGGGCGGCGCGCGGTCGCCGGACCGTACGTGGACTACCTGTGCTCCGACGAGTACAGCCTCACACTGTCCGTGCCGGTGACCGTCGAGGGCCGCTTCACCGGTGTGGCCGCGGCAGACGTGTACCTGCCGGACTTCGAGGCCGCGGTCATGCCGGCGCTGCAACGGCTCCCCGGCCCCGCATGTCTGGTCAACTCCCGTGGGCGCGTGGCCGTTTCGACCTACGCGAGCCACCTCGCGGGGTCGCTGTTCAAGGGTCCCGACTTCACGTCCGTACAGGCCGGGGACGCGGACGGGGCGGAGCACGACGGGCTGCGGCTGCGGCCGTGCGGGGACATCCCGCTCATCCTCGTGACCGCACCCGCGTAGCAGCACCGGCGGGGTCACCTGCCGGTCCGGCTCGGCGGGCGACACTGGAGTCCGGCGCGCCGCATCTCCGCGGACGCCGAGATGCCCGGGAGGCGACGAGACCCATGGACCACCACGTCCCGCGACTGACGTGGCCGGAGATCTCCGCGAGGCGTCTTGAGCGCAACTCCCTTGCCGCGCCGTCGGATTCGGCCGGCCCGGCCCAGATCGCGGGCGTCCTCTGCGGCGCGCACGCCCAGGTGCTCTCCGCCGCGGAACTCTCCCTCGGTACGCGGACGGCGACCGCCACCCGTGCCGATGTCCGCAGCGCCCTGTGGGACGAGCACAGACTCGTCAAGACGCACGGGCCGCGCGGCACCGTCCATCTCCTGTCCACGGCCGACCTCCCGATGTGGATCGGCGCGCGCGGAAGCCTGCCCCGCTCCCCCAGCCCGTTCCCCCGTGAGGTCCGGCTGACCGACGAGCAGACGGAGCAGGTCGTCGCCGCCGTCGGCGAGGTGCTCGAGGACGCGGAGCTGACCATCGACGAGCTGAGCGAAGCGGTCGTCGAGGCGACGGGTCCGTGGGCCGGGGACCTCGTCATGCCCGCCTTCCAGGGGATGTGGCCGCGCTGGCGGCAGGTCCACGCGCTCGCCTCACACCGCGGATTCCTCTGCTACGGCCCGAATCGGGGCCGCAAGGTCACCTACACCAGTCCGAGGCGCTTCCTGGACGGGCGGGCACCTCTGGACGGGCGTACGGCGCAGGAGCAACTGCTGGAGAGCTACCTGTACGCGTACGGGCCGGCGTCCGCGCAGAACTTCGGGCTGTGGCTGGGCGTGCCGCGCGCCTGGGCCGAGGAGCTCTTCCGCTCCATGGAGGGCAGGATCCAGCGCGTCGAGGTCGACGGGGAGGCGGCCTGGGTGACCGCCGGAGACGTTGAGGCGCCCTCGGAACCGCCTCGCGGAGTGCGACTGCTGCCGTACTTCGACGCGTACGTGATCGCCTGCCGGCCGCGTGAGCGGCTCTATCCGAGCGGAGCGCGGGAGCGTGCCCTCTCCCCCAGCGGGCAGGCGGGCAACTTCCCGGTGCTGCTGATCGACGGCGAGGTCGCTGGTGTCTGGCACCAGAAGCGGTCCGGGCGGAGGCTCCACATCACCGTGGAGCCTCTCGCACCGCTGAGCACCGCACGCCGCAAGGCGCTGGAGGCCGAGGTGGAGCGGGTCGGAGCGGTGCTGGAGGGCAGGCCCGAACTCACCGTCGGGAAGGTGACGGTCGGCGGGCACGCCTGACGTCCCTGACGGTGGAGGTCTCTGACCGGGGAGACTTCGACGGGTCTCGCGCGCCGTGACACTTCGGCGGGCGCCGAAGTGTCACGGGGGCATCATGGCCGTATGGACGGACCAGTGAGACTCCCGAATGTGGCCGGACGGGGCGGCGGTTCCGGGCAGACGCGGCAGTCCGGGCAGCAGCTCGCGGCGCTGGCAGGGCTGCTGGCCGACCGCACGCGCGCCTGCGTCTGCATGGCGCTGCTGGACGGACGCGCCTGGACTGCCGGCGAGCTGGCGCGTACAGCCGGAGTGACGGCGGCGACGGTGAGCGCGCACCTGGACAAGCTGGTGGCCGGGGGGCTCCTGACCGAGGTACGGCAGGGGCGGCACCGGTACGTGAAGATCGCCGGGCCGCAGGTCGCACAGCTC
>NZ_JACBXA010000240.1 GCF_013870515.1 Streptomyces albidus (ex Kaewkla and Franco 2022) | reverse complement strand
GCGGACGCCGCGTCCGCTATCACATCGGGTGTGAGCCGGGTCAGGTCAACGGCCGCCGATGGCGCGGGTCCCGCTGCGCGGGCTGACCTGATCCCCTGAGCGGCGGGGCGCGTTCTCACGGTGCGACACCTGGCCGGAGGCGGATGCCGATGCCGGGAGTGTCCCCGGCGCGGCGACCGACGTCCGCCCGTGGTGCCGCCGTCCCATGAAGGCACGGAGTCCCGTGGCCCGCGACGTCCTTGAACGGACGTCGTCCGAACGGCCCCGCGAGCCGACTCCGCACGCCGTGACTCACACACAACTTCTGCAAGGAGCACGTCGGATGTCCGACTTCTTCATTCCCGACCCCGAAGGCAGGGTGCCGGACGCCGAGGGGTACTTCGGCGCCTTCGGCGGCAGGTTCATCCCGGAGGCGCTCGTCGCCGCCGTGGAAGAGGTGGCCGTCGAGTACGAGAAGGCGAAGGCCGATCCGGCGTTCGCAGCCGAGCTCGAAGACCTGATGGTCAACTACACGGGCCGGCCCAGCCCGCTGACCGAGGTGCCGCGCTTCGCCGAACATGGCGGCGGCGCACGGGTCTTCCTCAAGCGCGAGGACCTCAACCACACCGGATCGCACAAGATCAACAATGTGCTCGGTCAGGCCCTGCTGACCAAGCGGATGGGCAAGACCCGCGTCATCGCCGAGACCGGAGCGGGACAGCACGGCGTGGCCACCGCCACCGCCTGCGCGCTGTTCGGTCTCGAATGCACCGTCTACATGGGCGAGATCGACACGGAACGGCAGGCCCTGAACGTCGCGCGCATGCGCATCCTGGGTGCCGAGGTCGTGCCCGTCACCTCTGGCAGCCGGACCCTCAAGGACGCCATCAACGAGGCGTTCCGCGACTGGGTCGCCAACGTCGACCGCACGCACTACCTCTTCGGCACGGTCGCCGGACCGCACCCCTTCCCGCAGCTCGTGCGGGACTTCCACCGCGTGATCGGTGTCGAGGCGCGCCGCCAGATCGTGGAGCGCGCCGGACGGCTGCCGGACGCGGTGGCCGCCTGCGTCGGCGGCGGTTCGAACGCCATCGGCATCTTCCACGCCTTCCTTCCGGACGCGGACGTGCGTCTTGTCGGCCTGGAAGCGGCAGGGCACGGCGTGGACTCGGGTGAGCACGCGGCCACGCTGTCCGTCGGTGAGCCCGGCATCCTGCACGGTTCGCGCAGCTTCGTACTGCAGGACGACGAAGGGCAGATCACCGAGCCGTACTCGATCTCGGCCGGCCTGGACTACCCGGGGATCGGCCCGGAGCACGCGTATCTGAAGCAGTCCGGGCGCGGCGAGTACCGCCCCGTGACCGACGACGAGGCCATGCGCGCGCTGCGCCTCCTGTGCGAGACCGAGGGCATCATCCCGGCGATCGAGAGCGCGCACGCGCTCGCCGGCGCCCTCGACCTCGGCAGGGAACTGGGCCCCGACGGGCTGGTGCTGGTGAATCTCTCCGGCCGCGGCGACAAGGACATGGACAGCGCAGCGCGTTACTTCGGGCTGTACGACGAGGGGGCGGACAAGTGAGCGGACCGGCCACCGGCAGCATCGAGCTGCTGAACTCCGTGCTGGACGGGGCGCGGAAAGAGAACAGGGCGGCGCTCGTCGGCTATCTGCCCGCGGGATTCCCGACGGTGGAGGGCGGGGTGCAGGCCTGCATCGCGCTGCTGGAGAGCGGCTGCGACGTGGTCGAGGTCGGGCTGCCGCACAGCGACCCCGTGCTGGACGGCCCCGTCATCCAGACCGCGGACGACATCGCGCTGCGCGGCGGCGTCCGCATCGCCGACGTGATCCGCACCGTGCGTGACGCGCACGCGGCCACGGGCAAGCCGGTGCTGTGCATGACGTACTGGAATCCGGTCGACCGGTACGGGGTGGAGCGCTTCGCCGCCGAACTCGCCGAGGCGGGCGGCGCGGGCTGCATCCTGCCCGACCTGCCCGTCGAGGAGTCGGAGGCCTGGCGCAAGGCCGCCGAACAGCACGGTCTGGCAACCGTGTTCGTGGTCGCGCCCAGCAGCAAGGACGAGCGGCTGGCGAAGATCACCGCAGCAGGCAGCGGCTTCGTCTACGCGGCCTCGCTCATGGGCGTCACCGGCACACGGGTGTCCGTGGGCAGGGAGGCGCAGGACCTGGTGGCCCGTACGCGGGCGACGACGCAGCTTCCCGTGTGCGTCGGGCTGGGCGTCTCCAACGCCGAACAGGCCCGGGAGGTCGCCGAGTTCGCGGACGGCGTCATCGTCGGCTCGGCCTTCGTCAAGGAACTGCTGGCACATCCGGACGACCTCGAGGCCGGTCTCGCAGCCGTACGGACGTTGACGGGCCAGCTCGCCGAGGGTGTGCGCCGACGCACGTCCTGAGCCTGCACGTGGCCGGTCTCGCAGCCGTGCGGATGTTGACGGGGCAGCTCGCCGAGGGTGTGCGTCGACGCACGTCCTGAGCCTGCCCTCGGCCGGTTGAGGCGGAACCCCTCCGCGGGCCCGCGGAGTTGCAGGCCGCGCCGGCGCGGGACGGACAGCCACGGTTGTCCGTCCCGCGCCTCGCTCTTTCGGGCGAAACGTGCCAGAAGTACGCACGCCTCCCGCCCTTCCGTTCGTTGGCCCACGGTGTGATGAACCAAGAAGGTCGACAGGGACGGCGCTCCGCCACGGAGCGGATGCGGGAACAGCGCGACAAGGAGCGTGCGTCCGGCAAGCGCACCAGGAACCTGAAGGCGGGAGGCGTCGTCGTGGCGCTGCTCGCGGTCGCCGGTGTCGTGGGCGCCGTGATCAACCAGCAGAGCGGTGAAGGCGGCGACACGGTCGACACCAAGCCGATCACGGTGGGGACGAAGAGCGCCCCGGCGAAGCTCACCGTCTACGAGGACTTCCGCTGCCCGGCCTGCCGCCAGTTCGAGCAGGAGTTCCGCAGCACCATCCGGGGCCTGGAGAAGAAGGGCAAGCTCAAGGCCGAGTACCACCTGGTCACGATCATCGACGACAACATGGGTGGTTCGGGCTCGCACAGGGCGGCGAACGCGGCGATGTGCGCGAAGGACGAGGGCAGGTTCCGCGAGTTCCACGACGTGCTGTACCGCAACCAGCCCGGTGAGCAGGACGACGCCTTCGCGAGCGACAAGACCCTCATCAAGCTCGCCGGGAAGGTGAAGGGCCTCGACGGCCCGCGCTTCCGCAAGTGTGTGACGAAGGGCACTCACGACGCCTGGGTGCAGAAGACCGGCGCCGCCTTCAAGAAGTCCGGACACCAGGCGACGCCGACCGTCCTGCTTGACGGCGAGAACGTCTACGGCAACAGGACCGAGCCGCTGACGACGCAGGGGCTGAAGAAGATGGTCGAGGCGAAGAGCTGACTCCCGCGCTCCGGTGAACACGCAGCGTAGGGGCGCCGGCGGTCTCTCGCTCCGTTCACCCGGCACCCGCCGGTCCCGCCCGGAGCGGCTCCCGGGCGGGTGCCGGGGCCTTGATCGTCCGATCGGCCGTTATGGAGCTGTTGCACAGAGTGCATTGCCGATGGTGAGTCCCGGCAAGGTACCGTCGGCATCGCCATGGAGATCCTTGCATTCATCCCCAGTCCTTCGGCCGGCGAGATCCATCTCGGTCCGGTCCCGCTGCGCGGCTACGCCTTCTGCATCATCATCGGCGTCTTCGTCGCCGTGTGGCTCGGCGGCCGCCGCTGGACCGAGCGCGGCGGGAACGCCGGCACGGTCGCCGACATCGCCGTGTGGGCTGTGCCGTTCGGCCTCATCGGCGGACGCCTCTACCACGTCATCACCGACTACCAGCTCTACTTCGGTGAGGGCCGCAACTGGGTCGACGCGTTCAAGATCTGGGACGGCGGCCTCGGCATCTGGGGTGCGGTGGCCCTCGGCGCGCTCGGCGCGTGGATCGGCTGCCGCAGGCGCGGCATCCCGCTCCCCGCGTACGCGGACGCCGTGGCGCCCGGCGTCGCACTCGCCCAGGCCATCGGCCGCTGGGGCAACTGGTTCAACCAGGAGCTCTACGGCCGCGCCACCGACGTTCCCTGGGCCGTCGAGATCGACCCCCAGCACCGTCCGATCGACACCCCCAGCCTCGCCACGTACCACCCGACGTTCCTCTACGAGTCGCTGTGGTGCGTGGGCGTCGCGGTCCTGGTGATCTGGGCGGACCGCCGGTTCAAGCTCGGGCACGGCCGCGCCTTCGGCCTGTACGTCGCCGCGTACACCGTCGGCCGCTTCTGGATCGAGTACATGCGCGTCGACGACGCCCACCACCTGGCGGGCATGCGTCTGAACAACTGGACGTCGATCCTCGTCTTCGTCGCGGCTGTCGTCGGCATCGTGCTCTCCGCGCGCAGGAAGCCGGGCCGCGAAGAGGTCGTCGAACCGGCCACAGCCGACGACACCTCCTCCGGAGGCTCCGGCGACGGCAAGGACACGGCGAAGGCCGACGCGGACCCGCAGCCCGTGGCCCCGGGCTCCTCCGACTCGGGCTCCTCCGGCTCTTCCGAAGCGGGTTCCTCCCCGGGCTCCTCCAGCTCGGGCTCCTCCGACTCCGACGAGGACGAAGGCGCCCGGTCGGCCAAGTCGACCAAGGTGACGGCACCGGAGAAGCCGGCCGGAACGTCCTGACGCCCTGCCGCTGACGGCTTCGTGCCGTCAGCGGCGGCGCCTGGCGAGCCCCAGCGTCCGCTGCGCGCCCGCCACGACCGCCGCGTCGACGAACCGTCCGTCCGGGAGCGCGAGTGCTCCCTCGTCCGCGGCGGCGGCCACCATGATCTCCTCGGCCGCCTCGATCTCCCCTCGCGAGGGGAGATAGGCCCGCTCGATGACCTCCAGCTGGCACGGGTGGATTGCCGTACGCCCGAGGAAGCCCAGGCTGCGGCCCTCGGCGCAGGAACGGGCGAGCCCCTCTGCGTCGTGGATGTCCGGGTAGACGGACTGCGGCGGGGGAGCCAGCCCCGCCGCCCGTGCGGCGACCACCGCCCGGCTGCGCGGCCAAGCCAGTCCGGCCTCGCCGGTCACGCCCAGCACCGCGCGCAGATCGGTCTCACCGAGTGCGATGCCGCGGACCGACGGGTGCGCGCCGGCGATCGCGAAGGCGTTCTCGATTCCCAGGGCGGACTCGAGCAGTGCGTACAGGCCGGGGACACCGGCGTCGCCGCCTGCGTCCTGCGCCCACCGTGCGACCTGGACGACATCCGGGACGCCGTCCACCTTCGGCAGGCGCAGACCTGCGAGACCGGGCAGCGGAGCGAGCGTCTCCACCTCGGCCCTGACCAGTGGGCCTCCGAGAGCGTTGACGCGCACGTGCACGGGGACGGGGCCGGGGCGCGGCTCCGAGAGGAGTTCGGCGGTGGCGTGCAGCGCGTACGACTTGCGTCCGGGCGCGACGGCGTCCTCCAGGTCGACGAGGACCACGTCCGCGCCGGAGACCAGCGCCTTGCGGACGACCTCCGGTCTGTCACCGGGAACGTAGAGCCAGGTCAGCGGGAGGTACGGCTCAGCGGAAGCCGGCTGGCCGCTCACAGCGCGCCCCCGTCCCGCAGCTCGGTGATCTCCGCCTCGCTCAGGCCGATCTCGGCGAGGACCGTCTCGGTGTCCGAACCGTGGGGGCGGCCCGCCCACTTGATGGCGCCAGGCGTCTCGGAGAGCCGGAAGAGGACGTTCTGCATGCGGACCGTGCCCAGCTCCTCGTCCTCGACCTCCGTGATCGAGCCGAGAGCCCGGTACTGCTCGTCCGCCATCACGTCGCGGATGTCGTTGACGGGCGCGACGGCCGCCTCGGCCCGCTCGAAGGCGGCGATCACCTCGTCGCGGTCGTGCCGCCCGATCCAGCCGCCGACCACCTCGTCCAACTCGTCGGCGTGCCGGGCACGGCCCGCTCCGGTGGCGAACCACGGCTCGTCGAGGAACTCGGGGTGGCCGACCAGACGCAGGACACGCTCGGCGACGGACTGCGCCGAGGTGGAGACGGCGAGCCACGCCCCGTCGGCCGTGCGGTAGGTGTTGCGGGGGGCGTTGTTGGCGGAACGGTTGCCCGTGCGGGGCTGCACGTGGCCGAGCTGGTCGTACCAGATCGGCTGGGGCCCCAGCACCGTCAGCATCGGCTCGATGATCGCCATGTCGATGACCTGGCCACGGCCCGTACGGTCGCGGCTGTGCAGCGCCGCCATCACGGCGTACGCCGTCGACAGCGCCGCGATGGAATCGGCGAGGCCGAAGGGCGGCAGCGTCGGAGGTCCGTCGGCCTCACCGGTGATCGCGGCGAAGCCGCTCATCGCCTCGGCGAGGGTGCCGAATCCGGGACGCCGGGCGTACGGCCCGAACTGGCCGAAGCCGGTGACCCTGGCCAGGACCAGGCGGGGGTTGGCGCTGGAGAGTTCGTCCCAGCCCAGGCCCCACTTCTCCAGCGTCCCGGGCCGGAAGTTCTCGATGATCACGTCCGATTCGGCGGCCAGCCGCAGCAGCACGTCGCGACCGCCGGGCGTGGATAGGTCGAGCGTGAGGTTGCGCTTGTTGCGGCCCAGCAGCTTCCACCACAGGCCGACGCCGTCCTTGGCGGGTCCGTGACCGCGCGAGGGGTCGGGCTTGTGCGGGTGCTCCACCTTGATCACGTCGGCGCCGAAGTCGCCGAGCATGGTCGCGGCGAGCGGGCCGGCGAACAGCGTGGCGAGGTCCAGCACGCGCAGTCCGTCGAGAGGGCCGGCGGACGGTGCCGGGGGTTGGGCGGGGGCTTCGTGCGTGAGCGAGTCGTTCATGAGGACGTGCGGCTTTCCTGGAGCGTGGCGGAGAAGGCGTCGGTCTCGGTGCGCCGAGGCATGGACGCCTGGGCGCCCGGACGTTGTACGGACAGGGCGGATGCCGCCGACGCCCAGGCCATGGCGTCTGGCATCGCCCGCCCTTCGCCGAACGCGACGGCGAGGGCGCCGACGAAAGTGTCGCCCGCGGCGGTGGTGTCCTCGGCCTTCACGCGGGGGGCGGGCACGTGTACGGGTTCGGCGTCGCGCACGGCGTACAGCGAACCCTCCGCGCCGAGCGTGACGACGACCTCCGGCACCAGGGCCAGCAGCGCGGCCGCCGCATCGCGCGGATCGGACTTGCCGGTCAGGACGGCCGCTTCATGCTCGTTGGGGACCAACAGATCGGTGACGGCGAGAAGTTCGGAGGGCAGCTGCTGTGCGGGGGCCGGGGTGAGCACGACGCGTACGCCGTGCTCGTGTGCGGCCCGCGCACCGGCGAGCACACCGGCCAGCGGGATCTCCAGCTGGAGGAGCAGCGCGTCGGCCGCGGCGATGCGCTGCTCGTCGCCGTCCGCCAGTTCCCGGACGGTGCCGTTGGCTCCCGGGACGACGACGATCGCGTTGCCGCCCTCGTCGTCGACGACGATGTGCGCCGTGCCGCTCTCCCCCTCGACGGTGCGCAGACCGCCCGTCTCGACACCGGAGTCCTCCAGCGCTCCCCGCAGCCGCAGCCCGAAGTCGTCGTCGCCGACGGAGCCGATCATCGAGACCGTGCCGCCCGAACGGGCCGCTGCCACAGCCTGGTTGGCGCCCTTGCCGCCGGGGACGGTGCGGAAGCGGTGGCCGGTGACGGTCTCCCCGCGTCGTGGGGCGGTCGCGACGTAGGCGACGAGGTCCATGTTGGTGCTGCCCAGTACCGCGATGGCCGGTGGTGGTGGCGTCTTGGGAGTCACAGCGCGGAGGTCTCCTGTCGGTCCGTTGTCGGGGCGGGGCGCGCGAGGTCGGCGGTGAGCTGCGCGAGAGTGTCGAAACCGACGCCGTCGAAGGCGCCGACGGTCGTCGACAGGCGGTTCTTCAGCGGCGCGGTCCAGCGGGCGGGAAGAGCGCCCGGCGCGCCGGCGAGCAGACCGGCGACGCTGCCGGCGGTGGCGCCGTTGGAGTCGGTGTCCCAACCGCCTGAGACCGCACGGCAGATGGAGCCCGTGAAGTCGCCGTCGGCGTGGGTGAGGGCGGCGCCGAGAAGTGCCGCGTTGGGCAGGACGTGCACCCAGTGGTGGTGCCCGTAGGCCTCGTGGAGCCGGTCGGCGACGGAGTCGAAACCGGCGTTCGTGCCCGTGGGTTCGGCCCGCGCCGTCTCGATTCCGAAGCGGACGGCGCGGGCGAAGCGGGAGCGCTCCGGCACGACGCTGAGTCCCGTGCGCAGGCACGTGTGGACGTCGGCCGCCCCACCCGCGGCCGCGGCCGTGACGGCGGCGACGAACATCGCTCCGTGGACACCGGCGCCGGTGTGGCTCAACGTGGCGTCCCGCCAGGCGAGTTCGGCGGCCGACGCGGGATCGCCGGGATGCGTCCAGCCGAAGACGTCGCTGCGGATCTGCGCACCGATCCACTCGCGGAAGGGGTTGCGGTGCGAGGCGGTGTGCGGGGGTTCGAGCCCGTCGAGGAGGTTGCGGTACGCGACGCGCTCCGCGGTGAACGTACGGCCCGCGGGCAGTTCGTCCAGCCAGAGCCCCGCGACGTCCCGGGTGTGGAAGCCGTGGCCGTGGCGCTGGAGCAGCATCAGCCCGAGAAGCGGGTAGTTGAGATCGTCGTCCTCGGGCATGCCGTCGATGTTCTCGGCGAGGGACGTGGGGGCGCTGCGCCTGTTCCAGGGATGACGTGCGGCGACGCCGGGGCCCAGGCCCACCTGTGTGAACCAGTCGTCCAGCGGCCAGTTGCCGGTGGCGCGGGCGACCTCGCGGATACCGGCGAGCGGCATCTTCTCGACCGGTTTCCCGAGCAGGCATCCGGCGGCCCGTCCCAGCCACGCCGCTTCCAACCGGCTCCGCAGGCCGCCGTCACCGTGCGGTTCGCCCTTGCTGTCCGCAGGTGTGGTGCCCGGTGGCGGAGGTGCGGGCCAGTCCGGGCAGGCCGCCTTGATGCCGGCCTCGTCCGTCGGCTCGTCGACGGCCAACGGCGAGGGAAGCAGGGC
>NZ_JACBXA010000024.1 GCF_013870515.1 Streptomyces albidus (ex Kaewkla and Franco 2022) | reverse complement strand
CCTCGACGTCGGCGGTGGAGTGGCCGAGTTCGCCGAGGATCGCGTCGGTGTGCTCCCCGACTCCGGGCACCGGGTCCATCCGGGCGCTGGTCCCGGCGATGTCGACGGGCGGCAGCAGCGCCTGGACCGATGCGCCGGGCACGCCGACCTCCCGCCAGCGGTCCCGGCCGTGGAGGACGGGATGGTCGAGGAAGTCGGCGACGGAGTTGACCTCGGCGTAGGCGATGCCGGTCCGGTCGAGAAGTGCGGCGATCTCCGCCGCGGGGGAACGGGAGAAGCGCTCGGCGACAACGGCGTTGAGAGCCTCACGGTTGGCGACGCGGGCGGACGAGGTGGCGAAACGCGGATCGTCCGTCAGCTCCGGCTGCTCCAGGAACTCCGCGCACAGGGCGGTCCATTCGCGTTCGTTCTGGATGGAGAACAGCACCTCCTTGCCGTCGGCCGCGGTGTAGGCGCCGTACGGGGCGATGGTGGGGTGCTGGGTGCCGATGCGCGGCGGCTGTGTGCCGGAGTGGCCCGTGTAGTAGGCCGGTTGACCCATCCACTCGGCGAGCGCCTCGAACAGCGAGACCTCGACGGGCCGCGCCACGCCGGTGGTCGCTCGCGTGAACAGGGACGTCAGGACGCCGCTGTAGGCGTACATGCCGGCGGCGATGTCCGCCACGGAGATGCCGACGCGGGCCGACTCCTCGCCGCTGCCCGTGAGCGAGACGAGTCCGGTCTGGCACTGGACGAGCAGGTCGTACGCCTTGCGGTCCGCCCACGGTCCGCTGGTGCCGTAGCCGGAGACGGTGCAGGGGATCAGCCGTGGGTGCTCGGCCGTCAGGATGTCGGGGGTGAGTCCGAGCCGGCCTGCGGCTCCTGGCGCGAGGTTGTTCACGAACACGTCTGCCCGCGCGAGGAGTTGGCCGAGCACGGCACGTCCGCGTTCGTCCTTCACGTCCAGCGTGAGGGATTCCTTGGAGCGGTTGAGCCAGACGAAGTAACTGGAGTGCCCGTGCACGGTGGTGTCGTAGCGGCGGGCGAAGTCACCGCCGCCGGGGCGTTCGACCTTGATGACGCGGGCGCCGAGGTCGGCGAGCTGGCGCGTGGCGAACGGGGCGGCCACGGCCTGCTCGAGGCTGACGACGGTGATCCCGTCCAGCGGGCGCTGAGTCATCCTCGCATCACTCCGTCCTGTCGCCGTCCCGGTCAGACGATTTGTACGGCCAAAGAACAGGGGTGTCAATGACGGCTCTCAACTGCGAAGATGCCCGTCCTGCTTGACGGTTGAGCGGTGTGGTTCACAGAATGCCCCTGCTTTGTACGCAACAAGCCGCACACGGCCGTCAGGCGTGAGCGAGGAGAAGCCCGTGTCCATGCCCACCGATGACGCCGGCGTTCTGCAGAGCATCGCGCGCACCTGGCGTCCGCCCGGCACCGAGAGCACCGACCCGATGGACGCCGGCCCCGCCGCCGCTCTCTCGGCGATGCTCGATCTGCCCGCACCCGCGGCTGTCACCGGGCAGCCGATTCCGCCGCTGTGGCACTGGCTGCACTTTCTGAGCAGCCCGCGGCAGAGCGAGCTCGGCGTCGACGGGCACCTCCGCGACGGTCACTTCCTGCCGCCGATCCCGCAGCGGCGGCGGATGTTCGCGGGCGGACGACTGAAGGTCCACACGCCGCTGCTCCTGGGAACACCGGCCCAACTGGCCAGTTCCGTCAAGGGAGTCGAGCTCAAGCAGGGCAGGAGCGGCGAGCTGCTGTTCGTCACCGTGCAGGGCGAGTTCCGGCAGGGCGGCGTGCTGTGCGCGACGGAGGAGGTGGACCTGGTCTACCGCAGCGGCGGGCAGGCGCCCGTACCGGCCGGGCTCTCGGTGGACACGGACACGACACCGGCGTCCGACGCACCCTGGCAGTCGCCCTGGGGGACCGACCCGTCCCTGCTCTTCCGCTTCAGCGCGCTGACCGCCAACGCCCATCGCATCCACTACGACGCGCCCTACACGACCGGCACCGAGGGGTATCCGGGGCTGGTCGTGCACGGCCCGCTGCTGGTCCTGTCGATGTTGGAGCTCGTACGCCGCGAGGCGCCCGGACGTGCGGTGCGCACGCTGTCGTACCGGCTGCGCACGCCCGCCTTCTGCGGCGAGCGGCTGCTGACGTGCGGCGAGGAGACGGGCGTGGACGCCGAAGGGACACGCCTGCGGCTGTGGGTGGCCGGCAGCCGGGAGGACACGCACGCCACCGCGGAGGTGAGCCTCGCGTGAGCGGCAGTCGGCCGAGCCGACGCCGGAGCGCCTACCGCGAGCTCGCGGACGATCTGCGCGCGGACGTCCTCGGCCAGCGCTATCCCGAAGGGGTACGGCTGCCGACCGAGGCCGAGCTTGCCCGCACCTACCGCGTCAGCAGGCAGACGGTACGACGTGCCTTCCAGGATCTGGTCGCCGAGGGGCTGGTCCAACGGGTGCCCGGGCGCGGCACGTTCGCCGCGCAGCGCGACAGCCGCTACCTGCGGCAGTTCGGCTCGGTCGAGGACCTGATGAGTCTGTCCGTCGACACGAAGATGCAGGTCTCCAGCCCCCTGCGCCGCCAGATCGACGTGGACGCCGCGAGCAGGCTGCAACTGGAGAGCGACGCCGTACACACGCTCGCGTTCCGGCGTCTGCACGACGAAGTGCCGTTCTGCCACACGACCGTGTGGCTGCCACCCGAGGTGGGTGAGCGGCTGCGGTCCGTACCCGAACTCGCCGCGCCCGGCGCGGTCAGCACGGTCACCGTCATCGGGCTGCTCGACGAGCGGCTGCCCTCGCCGATCACCGATGCGGAACAGAGCATCACCGTGGCCGCCGCGCCCGAGACGGTCGCCGTGGAGCTGCACTGCGAACCGGAACTTCCCCTGCTGCGGATCGACCGGCTCTACAGCACGGCGGACGGGCAGCGCGCCGAGCTGGCGATCAGTCACTTCCTGCCCGAGCAGTACTCCTACCGGGTGCGGCTGCGGCGCGGTCCGCGCTGAGGCCTCACGGCGTCGGTACGCCCGCGGGGTGTGCGGGGCGGGTGAACCGTACGGGAACACCGGGCGAGTACAGCACGCTCACCGGAGCACCGGCCGGCGCGGGCAGCCCGGCGCACCGGATCAAGTCCGCGTCGCACTCGGTGAGTTCGGCACGGTGGAGCGGCCAGCGCGGATGGTCGTTGGGCAGGAAGACCGGGCGCCCGAAGAAGGCGTTGTGCATCCCCCAGCGCGCCGTCAGGAAGTGCTCCAGCTCCGTGGGCTCGGCGATGGGCTCCCCGATCCGTACCGTCATCCGGCAGCGCGCGCCCCTGGGGCCCGGCCACCGCCGGGTGCTGGTGTAGGTGACGCTGCCGCCCCGGTGGTCCACGGCCATACGGGACCACCGGTAGGGCATGCGGAAGACGCTGAGCGCCACCGTCACCGGGATCAGACGCGAGGCGTCGAGAGAGCGGAACACCACGCCGCGGCGGCCGTGTTCGTCCACCGAGTAGAGGCGGACGTTGGTCTCGGGGAAGCTGCCCAGGTACGGGATGCCGGGCAGCCGGAACCAGCCCACGCGGTGCATGCGGAAGGCGACGAGGCCGATGTAGGTCCTGCCGTCCAGGACGTCTGGGACGGTGCCGACGGGCAGCAGCGGAGCCACGTCGGCCGGGTCCGCGGGCCAGTGCACGAAAGCCAGGTCGAGCCATGACTGCGTGAGCAGCGCGCTCCCCGTCGGGGGAGGCGGATCGGGTGTGACGGGCTGCGGATCGCGGGGCGTCTGCGGCACGTGTCCAGCATCGCAGAGCGAACCGGGAGGTGCTCCGGCGACCCGGCGGAGGCGGCGAGGGGCATCGCTCGGCCGCCCCCGCCGGGTCAGAGCTGCCGCGTCAGGACAGCAGCCGCTTCCAGTCGGACTGCGTGAGCTCCTCGACGGAGGAGACCGTGCCGCGGGTCTTACGGAGAAGGGTGCTGACGGCGTCCTGGACGTCGCCGGCGCCTGCCGAACGGACCGACGGGGTGATCAGCGGCCAGATGTCGGAGCCGAGGTAGCCGGTCTCGTCGACCTTGCTGTGGTGCGAGGCCGCACAGGCGTGCTTCTCGATGCCGTAGGAGTCGGCGAGTTCGGCGACGGCCCGCTTGGTGCCCGTCCCGAAGACGCCGTCCACGGGCACCGACTTGAAGCCCTTGGCCCGCAACAGGTGCTGGGCGGCGCGTACTTGGGGGCCCACCGCACCGGGCTTCAGCAGCGGCCAGGTCAGCAGCCCTTCGGCGGACTTCACGCCGAGCGCGTTGCCGACGGCGTCACGCAGCTCCTGCAGACGCCCGTAGAGGACGCCGCCGGGGCACTCCGTGGAGTTGAAGTCCCGGTGGCCCTGGATGTTCGCCAGGTCGGTGCCGTACTGACCGGCGATCCAGGCCACGAGCTGGACGAGGGAGTCCCACAGCGCCTGCGGTACGTCGACGTCGGAGTAGAGGCCCTCGTTCTCGATGCCGATGACCTCGCTGTTGTGGCTGCCGACGTTGGCACCCTGCACGTGCTTGGTGCCGCCGCGGACCACTTCCAGGCTCCTGTGGCGTCCCTCCAGGCGGTATCCGCCGCGGCTGTTGGTGAACTGCTGGCCCGTGTCCGCCCAGCCGTTGCCGTCCATGTGGAAGTTCTGGATGTCCCGGCAGATCTTCTTCGCGTGCTCCAGCGAGTAGTCCTCGCTGTTGCCGGGCTCGGCGGTGTGGTGGACGACGATGAAGGTGGGGACGTGGTTCTCGACGACGATGGCGCTGGAGGGAGGACGTGCGCCCCACTCCTCCGTGCTGTAGATGCGGGGTTCGGCGACCGCCTTGGCGCGTGCGCCCTGTGAGCGGTACGCCGCGGACGAACCGGCGGCGTTCGCGGTCCCGGCGGCGCTCAGACCGATCGCGCCGGCAGCCGTGGCCGCCACACCACCGCGCAACAGCGAGCGGCGGTCGAAGCCTTGCTGTGCAGCCATCTCGATCTCCTTCGAGGGTGGGAACGGTGGCTCGCTCGCTCGGAGTTCCGTCACCGAAGAGTGGGGGGACCCGCGCGGGAGAAGGCAGCCGGCCCTCTTCCCGCGCGGGCTGAAATCGAATTCCGCGCCTCGCCAGTAAAAGCAACCCGCCATGAACGCGACAACCCCATTGGGGCAACGCATTGCGACTTTCTCGGAGTTCTGAAAGAAAAACGGGCCACGAATCACCTGTAGCAGAGCGAACCGGGCCCCGCCTCCCATGGTCGGCCCTGTGAAACCGGTGTACGGGGGAGGTGGTCCGCAGCTCGCGAGTGTGCCCGGGCGGAGGCCTGGGGCTCCGTCAGTTGACGGAGCCCCAGGGGCGCCTCCTTCATCCGAACGGTGGTTCCTCAGCTCCCGGTGCACCGCTCCACCAGGCGGGTGCTCCCCGGGAAGCCGCTCACCGTGAGCGCTGACGCCCGGTCATGCTCAGGCCGACGCCGCTTCCCCCGCGCAGGGGTGCCCTTCCAGGGCGGCGAGCCGGGCAACGGCGCGCTGAGCCGTGATCAGGTCCTCGGTGGCCCCGCGCACGCCCGTCAGGGGCGGCTCGCCGCGGGTGACCATCGCGTGGAACGCGACGAGTTCCGCCTCGAAGGCCTCGCTCACGGAGCGGAACCGGGCGCGGCGCTCGGTGCCGCCGTCGTTGTCGGTGGCTGTCAGCACCGTGGGCGTGTTCATCAAGTAGGGCGAGGGGAAGGCGAGTTGCAGGGTGCCGCCCTCGTGGTGCACGTCGACCGTCTCGCGGTAGGCGGCGTGCCCGGGCAGGTAGTGCCAGCGGATGGCGTAGCGGGCGCCGCCCGGCAGGCGCCCGGACAGCTCGACGGAACCCGGTCCCGTCTGACCGGCCCGGCTCGGCCACGTCGCTGCGAAGTCCACGGTCTCCGGGGATCCGTGGACGAGGCGCATGAGCGAAAGGTCGTGGCACACAGAGGCGTTGACGATCTCGTACAGGGAACGGGCAGCCGGTGGTGCTTCCACCCCGAGCGCGTGGTCGATCAGACTTGCGTCCCTGGCGCGGAGCGCGGCGAGCGCGTCCGGGTCGATGTCGCCCGGAGGCAACGGCAGGTGTGCGAAGTCCCGTTGGGACTTGCCCGTCGGGTGCAGGACGCACACCTCCACGGAACGGACCGCCTCGGGGCCGCCCGCCTCCTCCAGGAGCCGGACCAGGCGCAGGGCGGCGGGGTCGTACTGCTTCATGTAGGCGACCATCAGCCGCGGGCCGCTCGCCTGCGCGTCCTCGGCGGCCGCGACCCGCTCGGCCTCGGCACGCGTGAAGGCCAGCGGCTTCTCGCACAGCACGGCGTAGCCGGCTCGAAGGGCGGCCTCGGCGGCATCTCCGTGGGAGCCGGAAGTCAGCAGCATCACGGCGTCGAAGCCGCCTCCGGCGAACAATGCGTCCGTGCTCAAGTACCGCCGATTCTGCGGGACTTGGTAGCGCGTGCCGATCTCGTCGAGGTTGCTGCCGGAGAGGTCGCACAGGGCGGTGATCTCGAACAGATCGCGTCGTCTCTCCAGCAGGGGCAGATGCACGGTGCGGGCGACGGCTCCGAGCCCGGCGACGGCGAGGCGCAGCCGGGTGCCTCCGGAAGAGGGGGTGTCGGTCATGGCCGAAGCCTTCCCGGAGTTGAACGCCTTCACGTGCCCCGTCGTACTCACGCGCCTCGTCGCGCTCACGCGCCCGCCGTGCCTGTCCCCCCTCAGGCCGTGCCGTCCTCCTCCTCGACGATGCGGGCCAGTCTCCTCGGCGCGACCAGGGTGTAGGAGGTGCGGACCCACTCCGTGATCTGCTGCCACCGGTCCTCGTCCTGGTCCTCGCCGGGGGTGAGGGTGAGGGCGATCCATCCGTGCCTGCCGAGGCCGTAGCCTGCGGGCTCGACGCCCGGGTCGGTCGCCGCGACGGCCGCGGCCTCCTCCCGGGACAACTTCAGCGACAGGTGGCGCGCTTCGCCGTCGCAGAAGACGAAGTTCTTCCCCCTGACCCGGAAGGTGGGATGGTCGCCCCACTGCTCGATGTCGACGCGTTCCGCCTCCGGCAGTCGCGCCGCGATCCGTTCGAGACGGTCCATGTTCGTCATCGTGTGCCCTCCGAGGGTTCCGGCTCGCTGTCCTGTCCCGTGGTGTGGAGATCGAAGCCGACGCTGCCCAGCCACAGCGCCAGCACGTCACCGAGCCGCTGACGTTCCAACCGGTAGTGGCGTTCCCGCCCGGCGGAGGCCACCGAGACCAGCCCCGCCTCGGTGAGGACTCCCAGGTGCCGCGTCGTCGTCGGCCAGCTGTGGCTGAAGCGGGTGGCGAGCTCACCGGCGGTCAGTGTGCCGTTCCGCGCAGCCAGCACCTGGAGGATGTGGCGCCGAGTGGCGTGCCCGAGCGCGCTGAAGACCGCTTCGATGTCGTCGAGATCGCGGAGCCCCCGCGCCGGCTTCGCCTCGTCCGCAGGACTCACCGGCGTGCGAGCCGCCGCAGTCCGGCGAACTCGAACGCGGGCTGCCCCTCGCGCTCCTCGCAGAGAGGGCCCATCGCCTCCCAGATGCGGCTGACGAGCGGATGCGTGTGCGCGCGCCGCGAGGCGTCCTCGTCCACCCAGTCGAAGATCTCGACGATCAGCGGCCCCTCCGGGCGCTTCTCCGTGCCGACGTAGACCTCGGGTTCGCGGTCGGTGACCAGCTCCACCTCGCGCAGCGTGGTCCAGTGCCGGTCGACGATTTCGAGGAACTCGCTCTCGCAGCCGGGCTTGACGCGGTAGCGGGCGATGGAAGTGATCGGTTCGCTCATGAAGCGATTATTAGCGCTCCGGCTAAATAATATCAAGGACGTTCCGTGTGGCGTCCTGTTGCATGCGCGATTCGCGCACCTTGCATGAAACGCGCAAGCCGCGTAACTTCCGCTCCATGCCGGACCCGGCGGTGGCCGGCGTCTCGTCGAGGACCGATGGAAGGCGGACCCGCACATGTCGATACCGATCAAGGCGAGCCTGGAACGTGTTCCCGGCGGCATGATGCTGGTGCCGCTCCTGGTGGGAGCGATCATCAACACCGCCCATGAGGGGACGGGGGACTTCTTCGGGTCCTTCACCGGGGCGCTCTTCTCCGGGGCGCTGACGATCCTCGCGGTCTTCTACGTGTGCATGGGCGCCACGATCGAACTGAAGACGACGCCCTACATCCTCAAGAAGGGCGGGGCGCTGCTGATCACCAAGGCGGGCGTCGCGGTCGTCGCCGGAGTGGTGATGGGCCAGTTCCTGGACGAGGCGCCCGTGGACGGCGGGGTGTTCGCCGGCATCTCCACGCTCGCGGTCGTGGCCGCCCTCAACGACACCAACGGCGGCCTGTACATGGCGCTCATGAGCCAGTTCGGACGGCAGCGGGACGCGGCCGCGTACTCGCTGATGAGCCTGGAGTCCGGCCCGTTCCTCACCATGCTCACTCTGGGAGTCGCGGGCCTGTCGGCCTTCCCGTGGCAGACGATGCTCGGCGCGATCCTGCCGCTCCTCATCGGCATGGTGCTGGGCAACCTCGACCCGCAGATGCGCAAGTTCCTGGGAGCCGCCGTGCCGGTGTGCATCCCTTTCTTCGGCTTCGCGCTGGGCTCGGGCATCGACCTCGCCGCGGTCTGGACGGCGGGGCTCCTCGGCATCGGGCTGGGGCTGTTCGTACTGGTCGTCAGCGGAACCACCCTCTTCTTCACCGACCGGCTGGTGGGCGGGAGCGGACTCGCGGGGCTCGCGGCGGCGACCACGGCGGGCAACGCGACAGCAGTGCCCGCGTTGGTCGCAGCGGCCAATCCCGCCTACAAGGAGGCGGCGGAGAAGGCCACGATCCTGGTGGCCGCCGCGGTCGTGGTGACCTCGCTGCTCGTGCCCGCCATCACCCTCGCCTACCACCGTCGCCTGGAGCGGCAAGGTGCGCTGGACGTCAGGGAAGGTGAGACGGACGGCTCGGTGAAGCCCGAAGGGGACTCCGAATCCGGCGCCGATGGACCTTCCGGTGAGCAGGATGCGCGAATCGCGCAGACGCGGGAGCAGGCCGAAGGAGCTGCAGAGCCCCGATGAGAACCGAACCGGCCGTCCTGATCGTCGCCGACGACCTCTCGGGCGCCGCCGACAGCGCCGCCGCGCTGGCCGGGCGCGCGGACAGCGCCGTCGCTCTCCACGCGGAGGCGGACTGGCCGCGCTCCTCGGTCATCGCCGTCGACACCGACAGCCGGTATCTGCCGGGCCCGGCGGCCGCGGCCGCCTGCGCGGCGGTCATCGGACGGGCCGGACCGGAGACCCTGGTCTACAAGAAGATCGACTCCACGCTGCGCGGGAACATCGGCCCCGAGATCGCCGCGAGCCTGGCCGCCTTGTCGGGGCTCGATGAGGACATCGGGGCCGGCGGCCGTCATCTGGCCGTCGTGGCACCGGCGTTCCCCGCGACGGGGCGCACCGTCGTCGACGGGAGCGTCCTCGTCGGGGGTGAGCCTCTCCGCGCCCTGCATCCGTCGCGGGAGCCGCTGATCGGGCAGCTCGAGGCCGCCGGGCTGAGGGTGGCCCGGCTGCCGTTGCGTGAACTGCGCGACGGCAGCCCCGAAGCAGTGCTGGCCGGGACCCGCGATGCCGACGCCGTGGTCGTGGACGCACTCACCGACGAAGACCTCGCCCGAACGGCACGTGCCTGCACGGGACTTCGCGCACTGCTGGTCGGCTCCGGCGGGCTCGCCCACCATCTGCACCCGGAGACCTCGGCATCGGGCTCCGGCGGCGGGGGAGCTGCCGCGGGTGCGTCAGGGCCGGCGCTGGTGTGCGTCGGCAGCCGGAGCGACGCCGCCCGCGCCCAGTTGCGGGAACTGCTCGACGGCACGGACTGCGTCGCCGTCCGCGTCGCTCTGGTCGACGGTGCCCTGGAGGCGGCCGCGCAGCAGGTGCACTCGGCACTGACGCACGGTCGGCATGTGGCCGTCTTCCCCGACCCGGACGAGCCGGTGGACCCGGCCCGTTCGGGCCAAGTCGCCGCTCTCCTCGGCGAGGTGGCGCGCGCCGGTCTCGACGCCGCGGGGACGTTCGTGGCGACCGGCGGTGAGACGGCGAGGTCGGCGCTGACCGCGGGCGGCGTGAACACCCTTGCCGTGCAGGGTGAGTTGGAGCCCGGAGTGGTGAGCATGCGCACGCCGGGCGGGCTGCGTGTCGTCACCAAGGCCGGATCGTTCGGCGACTCCGGGACGTTGCTGCGCATCGTCCGCCCGCTGTCACCGCCCTCCCGGCACGACGGGCCGTACGTGTCCGGATCCTTGCCCTGACCGATGCCCGGTTTCGCTTCAACCCCTCACTTGCGGAAGGCTGTCACCATGTCCCGACCCGTCATCGCCCTCACGATGGGAGACGCCGCAGGCGTCGGCCCCGAGGTGATCGTCAAGGCACTCGCCGCTGCCGACCCCTCCTTCCGGCCCCTCGTGGTGGGCGACGCGGCACGGCTGCGCCGCGCGGTCGAACTCACCGGCGCACAGCTGGAGATCAACCCGGTCGCCTCGCCGGAGGAGGCTTCCTGGACGCCAGGAGTGGCCGACTGCATCGATCTGGCGAACATTCCGGAGGACCTGCCGTTCGGTGAGCTCTCCGAGGTGGCCGGCGAGGGCGCGTACCGCTACATCGAGGTGGCCACACGGCTGGCCTCGGAGCATCGCGTCGACGCCATCTGCACCGCTCCGCTCAACAAGGAGGCGCTGCACGCGGCGGGGCACAAGTACCCCGGTCACACCGAACTCCTCGCGAAGCTGACCGGGACGGACGAGGTCTCGATGCTGCTGTCCGCGCCCACGCTGCGGGTCATCCACGTCACGACGCACATCGGACTCGTCGACGCCGTGGCGAAGATCGAACCGGGGCTGGTGGAGCGGACGTTGCGCCGTGGCCACGCCACCCTCGTGGCCTCCGGAGTCGCCGAGCCGCGCATCGCCGTCTGCGGCATCAACCCGCACGCCGGTGAGAACGGGCTGTTCGGGTACGGCGAGGAGGAGTCCAAGGTGGTTCCGGCGATCGAGGCGGTGCGGGCGAGCGGCATCGACGCTCGCGGGCCGCTGCCCGCCGACACGGTCTTCTTCCGAGCGGTACGCGGCGACTTCGACCTCGTCGTCGCCATGTACCACGATCAGGGCCACGGCCCGGTCAAGGTGCTCGGACTGGACGCGGGCGTCAACGTCACCGTAGGACTCCCCGTGATCCGCACCAGCGTCGACCACGGCACCGCCTTCGACATCGCCGGCACCGGCACGGCCGACGAGGCCAGCATGCTCGAAGCGCTCCGGCAGGCCGTCGAGTTGGCCCCCGACCGTACGGGCGCGGCCGCCGTGAAGAGCCAGGCGGGCGAGGCCGGGTGAACGGCGACGACCGGCGCGGTGAGATCCGGGATCTTCTTCAGGTGCGGCCCATCGCGGTGGCCGAACTCGCCGAGCGCTACGGCGTTTCCGAGTCGACCATCCGGCGCGATCTGACCCGCCTGTCGGAGTCGGGCCAGGTCGTACGGACCTACGGCGGTGCCCTGTCGCACGCCACGGGTGAGGAGCAGACCCTCCACGAGCGCGAAGGCCTCGCGGTGGCGCAGAAGGCCGCCATCGCGCGGGCGGCCGAGGCCCATGTGGCGGGCTGCAGCATGGTGTTGCTCGACGCCGGCACCACGGTCGGAGCGCTGGCAGGACGGCTTGCGGGGCGCGGCGGGCTCACCGTGGCGACGCCGGGGCTCACCTCGATCAACATCCTGGCCGGGGTCCCCGGGATCGAACTCGTCGTACTCGGCGGCAGCGTCCGGCAGTTGAGCCTGGGCATGGTCGGGCCGCTGGCCGAGGCAGCCGTCTCCAGGCTCAGCGCGGACGCCGTCTTCCTCGGCGCGGACGGGGTGGTCGCCGGACGCGGCATCTGTGAGGCGTCGCCGGAGCAGAGCACGCTCAAGCAGTTGATGATCGACCGCTCCCGGGACGTCCATGTCCTCGCGGACGCAGGGAAGTTGGGCCGTGCCGAATCCCACTGGTGGTCGACCTTCGACCGTCCCTGGACCCTGATCACCGACCAGGGGGCGAGCGAGGACCAGCTCGCCCCGTTCCGCGCGGACGCCCTGTGCACGGTCCAGGTGGCGGGCCGCGCGGGCTGAGCGGTGGAATCGCGGGCCCCGGAGGCCTGCCGGGACCCGCGTGCCGAACCACTCGGTCGGCAGCCGGAGATCAGTGACCGGAGATCAGTGGCCGGAGGTCACCGACCCGGCGATCAGCGTCCGGCAGCGACGGAGAAGGCGTCCACACCGGTGAGTTCGGCGGACAGCGCCCAAAGGCGCGCCGCCTGCTCGGGATCCGTCGCGTGCGCGCGTACACCGCTCCCGTTGGAGGCCGGGTCGCCCTGCACGGGCTCCGCGATGTCGCAGTCCTCGCAGTAGACACCTCCCATGCCCTCAAGTTGCGGCGACGTCGCCGCCCACACGCTGGTCGCGGCGCCGGCCTCGGGTGTCTTGAAGGAGGTGTGCAGCGGATTCCCGTCCGCGTCGATCCAGCCCAGAGCCACCATCTCCTCGGTGGGCAGGTGACGTTGGAGCGGCGTGAGGATGCCTCCGGGGTGCAGCGAGAAGGCCCGTACGCCCGAGTCGCGGCCGAGCGCGTCGAGTTGGAGGGCGAACAGCGCGTTGGCCGTCTTCGCCTGCCCGTAGGCCTGCCACTTGTCGTAGTCCTTCTCGAAGTGCACGTCGTCCCAGCGGATGCCCGAGAGGCGGTGTCCGGCGGAGGAGACGGAGACGACGCGGGCGCCGCCGCGTGCGATCGCCGGCCAGAGCCGGTTCACCAGCGCGTAGTGGCCGAGGTGGTTCGTGGCGAACTGGGCCTCCCACCCGGGGCCGACCCGCGTCTCGGGGCAGGCCATCACGCCCGCGTTGTTGATCATCAGGTCGACGTCGCGGCCCGTGGCGAGGAACCGCTCGGCGAAGGAGGCGACGGACTCGAGGTCGCCGAGGTCGAGCGTGTCGACCTCGGCTCCGGAGATGCCGGCAAGGGCTTCCCGGGCGGTCTCGGGACGACGTGCCGGCACCACGACGCGTGCGCCCGCCGAGGCGAGCGCACGCGTCGTCTCGAGACCGAGACCCGAGTAGCCGCCCGTGACGACGGCGAGCTTCCCGGACAGGTCGATGCCGCGCAGGACGTCGGCGGCGGTGCTGTGGGCTCCGAAGCCGGAGCCGAGGTTGTGCTGAGGGGTGGTGCTGTGCTGAGGAGGGGTCATGCCGGGAACGCTACGAATTGGAGCGCGCTCCAAGGCAAGTGAACCTGCCGCAACGTGCTCACCCTCTGCGTCAGGCGGTGAGGAAATCGGCCTTCCCCGACTTGGCTCCCTGGATGAACGCGTTGATCTCCTGGGGGGTGTAGAGCAGCGCCGGCCCGTCCGGATCGGTGGACTGGCGCAGCGCGACGCGTCCGTCCGCGAGCTTCTTCGCCTCCAGGCAGGCGCCGCCGTTCTGACCGCTCCAGGGCTTGTGCCAGTCCTCGGTGCCCAGATCACGGGCGGGCATGCCGTTGTAGACGCGTCCGGTGATGGTTTCGGTCTCTGCCTCGGGGTTCATTTACGAACTCCTTCCGCGGTGGTTCAGGTACGGCCGGGGGCCCGGCGCGTACTCGGCAGCCGGCTTCGGACACATGGGAGCGCCTGCAGCCGCGATGACCACACCAGGCCGCTGATTGAGATGGACCGCAGTGGGCAGCCGGGTCTTCGTCAACACAAGCGTTTTCCTTGCGACTTGACTCTGAAATTATCAGAACGAAGCTTGCGGCCTGAAGCCTACAGGGACATAGTGGCAACGTGATGCTCTTCACCGGTGCAGGGGAAGCGGGACGTCATCAGTCGGACGTCGGGCCGGTAGCGAGGGCTTGCGGGGTACCACTGCGGGGGAGTGGGATGTCGCTCACGTGCACAACGGACGTACGGGCGCTGCGCCTGCGCCCGTACGTCCCAGCGCGAGGCCTGCGGTGACGGGTCAGGAGGGACCACCTCCTGCCGTCGACGTCACGGTTCCTCACCCGGCGCGGATCAACGACTACTGGCTCGGCGGCGAGAACCACTTCGACGTGGACCGGAGCGCGGGCGAGCAGGTCCTCGCCGCCTTCCCCCGGATGCGGGAACTCACCCGTCTGTCACGGCAGTTCGCCGGGCGGGTGGTGCGGTACATGGTCGAAGAGGCGGGTCTGCGGCAGTTCCTGGACGTGGGTACGGGCATGCCCGTCGCGGGCAACACGCACCAGGTCGCCCAGGGCATCGCTCCGGAGTGCCGCGTCGTCTACGTCGACCACGATCCGCTCGTACTGGCCCGTGCCGACGCGCTGTTGGCCGGGTCCTCGCAGGGCGCCGCCGACTACATACACGCGGACGCGCACGACCCCGACCGCATACTGAGCTACGCCTCGCGGACATTGGACCTGGACCAGCCGGTGGGCGTGATGCTGATGGGCATCCTCGGTCACGTCACCCGCTACGCCGAGGCACGCGCCATCGCGGGCAGGCTGATGCAGGACCTTCCCGTCGGCAGCCATCTGGCGATCAGGGACGGCACCGACACCGACGAGGCCTACAGGACCGCCATGCAGGAGTACGGCAAGTCCGGTGCCGCGCCCTACCAGTTGCGTTCACCTCAGGAGATCAGCCGGTACTTCGCCCGCCTGGAGCTCGTCGAACCCGGCGTCGTCCCCTGCCCGTTGTGGCGTCCGGCCGACGACGCCGACGTCACGACAGGGACGAGCGTGCCCGTGCTGGGCGGCGTCGCGAGGAAGTCCGAGTGAGCGCAAGTCCGGCCTGCGTCGCGGGGGTTCACAGGCGGCCGGCCGACCCGGTGCGGGTGCGGCCGTAACGCCTGATCCGCCGGTACGGCTCGAACGGCGCCGCGGTGGCCGGATCCGCGGTCCCGGTCAGCAACCCGCTGACGAGCCTGCCGGTCGCCGGTCCCAGCATCAGGCCGAGCATGTTGTGACCGGTGGCCAGCAACACCCTCGGGCTGTGCGGCAGCCGGCCGATCAGCGGAAGTCCGTCAGGCGTCATCGGACGGGCACCCACCCACTCCTCCTGGCAGTCGTCCCAGTCGGCATGGCGCAGATAGGGACGTGCTGCCGAGACGATCGCGTCGATGCGCCGGCGCCGGAAACGGTCCGGGTCGCGTTCGAACTCCATCGTCCCGGCCACCCTGACGCGATTTCCGACGGGGGTGAGCACCACCTTCGCCGAGCCGAGGTGCACCAGGCGGGAGGGGAGCGGGTCGGCGGCGACGGAGAAGCTGTAGCCCTTCCCCGCACGAGGCCTCGTTCGAGGTGCTGCGCAGCCGTCGCCCCGCCACGCACGCCGCGCGGCAGGCAGGGCGGATGAAGGGCGTGAAGCCCGGGATGAGCCTGCCGATCATCGTGGGCGAGGAGGCCATCGGCACGGTCTGCCTCACCGGGCAGCCGCAGCAGGTGCACAGGTTCGGGCTGGCGGTCCAGCGGCAGACGGAGATCCTGCTGGAGGAAGCGGCCCTGCTGCGGTCGCGGATGGTGCACGAGCGCGTCGTCGACGACTTCGTCAGGGACATCGCGCTCTACGACCCCGCGATCGTCGACGCGCATGCCCTGGAGTCGCGAGCGGCCGAACTGGGCCTGGCCCCCGCCCTGCCCAGGACGGCCGTGCTGCTGCGGGTGCGGGAGACCGGCAGACAGGAGACCGGCGTACGGGACTCAGGCGAACGCGGGGCCGGGGCCGCCTCGCGCCCTCCCGCCCGGCGGCTGCCCGTGCTGCGGACGATACGGGGGGTCTTCCGCGGAGGTCAGGACGTCGCGGGGGAGACCGCCACGGGGCGCTTCACCGTACTGACGGCCACCTCCGGCGGGCAGCCCGCCCTGCTGAGACGGTGCGAGAACCTGCTCGGTCTGCTGCACGAGCGGCACGGCTGGAGATGCACATGGCTCTCGGCGAACCGGGCTCGGGCCCGACGGGAATGCACACCTCCTGCCGTGACGCGGCCACGGCGCTGCACATCGGCCCCTCCGTCGCCCCGGGGGGAGAGGATCTTCACGATCACGGAGCTCCGGGTGCCGCAGCTGGTGGCCTCGGTGTCCGGCACCGCCCGTCACAGGTACGCCGATTCGGTGCTGCGCGAGCTGCACCACCATGCGGACTGGCCCGTCCTGCGGGCCACCCTGATCGGCTGGGCCGAAGGCGGATTCAGCCTGCTGCGGGCTGCTGAGCGCCTGCACGTACACCGCAACACCCTCATATACCGGCTGGATAAGATCACCCGGCTCTCGGGTACGGACGTACGCGAGCCCACGCGGGCTCTGGCCATGTACCTGGCGTGCGTGACGGACCTGCTGGACACACCTTCGGGAGGCTCCTGAGCGAACGGCGCGGGCCTCCGGCGGCGGAGCCGGGCAACGGGTACCGTTCTCCGGAACGACTTCGGATCCGTTCGCACCGGGGCCCGGCGAAAGCCGGTGGGGGAGACTCTCCTGTGCGGGCTGGGGCAAGCCAACTCGCCCTGAGAAACGGCTCGTTGACGCGGAACAACCGGGACACCGACCAGCGAATGAGGGCTCGGAACATGCGGATCCTGATCATCGGTGGCGGCATCGCGGGAACAGCGGCCGCGCTCGCCCTGGACAAGGCCGGGCTCGAGGCCACCGTCCACGAGGCGCACCCCGAGACCGGGGAGGACACCGGAGCCTTTCTCACCCTCGCCAGCAACGGCATGCGCGCGCTCGCGCAGTTCGGCGCCGCCGAGGCCGTCGCGGCGGCCGGCTTCGAGCTGACGGCGATGCGCATCACCACCGACACCGGTGCGGTCGTCTCCACCGTGCCGCTCGGCGAGACCGAACACCCCCTGCGGCGCTTCCGCTGTCTGCGCCGGGCCGAACTGGGCGCGGCGCTGAGGGCCGAGGCGGTGCGCCGCGGCATCGCCGTGCAGCACGGAAAGCGGCTCGTCACCGCCGCCGAGGACGAGGACGGCGTGACGGCGTCCTTCGCCGACGGCACCACGGCACGCGGTGATCTGCTCCTCGGTGCTGACGGAATCCACTCCGTCGTACGGTCGTTGACCGACCCGGACGCCACCCCGCCCCGGTACGCGGGCCAGCGGGTCTTCTACGGCTACACCAGCAAGGCGACGCCGCCGCACGAAGTCGGGCGCATCGACATGCTCCGAGGCAGCGGCTCCGCCATGGGGTACGCGGTCTCACCGATGGGGGAGACGTTCTGGTTCGCGCGGATCTCGGAGGGCGAGCTGACGGACACCGAGATCGCGGAGACCACTCCCGCGCAGTGGCGCGACCAACTCCTCCCGCTGCTTCGGCCGGACGCAACGGCTGCCGCCGACATCGTCGCGGCCACCGGGGACAGGCTGATGGTGACCAACGCCCGTGACCTGTCCACCGTCACCCGGTGGCGTACGCCGCGCATGCTGCTGGTCGGCGACGCCGCGCACGCCGCCTCCCCGGCGACCGGGCAGGGCGCCTCGATGGCGCTCGAGGACGCGGTGGTGCTGGCCAAGTCGCTGCGCGACGCCCCCACCACGCAGGTGGCGATGGAGACCTACGAACAGCTGCGACGCCCCCGCGTGGAGCGCAACATCGTCAACAGCGCCCGGCTGACGCCCCGTCGGGCGCCCAACCGCCTTCAGCGGACCCTGCGCAGCTACCGTGCGCGGTTCCGTCCTGCTGGCGCTTCCACGTCACAGGCGGACGAGGAGTTGCAGCGGCAGCTGGACTGGGACACGCCCGTCGAGGTCAACGCCCCGTCGGGGCAGGGCGGATGACACGCACGGGCACGCGGGCTCACGCTTCGGAGCGTGCCTCTGCGGTGCGTCGGGTGAGCCCGAGCCGCAGACCGTCCGGCATGAGGGTCAGCCGCTCGGCGACCTTGAGCCGGTAGGCGGGGTCCGCGGTGAAGTCGTAGCGGCGCACCAGCAGGCCCAGGACCAGGGTCGCTTCGTGCAGCGCGAACTGCCGGCCGATGCATGCACGCGCTCCGGTGCCGAACGGCTTGAAGACATGGGCCGGCCGCGCGCGTACGGCCTTGGGCGTGAATCGGTCCGGGTCGAACTCGTCCGCGTTCTCACCCCAGGCCGCCGGGTCGCGGTGCAGCAACAACGTGAGGACGAGAGCCCAGGCGCCCTGACGCATGGGATGGAGACCGCCCAGCGTGGTGTCGTGCCGTGCCTCGCGGGAGAAGGCGGGCGCGGTGGGCCACAGACGCAGGGTCTCGTCGAGGATGCGCCTGATGCAACGGAGCCTGGGGACCTGTTCGTACGCAGGTGTGGGCGAATCCCCCCACACCTCGTCCACCTCTGCACGTGCCCGTGCCAGGACGGCGGGGTTGCGGGAGAGGTAGTGCAGCGCGAACGAGAGGGCGCCGGAGGTGGTTTCGTGTCCGGCGATGAGGAACGTGAGGACCTGGCGGCGGATGTTCTCGGTCGAGAGGCGCTCGCCCGTCTCGGAATGAGCGGTCCTCAGCATCATGTCGAGCAGGTCGTCGCGTGAACCCGCCTCGCCGTTGGCACGGCGGGCCTCGATGACCTGGTCGACGGTGCTGTTGAGGAACTCCCGGTCGACGACGTTGCGCTTCGTCGCGCCCCGCAGCAGCAGCGAACTCAGCACCGGAGGCACCGTGTTGCGGCGCTGGGCGTAGGAGAGCGCTCCGACCATGGCGTTGACGAACGGGTGGAGCGTCGGGCGTTCGAAGGAGTCGAAGTCGTGGCCGAAGCCCGTACGCGCGATGGTCTCCAGCGTCAGCTTCGTCATGTCGCCGGGAACGTCGACCGGGCGGCTCGCTGAGGCCTGCTCGTCCCAGTGCGAGGTGAGCTGCCTGGCGACGTCGAGCATCAGCGGGTGGTAGCCCTCCATCGCGGCGCGGCTGAAGCCGGGGGCGAGGATGTCGTGCGCGAGCTGCCAGTTGGGTTCGTGGTTGTAGGCGGTGAAGAGACCGTCGCCCGCGATGGGCCGGAGGTTGGCGATCCCCAGCCCGACGTGCTTGGCGAAGCGCGACTCGTCGGCGAGCTCGGCAGCGAGGTCCGCGCCCCAGACGAAGACGATCTCGTTGTTGAAGGCCTTGCGCCGGAATATGGGGCCCAGCCGCCGTCCGAAGCGCATCGAGTCCTGCACGGGGGCGCTGACGTCCGCGCCGAGCACGTCTCCCAGGAACGGGATGCGGCGTGGCGGCCGGGGGATGCGGTGCAGCTCGGGCCAGGAGAGCTCGGCGCTGCGGAAGCCCTTGGGCGTACCGGTCCTGGGTGCCGCCTGTGCCTGCGTCATCCGGGTCAACTCCCCGCGTCGTACGTCCCGTCGCGCTTGTTGTACATCGGTTCAATAGCGCGCTCCAAGTGTGTGCTCGCTGTTGAACGCACGTCAAGTAAAGTGACCGGCATGGCCGGGAAGCAGGGGGGACGCACACGTCGCCGGCTGAGCACCGAGGAGCGCAGGGAAGAGCTGCTGGCCGTCGGAGCCCGGCTGTTCTCGCGAAGCCCCCACGAGGACGTGTCGATCGAAGAGGTCGCCGAGATCGCGGGTGTCTCCCGCGGGCTGCTCTATCACTACTTCCCGACCAAGAAGGACTTCTTCGCCGCCGTCGTCGAGCGTGAGAGCCGGCGGATGCTCCAGCTGACAGCCGCGGTCCCCGGCGTGCCGGCCCGCGAGCAGCTCTCGCTGGGCCTGGACAGCTTCCTCGAGTACGTCGAGTCGCATGCGCAGGGCTTCCGCGCCTTCCACCGCGCGGAGGCGGCCGGTGATCCGGTGGTGCGCAAGGTCTACAGGGAGGGTCTGGACGCGCAGGAGCGTCAGATCCTCGACGCGCTGGCCGCGGACCCCGAAGTCGCCCGGCTCGCCTCGGAGATGACGGCGGCGGGCCTCCGTATCGCCGTGCGGGGCTGGCTGTCGTTCATGGTCACGGTGTGCCTGGAGTGGCTGGAGGAACCGGCCATGCCGCGCGAGGACGTACGGGACCTGTGCGCTCGTGCACTGCTGGGCGCGATCACGCCGTCCTAGACGCTCCCCCCGCCCGGAACGGCCGGAGACGCGGGAGCGGACGACGCGCCATACCCTGGAGCCGTGGCCGACGCATCGGTGGAGCGGTTCTACGACCGGCTCGCCGCCGACTATCACCTCGTGTACCACGACTGGGACGCGAGCATGTCGCGGCAGAGCGCGAGCCTGCACGCCGTGATCGGCGCACGCCTCGGCACCGGGTCTGCGTCCGTGCTGGACTGCTCCTGCGGCATCGGCACGCAGGCGGTCGGACTGAGCCGTCTCGGGCACCGGGTGACCGGCACGGATCTGAGCCGTGCGGCTGTGGCGCGGGCCGTGGACGAAGCCGCCGCCCGCGCGGTCCGGCTGCCTGCCGCTGTCGCCGACATGCGCCGACTGCCGTTCCCCGACGCCCGGTTCGACGCCGTCCTCAGCGCGGACAACTCGCTGCCCCACCTGCTGACCGGCACGGACGTCCTCGCAGCTCTCACCGGCATGCGCAGGGTGCTGCGCGGCGGAGGACTGCTGATGATCAGCACCCGCCCGTACGACGAGATCCTGCGCTCGCGTCCTCGCACGACGGCGCCTCAGCTGTCGGAGACAGCCGACGGGCAGGCCTTCACCTTCCAGGTCTGGGACTGGCACGACGACGGTGAACGCTACGACCTCCGTCTCTTCCGCCTGCTGCCCCGCGACGAAGGCTGGCACGTCGAGGTCGGGCGCACCACCTACTGGGCCCTGACACAGCGGCAGTTGACGGACTTCGTCCTGGAGGCGGGCTTCGAAGCACCCCGTTGGCACACCCCCGACTCCAGTGGCTTCTTCCAGCCCCTGCTCACCGCCCTGGCACCCTGAACTCCAGGCAGCGCCCGGCGGGTCTGTCAGGATGGGCGACGCGCGCCGGTGCGGGCGCGACCGTTGCTGGAAGGGTGCGATGACGATTCCGAAGGCGCTTGTCCGCAGGCCCAGTTCACGTCTTGCGGAAGGCCTGGTCACGCACCAGGAGCGCGTGCCGGTCGACCAGGACGTGGCGATGGACCAGTGGAACGCCTACGTCGCGGCGATGCGGCAGCACGGCTGGCACACCGTCGAGGTGCCGTCCGAAGACGACTGTCCCGACAGCGTGTTCGTCGAGGACGCCGTCGTCGTCTTCCGCGGTGCCGCGCTCATCTGCCGTTCCGGAGCACCCGAGCGCCGGCCTGAGACGGCAGGCGTCGAGCAGTCCGTGAGGGCGCAGGGATACGCCGTTCACCGGCTCCATGCCCCGGCCACGCTGGACGGCGGCGACGTGCTGAAGACCGGCGAGACCGTGTACGTCGGGCAGGGCGGACGTACGAACGCCGAGGGTCTGCGGCAGTTGACCACCGCCTTCGAGCCGCTCGGCGCACGCGTGGTGCCCGTGCCCGTCAGCAAGGTGCTGCATCTGAAGTCCGCGGTCACCGCCCTCCCGGACGGGACCGTCATCGGCGCTCCGTCACTGGCCGAAGACGTCTCGCTCTTCAGGGAGTTCAGGCCCGTGCCGGAGGACTCGGGAGCGCACGTCGTGCTGCTCGGCGGGAACCGGCTGCTGATGGCCGCGAGTGCGCCCAGGAGCGCGGAGCTGTTCGCCGGTCTGGGCTACGAGCCGGTCGTGGTCGGCATCAGCGAGTTCGAGAAGCTGGAGGGCTGTGTGACGTGCCTGTCGGTGCGGCTGCGCGACGCGCTGCGGTGACCGATCGCCTTCCGCACTTCCGTTGAACGGAAACGCCTCTGTTCGCCCGTCTGCGGCGGGAGCACCGTGGGCCACCTCCCCCAAGGGCCCTCTGTGCAGGAGGCACGATGACGTCCTTCATCCGCAATCAGTGGTACGTGGCGGCTTACGGCAGTGAGGTGGGCCGCCGCCTGTTCTCCCGTACGGTCTGCGGCGAGCCGGTGCTCCTGTGGCGTACCCGCTCCGGCGAGGTGACGGCCATGTCCGACCGCTGCGTGCACCGGCGCTTCCCGCTCTCGCAGGAGCCCAGCCACCTCGACGGCGACCAAGTGGTGTGCGGCTACCACGGGTTCACCTACGGCGCCGACGGTGTGTGCGTCGGGGTCCCCGGGCAGCGGCGGGTTCCGCGCACGGCGCGGCTGGCGACCTACCCCGTCGTCGAGCAGGACTCGTTCGTGTGGGTGTGGATCGGCGAACGCGAACTCGCCGACGAGAAGCTCATCCCGCGGGCACCGTGGCTGGACCGGCCCGGCTGGACCGTGGTCAAGGGGATGGAGCCGCTCAACGCCCGTTACGGACTGCTCGTGGACAACCTGCTCGACCTCTCCCACGAGACGTATCTGCACGGCGGGCACATCGGCACCCCCGAGGTCGCCGAGACGCCGATCACGACCGAGGTCGACGAGAGCGCGGCGGTCGTACGCGTCAGCCGGCACATGGACGACGCGGCCTGCCCGCCCTTCTACGCCACCTCCACCGGCATCGAAGGGCGCATCACGCGCTGGCAGGACATCGAATACCACGCCCCGTGCCTGTATCTGCTGCACAGCCGCATCGCACCCGTCGGCACCCCGCCTCCCGCCGAGGAGGACGGCAGCGACCCGGACGCCTTCCACGTCGAGGTCGTGTACGCCATCACGCCCGAGACGGAGGGGACGACCCACGACTTCTGGGCCGTGGCCCGGGACTTCGCCCCGGAGGACGAGAAGGTCACCGACTTCCTGCGCGAGAGCAACCGCACCGTCGTCCTCCAGGACGTCGTCGCCCTGGACGTGCTGGAGCAGGCCCTTCAGGCGGAGCAGGAGGGCTACCAGGAGCTCAGCATCAACATCGACACCGGTGGACTCGCCGCGCGCCGCATCCTCGAGCGGCTGCGCCGGGAAGGCGCACCGGCCGGCGAACCGGCCGTCGCACGATGACCCGCGCGAGCCGGCCGGAGCAGTCGCAAGGCCCCCGCCGGACGGCAGCTCTCCCCGGCGAGGGCGTCCAGCGCATCCACTGGATCCCGGGGACCGACCGGCTGCTCGCCGTCTGCTTCTGCCGCACCGAGCGGGAGTTCGAGGACCCGGTCGAGCTGTGGGACTGGCTGCTGGCACACCCCGGCACCGACTCCGACGCCCACGACGGCCTCGTGCTGCCGTACCCAGAGAGGGATTCCCCGTGACCACTGCCGTGCCGACCACTGCGCAGGCTGCTCTGCCGACCACTGCGCCGACCACTCCGCCGGCCACTGCGCCGACCGCCGGAGCCTCCCGCAGCGAGAGTGCCGAGGCCGAGCTGACGCTCACGCTCACGCACAAGGAGAGGCTCGCCGAGGGCGTGACGCGGCTGACTCTCACTGCCGGCGACGGCCGCGAGCTGCCCGTCTGGAAGCCCGGCGCACACATCGACCTGCTTCTCGGGCCGCAGCTGGAGCGGCAGTACTCACTGTGCGGCGACCCCGGCGACACCTCGTCACTCCAGGTGGCGGTCCTGCGGGAACCGGACGGACGCGGCGGATCGCGGCACGTGCACGACGACCTGCACGTCGGCTCGACGGTGCGGGCACGCGGGCCGCGCAACCACTTCGCCCTCGTCGACGCCCCCCGCTACCTCTTCATCGCGGGCGGCATCGGCATCACCCCGATCCTCCCGATGATCGCCGAAGCGGACAGCCGGGGAGCGGACTGGCAGCTGCTCTACGGCGGCCGCACCCGCTCCTCCATGGCCTTCACCGGAACGCTCACGCAGCGCTGGCCCTCGCGAGTCCAGCTGTCCCCGCAGGACGAGTGCGGGCTGCTCGACCTCGACGCGCTGCCGGCCGTGCCCGGGCCGGACACCGCTGTCTACTGCTGCGGTCCGGAACCGCTGCTCGACGCGGTCGAGGAGCGCAGCGCGTCCTGGCCGCCCGGCGTCCTGCACACCGAGCGCTTCGCGCCGAGGGCGACGGGGGAGGAGCAGCCGTCCAGGGCCTTCGAGGTGGAGCTCGCGCATTCCGGCAAGACCCTGACCGTCCCCGCGGACCGGTCCGTGCTGGAGGTCGTCGAGGAGGCGGGGACGCCGGTGCTCTCCTCCTGTCGCGAAGGGACGTGCGGCACGTGTGAGACGGGTGTGCTGGAGGGCGTCCCGGAGCACCGTGACTCGCTGCTGACCGCTGACGAACGGGCCGCCGGGGACGTGATGTTCATCTGCGTCTCCCGGTGCGAGGAGGGGCGGCTCGTGCTCGACCTGTGAACCGTCCCGCTCAGCGGCGCCCCGGCGGCGGGGCGCCGTTCAGCGTGCGCGAGATGCCGGAGGCGGCCACCTGGATCAGGGGCACCAAGGCGTATGCCTGCACGGCCTCGACATGGGCGACGACCGAGACGGCGGCGACCACTTCGCTGCCGGGACCGTAGACGGGAGCGGCCACGGACACGCTGTCCATGGTCACCTGACGCTCGCACACGGCGACGCCGGTGTGCCGTACTTCGGCCAGCGCCTGCCGGAGCCGCCCGGGGTCGCACTCGGTCCGCTCGGTGTAGCGCACCAGCGGCTGCGACAGGACGTGCTCCTGGATCTCGGGCGGCGCGTGGGCGAGGAGGACCCGTCCGACGCCTGTGGGCGTCAGCGCGAACCGTCCGCCCACCCGCGTCAGCACGGGCACCGACTTCTGTCCGGCGAGCCGTTCCACGTACACGACGGACAGTTCCTCGCGTACGGCCAGCTGCACGTTCTCGCCGGTGACACGGCCCAGGTCCGACAGGTGGGGGAGGGCGAGCTCGCGCAGCCCGAGGCCGCGCGGCGCGAGCGCGGCGATCTCCCACAGGCGCAGCCCGATGCGGTAGCCGCCGTCCTGGTCGCGTTCCAGCGCGCCCCAGCTCGTCAGCTCGCCCACCAGGCGGTGCGCCGTGGTGAGCGGCAGGCTCGTACGCCGGGAGATGTCGGTGAGCGTGAGCACCGGGGCGGTGGGCGTGAACGCCTCCAGCACCCGTAGTGCCCTGCCGGTCACCGACCCCGTCGCGGAACGGTTCCCCTCATCCATGCGGCACTCCTCCGGGCGGGTGCGTCGCCCTGGCGAAAAGCTAGACAGGTGTCCGGAATCCGTCAACGCACGGCCGCACGATCCGCCGGAGCCGGCGCGGGCCCCGGGCGGCAGGGAACGGCCGGGGAGGAATGAGTTGTTCCGTTTCCCCGGTCTTGCAGGGAACTTCCCGGAACCAGGCCTTGCCCGGCCGGGGGCGACCGCGCACGCTCCCCGCATGGCCATCGTTCCGTCGCGTCCACCCGCGCATCTCGCCAATCTCGACCTCAACCTGCTGGTCACGCTGCGCGAGCTCTTCCGGGAGCGCAACGTCACGAGGGCGGCCAGGCGGCTGGGCGTCTCGCAGCCCGCCGTCAGCGCGTCCCTGTCCCGGCTGCGCAGACACTTCGGGGACGAGCTCCTGCTGCGTACGGGCAGCGTGTACGTCCTCACCCCGCTCGCCGCGCAGCTGACGGAACAGGTGGAGACGGTGTGCGCCGCCACGGAGCGGCTCTTCGCCACCGGCAGCGCCTTCGAGCCCGCCGACTCGCGGCGCGAGTTCACGCTGCTGATGTCCGACTACCCGGCGACGGTGCTCGGCGACCGGCTCTCCCGGCTGCTGGCCAGGGAGGCGCCACGCGCCGCCCTGCACATGCGGCTGGTGCGGGAGACGATCGGCGACGACATCGTCGAGACCATCAGGCTCGTGGACGGGATGGTCTCCCCGCGCCTGGGGCACTTCCGTACGCCCGTCAGCTCGACGCCGCTCTTCCGCGACCGCTGGATGTGCCTGCTCTCGGCGGACCATCCGCTCTGCGATGCGGACTCCTTCGGGCTGGAGGACCTCACCCCGCTGCCCTGGGTCGTCCCGTACCACCGCGACGCGGGATATCCCTCGGCCTCACCCGCGACCCGCCAGCTGACGGCACTGGGCATCCGCCCGCGCATCGCCGTACGCGTCGAGAGCTACCGGGCGGTGCCGGACTTCATCGCCGGTACGAGCCGGGTCGCGCTCTACCCCGCCCGGCTCGCGGCACGGCTGCCGGCCGAACGCGGACTGCGCGCCCTGGAGTGGCCCGTCCCGCTGGAGGAGATCGACGAACTGCTCTGGTGGGACACGGTCTACGACAAGGACCCGGCCAATGTCTGGCTGCGCGGCCTGGTGGCGCGGGCGGCGGCCGAACTCGGCGACGGCGCGGCAGGCGGCACACCTGACGGCGACGCCGGTGAGGGAACCGGAGAACGCGCCTCATAAGCGGCGTTGATGGCGGCCAGCCAAACAGGCTATTGAACCGGACATTCCATTTCTGGACGGCGACTTCCTAGTCTGCCCGCAACGGTTTCGCCCCCTCCGCCCTCCACCCGGAGACGCGTGTTGAGGGCGGCTCCGGCGCACGTCACGGAATTGGAGAGCCCGTATGCCCCACGCCCTGACAGAACTCACGGTGCACACCGTCACCAGGCCGTCCGCTCCCGCAGCCCACGCCCTGGAAGCCGACGTGTGCGTCGTGGGGGCGGGCGTCTCCGGGGTCTCCGCGGCGATCGAGTCCGCCCGGCTCGGGCGCGACGTCGTGCTCGTCGACAGCCTGCCGGTGCTGGGCGGGCAGATGGTCAACTCGCTCATCGGTCTCTTCTGCGGAGTGTTCGGCAACGCGCCCGGCTACCGGCAGCTCACGCACGGCATGTTCGACGAGATCTTCGCCGATCTCGGGGCGAGCGAGGACGTGCACTTCAACCGCGGACACACCATCACCGTCAGTTATGACGAGGTGGCGCTCGGACGGTGGGTGGAGCGGAAGATCCGCGAACTGGGCATCCGCGTCGTCCTGGGGGCGTCGATCACCGGTGTCGAGAAGGACAGGCGACGCATCGAGGCCGTCACCTTCGCCACCCGTTTCGGCGACGTACGGGTCGCGGCACCCGGCTTCGTCGACGCGAGCGGCGATGCCGCGCTCGCCTGGGAGGCCGGGCTGCCCTGCCGGATTCCGGAGCGCACCATCTACGGCTCGCAGCAGATCGTCCTGGAGCACCTCGACGAGACGCACCAGCCGGGACGCGAGGAACTCGCCGAACACGTGGCCGCCAAGGCCGACGACTACGGGCTCCTGCGCCGCGACGGCCTCGCCTTCTTCTTCCCCGGCCGGAACACGGCCGTGATGAACATGACCCACATCGAGGCGCCGCTCGACCCCGTCCGGGCCGCGCAGGCACAGCTCGAAGGACGCGAACAGGCCGACCGGGTCGTGGAGTTCCTCCGTGCCGAGTACCCCAAGGCGTTCGGGCAGGCGCGGGTGCGCTCCTACGGGCTGCCCGGACGGCGTCAGACCCGCTGGATCAAGGGGGTGCACGCGCTGAGCCTGGAGGAGGTGCGCGCAGGCACCCGCTTCCACGACGCGGTGGCCCGCACGGCCTGGCCCATCGAACTCCACGACCGTGCCGAGGGCTACGTCTGGGAGATGTTCGACGCCGACCACCTGCACTACGTGCCGCTGCGCTCGATGCTCTCCCCGGACGCCGACAACCTCGTCGCCGCGGGCCGCTGCGCGGACGGCGACGCCGCCGCCCTCTCCAGCGTCCGGGTCATGGGCCCGTGCGCGGCGATGGGCGCGGGCGCCGCACACGCACTGGACCTGGCGAGCGGCGGGAGCGTCCACGACATCGACACGCCCGTCCTCCGCGAACGCCTCGCCTCCAACCTCGACGACTGACCGGCGACTTGACGATGAGGACGCGCTCATGACGCAACTGCGCAGCAACTACACGCCGGGCACCTCTCCGTGGGCGGTACGCCGTGCCCAGTGGCGCGCCCTCGGACTCACCGACGAGGACATGGCCAAGCCGAAGATCGCCATCGTCAACTCCTCGTCCCAGCTGGCCACCTGCTACAGCCACCTCGACGGCATCGCGGAGGTGGTGAAGGAGGCCGTCGCCGAAGCGGGCGGCCTGGGTTTCGAGATACGCACCGTCGCCCCCAGCGACTTCATCCACAGCGCGGGGGGCCGCGGCGGCTACATCCTCTCGGCCCGCGACTTGATCAGCCACGACATCGAGGCCGCGGTGGAAGGCGCACAGCTGGACGGGATGGTCTGCCTGGCCTCGTGCGACAAGACCGCGCCCGGCCAGCTGATGGCCGCCGCCCGCCTCAACCTGCCGACCGTCATGGTCGGTTGCGGCTACCAGCCCTGCGGCACGTTCCAGGGCAAGCACTGCGACATCGAGGACGTCTTCCTCGGCGCCGGCCATCACGCCCAGGGCAGGCTGTCCCTGGAGGATCTGACCGGCATGAGCGAGAACGCCGTGGCCGGACCGGGCGTGTGCGCGGGCATGGGCACCGCCAACTCCATGCACATGGCGTGCGAAGCGCTCGGTATGGCCCTGCCGGGCTCGACGCCCGTGCTCGCCGGGAGCTCGAAGATGTGGGCGGACGTGCGCGCGGCGGGACGCCGCATCGTCGAACTCGTACACGAGGACCTGCGCCCCCGAGACCTGCTGACGCAGTCCGCCTTCGAGAACGCCGTCACGCTGATGCTCTCCGTCAGCGCCTCCATCAACTCCGTGAAGCATCTGCAGGGGATCGCCGAGGAGGCCGAGTCGGGCACCGACGTCTACGGGCTGTACGAGGAACTCGCGGACAGCGTCCCCCTGTTGACGGCCGTGCGTCCCAACGGGCCCCACTCCATCGAGGAGTTCGAGGAGGCGGGAGGAGCCGCGGCCGTCATGCACGCTCTCGGCGGCCTGCTGCACACGGACGTGCACACCGTCACCGGACGCAGCCTCGGCGAGAACCTCGACGCACGGGCGGCGGTCACGCCGGACGGCACCCCCGAGGACGAAGCGGTGATCCGCCCCGCGGAGCGGCCACTGGGGCGCCGCCCGACCATCGTGCTCATCCGCGGCAGCCTCGCCCCGGCCACCGGCATCGTCAAACTCGCCGTCGACGAGGAGCGTGAGACCTCCTTCACCGGCCCGGCGAAGGTCTTCGAGTCACCGCAGTCGGCGCTCGACGGACTCAAGCGCGGTGAGGTCGAACCCGGATCGGTGCTGGTGCTGCGCGGGCTGGGCCCCAGGGGCACACCCGGCATGGGCATGGCCTCACGCCCCGTCTTCGCACTCGACGGCGCGGGGCTGACAGGACAGGTCGCCGTGGTCACCGACGGCCAGCTCTCAGGCCTGGTCAACAAGGGCGTCGTCGTGGGCGAGGTCTCCCCGGAGGCGGCGGACGGCGGGCCGCTGGCACTCGTCGAGGACGGCGACACGATCGAGATCGACCTCGGCGTCCGCCGAGCCGACCTGCGCGTGCCGGACGACGAACTCGCCCGCCGCCGGGAGGCGTTGGCCGCGGCCGGAACCGCTGCCGGTGCGGACGACGCTGCGGCACGGGGCTGGCTGTCGGTCTACCGCCGCACCGTACGGCCCCTCCAGGAGGGTGCGGTTCTCTCACCCCGTTCACCCCGCGGGCCGGGGCGCCCGTCACACCACGCGGAAGGGACCTCCCGCTGATGCAGCTCACCGACTCCGACAAGGCCATGCTGGACGGCGAGGAGGGCCCGGCCGTCGCGGCGGCCATGGACCTGCTCGTCCGCTACGGCCGCGCGCTGGACGCCGAGCGGCTGTGCGACGTCCGCAACGTCGCAGGGACGATGACCCAACCCTCCCCGGTCAAGGCCCGGTTGGTGCGCGAAGGGGGTTGGGACAAGGCGTACTCGGTGATCAACCTGGACTGCGACGACGCGCTGGAGATCCCCGACATGCGCGTCCCGACATGCCAGTTGCAGCAGTCCTTCGGGCCGGACTCCGTGGGCATCGCGCCCTACCCGAAGGAGCTGATCGAGCTTCAGAGCGACGCCGAGTCCTTCTACGGCCGCAAAGGCGTCAACATCCTTGCGACGTGCACCCCTTACCAGGTCGGCAACATCCCCGTCCGCGGAGAGCACGTGGCGTGGATGGAGTCCTCGGCGGTGGTCTACGCGAACTCCGTACTGGGCGCCCGTACGAACTGCGAGGGCGGTGCCTCCACGGGGTCGGCGTCGCTGACGGGCCGGATCCCCTGCTGGGGCAACCACCACCCGGAGAACCGTTACGGCACCCACCTCATCGAGGCCCGTACCCCCGTGGAGGGGCCGCTCGACTGGGGGATGCTCGGATACTTCGCCGGCGGCCTCGTGCAGGAGGAACGCCCCGTCGTCACCGGCGAGTTGAAGCAGCCGGACCTTCTGGACCTCAAGCACTTCGGCGCGGCGGCCGCGTCGTCCGGCGGAGTGGAGATCTACCACCTGCCCGGCGTCACACCCGAAGCACCCACCACCGAGGCGGCGTTCGGGGGAGCGGCCGTGCCCGAGGCGGTGCCGTACGGGGAGCGTGAGCGTCGCAGCGTCTATGAGGATCTCAACTCCCAAGGCGACTGCACCGACGTCGACTTCGTCCTCCTCGGCTGCCCGCACGCCTCGCTCGACCAAGTACGCGACACCGCCCAGCTGCTCGATGGCAAGCGGCTGCACTCCGGCACCCAGTTGTGGCTGATGGTGCCGCGGGCACTGCGCACCACCGCCGACCGCAACGGGTGGACCGAGATCATCGAACGGGCGGGCGGGCGCGTGCTCACCGACTCCTGCCCGGCCATGTCACGGTCCGCGCCGCCCGGCACCAAGGTCTTCGCCACCGACTCCGCCAAGCAGGCGCACTACCTGCCCGCGATCCTCGGCATCGAAGCCTGGTTCGGCACGCTCGAGGACTGCGTCTCGGCCGCCGTGACCGGCCGCTGGAAGGGAGACCTCCGATGAGTCTTCGCCACGACCCCCACGCGTTCACGCCGGCGCCCGCACCCGAGGCGCAGGCACACGAGACGCAGGCACACGAGACGCACGCCTTCGCGCCCCCCGGCGAACTCCCCGCCGCCCCGCTGGAGTTGCGGGGCAGGACGGTCGTGCCGGGTACGGCGGAGGGAGAGGCGCTCGTCTCCCAGGAGACGATCTCGGGCTGGGGCGGGATCGACCCCGCTCGCGGCGTGATCATCGAGCGCCGTCATCCGCTCTACGAGCAGTCCTTCGCGGGGAAGGTCCTCGTCTTCCCGGGCGCCAAGGGCTCCTCCGGCTGGGCCGGTTTCTTCCAGTCCACACGGCTTCTCGGCACCGCGCCGCTCGCCATGATCTTCGTGACCGTCACCACCAAGGCCGCCCTCGGGGCGGTCGTCACCCGGGTCCCCAGCGTCACCGGGCTGGACCGCGACCCCCTCACCGTCATCCGTACCGGTGACCGGGTCCACGTCGACGCCGACCGAGGCGTGATCTCGGTCTATCCCGCGCACCCTCAATGACGAGGAGCTCTCCATGTCATCCACACCGTCCGCCGAGTCACCACCCGTCGTCGAACTGGCACCGCTGGTCGAGAAGCAGCAAGGCCGCAGGGCCTGGTACCGGGTGTTCGCCGTCTGCTGTCTGATCACCTTCCTGGACGGCTTCGACTTCCAGATCCTCTCCTTCACCGCCACGTACCTCAAAGGCGACTTCGCCCTCAGCGACACCCAACTGGGCACGCTGGGCACCGTGGGGCTGTTCGGCACGCTCGTCGGCGGTCTGTGCATGGGCTTCCTGGGTGACCGCATCGGGCGGAAACCCTCGATCGTGGCGTGCGTCGTGGGCTTCGGCGTCTTCATGCTCGCCTTCGCGCTCGCGGAGACCTACGGGCACCTGATCCTGCTGCGCTTCATCTCGGGCTTCTTCCTCGGCGGGGTGCTCCCCCTCTCGTGGGCGCTGGCAGCCGAGTACGCGCCCAAGCGGGTCCGCGTCACCGCGATCTCGGTGATCATGGTCGGCTACACGCTCGGCGGAGCGGCGGGCGGCCCCATCTCGAACCTGCTCGTGCCCGACTACGGCTGGAAGTCGGTCTTCGTCGCGGGCGGCGTGTGCTCGCTGCTGGCGCTCGTCCCGGTGCTGATCTACCTTCCCGAGTCCGTGAAGTTCCTTGCCCAGCGCGGCCGTCCGGGCGACGACAAGCGCATCGTGGCGACGCTCTCCAAGCTCTGGCCGGGATACACCGTCGCCCCCGGCACGCACTTCGTGCCGGGCGACCCCCAACCGGCGCTCACCGCCGGCAAGTTCACGCCCGCCACCCTCTTCCGCGGCTCGCTCGCCCGTATCACGCCGCTCCTTTGGGTGATCTACCTGTGCTCCTCGGCGCTGATCTACTTCATGGTGTTCTGGACGCCGATGATCAATGAGCGGATGGGCTTCAGCGTCAGCTCGGCGGCGCTCATCGCGGCGGCCGCGAGCGTCGCCGGCGCCGCCGCCCAGCTCGCCATCAGCCGGTTCGTGGACCGCAAGGGCGTCGGGAGCATCCTGTGGATGCCGCTGATGGCCACCGTGGCCATGTTGACGCTGGGTCTCGGATCGCCCGGTCCCGCGCTCTACGTGTGCGTCGTCATCTCCGCGAAGATGTTCGTCAACGGCGGCCATGGAGGCATCACCAGCATCGCCGGCACCTTCTATCCCACGCCCATACGTGCCAACGGTGCGGCATGGGCGTCGTCCGTCGCCAAGGTCGGCGCGATGATCGGCCCCTGGCTCGGCGGAGTCCTGCTGGACGCCGGCCTGGGTACGGGCGGTGCGTTCACCAGCTTCGCCCTGTGCCCGATCATCATGGTGGTCCTCCTGTTCGCGATGGGACGCGCGCAGAAGTCGCTGCCCCCCGAGACCGAGGGCGCACTGGTCGAAGACCCGGCCCCCTCCGACGGTGCCGCGCCGCTACCGCCCGCAAAGGCGGAACCCGTGCTGACGGGCCACATCGCTGAGGCGGTTCCCGAGCCGCAGGGCGGGACTCCGGAGCCCAGGCCCTGAACCTGCCGTCGCGGTCCGCGTACGGGCCGGGTCCGATCCAGGGCCCGGCCCGGCCCGTACCGGTCAGCCGGGCAGCGCCACGGTGAGGTCCACCTCGACGAGCTGTCCGCTGAACCCCAGCTGTGACACCCCGAGAAGCGTGCTGGCGGTCGTGAACGCCGGGCCGATGACCGAGCTGGTGAAGCGCTGCCAGGCGCCGCCCAGGATGGGGGTCTCATCGGTACGCACGTAGATCACCGAGCGGACGACGTGCTCCGGCAGGGCGTCCACGGCGCTCAGCGCGGTCAGGGCGTTGGCCGCGACCTGGTCGATCTGGACGTCCAGCGAGCCGGGTCCGACGAGGACGCCGTCGCTTCCGAGAGGGCACTGCCCTGCCAGATAGGCGGTGCGGCCGGCCTCGACCACGGTGATGTGGTGGTAGCCGGGCGTCTCGTGCAACCTGTCGGGATTGAGGCGGGTGATCTTGGCGCTCATGGCCGTCAGTCTGACGGGCGACGGGCCGCCCCGCACCGGATTTCCGCCCCGGCCGTGCCGGTTACGAGGCCGTGCCGCAGGCGGCCTGGCCGTCGCCGGGCGGGTGGCCGTTCCCCGGCGGGAGTGGCTCCGGCGGCAGTGAGCGCAGCGCGACCTGGCGGATCTTCTCGTCCAGGGCGGCCGCCGGGTCGTCGGTGAACCGGTGCAGTGCCACCGCAGCCGTGAGGATGACGTCGCACAGTTCGGCGGCCACGTCCGAGGAGGTGTGGGTGTGGCCCTTGCGCGGATTCTGGCCTCTGGTGCCGATGTAGGCCTGCATCACCTCGCCGGATTCCTCGGCCAGCTTCATCAGCCGCATCGCCGTCTCCTGCTCGCCGACGCCGTTGGCGGTGTCCAGCCACTCCACCAGACGCCGGATCGTGGCCCACTGCTCAGGCGTCATCGGTCGGTCCCTTCGAAGCAGGGTCGGGCACCGCGCAGCATAAGGGTGCGGGACGAGCCGACTCGTCCCGCACCCCACGGGTCCACGCTCGGCCCGGACCGGCGCCGGCCCGTTCCGGCACGCGTCCCGCTCACTGCTCGTGGGCGTCCTCCAAGGCCTTCACGTCGATCTTCGACATCCCCAGCATGGCCTGCATGACCTTCTGGGACTTGACCGGGTCGGGGTCCTTGAGGAGTTCGGTCAGGGCCCTGGGGATGATCTGCCACGACAGCCCGTACTTGTCCTTGAGCCAGCCGCAGGGGCCTTCCTCGCCGCCCTCGCCGAGCTTGGCCCAGTACATGTCCACCTCGGCCTGGTCCGCGCAGTCCACGTACATCGACACCGCTTCGGTGAAGTTGAACTCGGGGCCGCCGTTGAGCGCGATGAAACGCTGCCCCGCCAGTTCGAAGGCCACCGTCATGACCATCCCCGCCTCGCGTGGCCCCGCCTCGCCGTACCGCTGGATGTCGATCACACGCGAGTCGGGGAAGATCGAGGTGTAGTGGTTCACCGCGTCCTCGGCCTGGGTGTCGAACCACAGGTTGGTCGTGATCTTGGGCATGTGCGCCGTCCTCCTTGGCCGTCGTTCCCCTTGTGCCTGTGCCGGGATTGACCGGCCGGACGGCCCTGACTCATCGCTTGCGGCCGCCATTTGGTGCGTGTGGACCGTGCGGAAGTTCAGCAGCCGTGCGGCTCCTCACTGCCGCACGTCACTTCCACACGTCGGGTCCGCCGCCACGCCACTCGATCAGGTTCGGGTCGTCGAGCTGGATCTCGTCCTCGCTCAGGCCCGCGTGCCGCAGGAACTCGGTCACGTCCTCCGGGCGGAAGGCCACCCCGAGTCGTTCTGCGTGCGCCGTGACCCGGCGGCCGCCCTCTGCCGCGAGCGGATGCACGACTATCGGAGGTGTCATGCATCAAGACTGCTACTCCGCGCCCCTGAGCGCATCCCAGAGGAGCGGGTCAGCGTTGGCCGGTGCGGACGGATCTTCGTGAAGCGCACCCCATAAACTGGGCGCGTTCCGGAGCGGACGATCATGGGGGTGCCGGGTGGGAGTGCGTTCCGGGCTCCGCCGCACGCTCGCGGTCCCCCTGCTCTTCCTGGTGTGGGTGTGGTGCGCCCTCCCCGCCTGGCTCCTGCACGGGACGCTGCGCGCTTCCGTACCGACCGGCGGCGGGGCGGACCTCGGCGCGGGCGGCTGGGCCCTGGTCCTGCTCGTCGCCATCGGCGGTCTGAGCCTGCTGCTGTGGCTGACGGACGCCCGCAGCCGCCGGATCTTCCCCGCTTTCCGCGGCTCGCTGCCCGCCGTCGCCGCGCTCCTGGTCGCGCTCAACGTGCTCGGCGGCCTGCTCGCCGCTTCCGCACCCGCGGGCGCCGTCCCGATCACGGACACACCCGCCGGTGCCGGCGTGCTCGTCTCCACCGTCACGCCCCTGCTGCCCTGCCTCCTACTGGGCCTCAGGCGTCCGCTGCCGCTCCGCCGCCCCACGCACCGGCCGTCCCGCGGACCCTCCACGGCGTCGTCCACCCGTGTGCGCACGCCCCGGGCGCCGCATGCGGAGCTGCCGCCCTTCCCCCGCCCGGGCTCGAGCCCTCTGCCCGGACAGGTGTGGGAGGCCTGGTATCCGTACGAGGACGGGCCGGGCGGGAAGCGGCGCCCCTGCCTGGTCATCGAGGCGGACGCGTCGCAGATCCGCGCCCTGAAGATCACCAGCCGCGACAAGAGCGGGCTGCCGGCGCACTACGGCGAGATCGGCACCAAGGGCTGGCGGACGATGAACCGTCAGGAGGGCAGCTGGCTCCAGTACGACCGGCCGTGCACGATCCCGAGGGAAGAGGTCTACCGCCCGCTCGGCGTGTGCGATCCGCAGTCCCTGTGGGACGGCGTCGTCCGCCATCACGGACTGTCGCGCCGGACGGCGGGCCCCGGTCGCAGGCGGTAGCGGCGCTTCGCCCACCTGGCCCGCGCCCGGGTGCTGTTGACCCGTCGGTAACCTGCCGGACAGACTTCCCGGCATGACGATCACCGGGCGGTCTCCCAGACACACGTTCCTCTCGGCGGCGAAGGCCGCCGCAGCGCGTCTCACCCGGCCCGACGGGCACGGCCGCGGTGCGCTCGTGGCCTTCGGCGCACTCGCCGCCGCCGACCTGGCGGCTGTGCGGGACGGCCGGGCACGGGGGCTTCGCCGGGCGGCCAAGCCGCTGCTGATGCCCGCCCTGGCCTCGTACGCCCTGCGCCGCCGCCCCGACACGCGAACTCCCGCTCCCGGTGCGCTCGTCACCGGTCTCGCGTTCGCGACCGCCGGAGACAGCGCCCTGCTCTTCGACGAGCACGAGCCGGCTTTTCTTCTGGGCATGGCCGCCTTCCTCGGCACCCAGGTCAGCTACACCGCGGGATACGCCCGGCTCGGCGCCCTGCGCTCCATACGCCGCAAGCCGTGGCCCGCGGTCGGCTGCCTGGCGGGCTGGGCCGCGGTGAACGCCGTGCTGGCGCCGTCGCTGGAGAAGAACCTGAGGCTGCCGGTCGCCGGCTACAGCCTCGCGCTGACGGTGATGGGCGCGACGGCGCTGGGAGTGGGCGGCAGGGTCGGCGCGGGCGCTGCCGCGTTCCTCGGCTCGGACTTGCTGATCGGCCTTCAGGCCGCGGGCAGGAAGGTCCCCTCGCAGGAGCTGCTGATCATGGCCGGCTACATCTTCGGCCAGTACCTCATCACGACCGGCTGGCTGGACCGCTCCCAGGCCGGGGCTCCTGCTCCGGAGACGGCCTGAGGAGCAGCCGCCGCGCCGTGTGCTCCTCGACCGCCGCACGGCTGTAGAGAAGAGGGAAGGCCTCGTCGTCCGCCCACCGGCTGAACAGGTCGTGGTGGTGCGGGCTTGAGGGATTTCCGGACTGGCCGGGGGAGTTCATGGCCACGGACCTGTCCCAGTCGCCGACGTCGACCACGAGGCGGAAGGTGGCGCCGCCGCTCTGGCGGAAGTCGGAGGTGTAGGCGGCGGCGCCGACGGTGTCGCCGCTGCCGCCGCGTGGCGCCGGCCCCACCGTGGCCCACTCCGGCTCTCCCTTGCCGCGCTCGCCCAGGAGCCCCAGCCCCGTGAGGGGATGCCGCAGCAGGCTGCGGTGCAGCGTTCCCCAGCGCCACTCGCCCGGGTCCTCGCCGAGCAGCCCCTCCGTCTCGCGGACGGCGTCGGCGAGGGTGCCGAGCAGGATTTCGCGCAGCGTGCCGGACGGATCGGGGCCGAGACGGTCGCCCGGCTCCAGCAGCAGTTGCAGATCGACGCGTGGATCGGCTGCGGCGTCCTCAGCGGGCAGGACGCGGGCGAGCGCACGTCCGACCTGATCCGCGGGCACCAGCCGCGAGAGGGCAGCGCGCAGCAGGGCGGGACGCAGATGCCGGCGGAACCAGATCTCGAAGAGGGCTCCCGCGCCCGAGTCGGGAGACAGCTTCGCGTCCCAACTCCGCAGCATTTCAAGGGCGTCGGCGAGCCGCCGGTCCTCCGAGTCCAACCCGGACAGCACCGTCAGGATGCTTCGGGCGGGCAGGCTGACGTGGTCGGTCTGCAGCCGTACGCAGTCCGCCACGGTCCACTCGTCACCGCTGTGAAGCACCTCGGCGATGCGCCGGTGCCTGTAGGGCGCGTACCAGTCGTAGGTGACCGGCGGCTTCGAATCGGTGCCGTCGTAATGGGAAGGCGGGAGGTTCATCTCGTTGGCCGTGGCGAACCAGCCCTGCCGCGGGTCGCGTTCGGAGGGGAGTTCCTCCGCGTCGAGGTGGCCCTCCCATTCGTAGCGGCCGTCGCCGGGTACGGGCAGCGTCCCGTCCCAGCCGCGGCGGATCGGGACGCGTCCTGCGGGGGACCATCCGATGGTGCCGTCTGCGGCGGCGTACACCTGGTTCTCACCGGGAGCGCCCCAGCGTCGCATCGCGGCGGTGAACTCGTCGGCGTCCTGGGCGCCCATGTAGTCCATGCTGCCCAGGTACGGGGCCATGCCGGGCTCCAGCCAGGCCGCCCGCACCGCGAACGCCGCGTCCCTGTCGGGGTGTTCGCGGATCACTGGGCCGTGCCGCGTGAACCACAGCTCGACCTCGGCGTCCTCGCCGCCCGCGACGGGGACGGTCTCCTCGACCCTGACCATGGACTCCCAGCCCTCGCCGGACCGGTAGCGGGTCCGGTCCGCCGGGTCGGTGCGGTAGACGTACAGGTCCTCCTGGTCGATCGGGAAGATCGTCAGCCCGAAGGCGATCTTCCCGTTGTGCCCTATGGAGATGCCGGGCAGCGCGGGCTCGCCCGCGCCGATGACGTCGAGACCGGGCGCGGAGAGGTGCGAGAGATACCGCAGTGAGGGCAGAGTGACCGCCCGGTGGGGGTCGTTGGCCAGCAGCGGTCGTCCCGTGGCCGTACGGGAGCCGCCGATCACCCAGTTGTTGCTCCCGTCGAGGCCCGTACGGGAAGGGGCGGGCAGCCCGCCCGGTGACGGCGCCGCCCACGGAGGCACGGTCGCCAGCCGGTACACGCGGAGCACGTCGTCGGGGATGACGGTCAGGTCCAGGCCGTCGGGCACCCGGATGCGGTGCGGGCCGGGCTCGCGCACCCGCCGCAGGTCCTCCACCTCGGCGCCGAAGTCGCGCAGGGTCAGAGCCCGGGAGACCTCCTCGTTGAGGTTGTAGTAGAGCCCGTGACTGCGGATGCGTGCGACGTCGGCGGCGTCCCAGAGGGACGGCTCGTAGCCGAGAAGGGCGAACTCCGGCGGCAGCAGCGAGCGTTCCCGGCGGCACAGCGTCACGAAGGCGTTGACACCGTCGGTGAACGCCTTCGTCCTCTCCTCGGTGCCGGGCCCGTAGGCCCGCCACTCCTCCTTCATGTCGCCGCGGTAGAGGAACAGCCGTGCGGCGCGGTCGTGTTCGAGGTACGCGCGGCCGAAGACCTCGGAGAGCAGGCCCAGTCCGCGGCGGCGCCACAGATCGATCTGGAAGAGCCGGTCGCGGGCGGCGTTGAACCCCTGGGCGAGGAAGAGGTCCCGGCGGGAGGAGGCGTACAGATGCGGCACGCCCCACCGGTCGATCAGGACCTCCACGGGCGCGGAGAGCCCCGGCACATCGAAGACGGTCCGTGGTTCCTGCTCGTCCCGCATGTGCCTCGGGCCCCTTTCCGCTGCCCGCCCTGACCGCGCTTGCCGGCCGGGCGGGGCGTCTCGTCCGCCCCCGCGAAACAGAAATGCCGGCCGAAGACTTCTCGGCCGGCATTCGCACGATGCCCGCAGGCTCCGTATCGGTGTCGGGAGGGGGACTTGAACCCCCACGCCCTGTAAAGGGCACTAGCACCTCAAGCTAGCGCGTCTGCCATTCCGCCACCCCGACATGGTGCACCGCCCGCCATCGGCGTGCGGCAGGCCAACTTTAACACTGGATGCGACCCCCCAGATCACCCCGCCGGTCCCTGCCCTTGGGGGCCTGCCCGGGAAGCGGGAGTATGGGAGTGGACCCGTGACACGAGGAGGCAGTGTGAACCAGCCGAGCCCTGAACCGGTCGGTAAAGGTGTGAGCGCCGAGAGTGAGGTCGTCGACCTCTGCCGCGATCTCATCCGCATCGACACCAGCAACTACGGCAACAACGAGGGCCCCGGCGAACGTGCCGCAGCGGAGTACGTCGCGGAGAAGCTCGCCGAGGTCGGCCTGGAACCGGAGATCTTCGAGTCCTCGCCCGGCAGGGCCTCGACCGTCGCCCGCATCGCGGGGGAGGACCGTTCGCGTCCGGCGCTGCTGATCCACGGGCACACGGACGTGGTGCCCGCCAACGCCGCGGACTGGACTCACGATCCCTTCTCCGGCGAGATCGCCGACGGCTGTGTCTGGGGGCGCGGCGCCGTCGACATGAAGGACATGGACGCCATGACCCTCGCCGTCGTACGGGACCGGCTGCGCAGCGGCCGCAAGCCGCCCCGAGACGTGGTCCTCGCCTTCCTCGCCGACGAGGAGGCCGGCGGTGTGTACGGGGCGAAGCACCTCGTCGAGAACCACCGCGACCTCTTCGAGGGCGTGACGGAGGCCATCGGCGAGGTGGGCGGATTCTCCTTCACGGTCAACGAGAACCTGCGGCTGTACCTCGTCGAGACGGCCCAGAAGGGCATGCACTGGATGCGGCTCACCGTGGACGGCACCGCGGGCCACGGCTCGATGACCAACACGGACAACGCCATCACCGAACTGTGCGAGGCCGTCGGGCGCTTGGGCCGTCACAAGTTCCCGGTCCGGGTGACCAAGACCGTGCGTTCCTTCCTCGACGAGCTCTCCGACGCACTCGGCACGGAGCTCGACCCCGAGGACATGGAGGAGACGCTCGCCAAGCTCGGCGGCATCGCGAAGATCATCGGGGCGACCCTCCAGAACACCGCCGCCCCGACCCAGTTGGGCGCCGGCTACAAGGTCAACGTCATTCCCGGCCAGGCCACCGCCCACGTCGACGGCCGGTTCCTGCCCGGACACGAGGAGGAGTTCCTCGCCGATCTGGACCGGGTGCTGGGGCCCCGCGTCCAGCGCGAGGACGTGCACGCGGACATCGCTCTGGAGACGAGTTTCGACGGCGCCCTCGTCGACGCCATGCAGACCTCCCTGAAGGCGGAGGACCCGGCCGCGCGGGCGGTGCCGTACATGCTCTCCGGCGGTACGGACGCCAAGTCCTTCGACGCCCTGGGCATTCGCTGCTTCGGCTTCGCACCCCTGAAGCTGCCGCCCGAGCTCGACTTCGCCGGCATGTTCCACGGTGTGGACGAGCGAGTGCCCGTGGACGGGCTGAAGTTCGGTGCGCGAGTGCTGGACCGGTTCCTCGACCAGTGCTGAATTGAACCCCGGTACGGGCGTTGAGCGGCAGGCCGTCCTCCCGGCCTGCCGCCCGTTCGTACGGTCGAGGGAATGAATTCGGCCTCTTGTGCGTCCGCCCCCGGAAAGAGTGAATGCCCGCGTCGGCTCGTACCCGGATTCCTCCATCTTCGTTACAGGAGATGCGGTTCGAAGCTTGAACTGCATGCCAACGAGGAGGAATTCATGATCAAGAAGGTTGCCGCGGTTGCGGTTGCCGCTGGCGGTCTCGTGTTCGCCGGTGCGGGCATGGCCGTCGCTCAGCAGGGAGTTCAGGGCACCGCCTCAGGTGGCGGGCTGGTCTCCGGCAACAGCGTGCAGGCGCCCGTCAACATTCCGGTCAACGTCTGCGGGAACACCGTCTCCGCGCTCGGGTTCATGAACTCGGCCGGCGGCAGTGCGTGCCCCGGCAGGTGAAACTGAATCCTCATCGCGTGAGGAAGTGAAGTCCGGGCGGCCTGAGCGTGCTTTCGCACCTTCACGGCGGCCTGGCCTTTCCAGGGGAGGGCGCGCGAACAACTCCACGCCCTCCCTTGTGTGCCCTTGTAACACCAACTGGCAGATAGCAAGGCAGGGGAATCAGAACCATGCGACAGGTCACAAGAAAAGGCCTGATCACCGTGGCCGCGGCGAGCGGTGTGCTCGCGGCGCTCTCGGGCGGTACGGCGTACGCGGAGTCGACCCAGGGGACGGCTTCGGGCTCGGGGCTTCTCTCGGGCAACAACGTGCAGGCGCCGATCAACGCTCCCATCAACGTGTGCGGCAACACGGTGAGCGTCATCGGAGCACTCAACTCGGCCTCGGGAAGCGCCTGTGGCGGCTCCGAGTCGAGCACCAGCGGCAGCGGGTCCTCGGGCAGCAGCTCGGATGACGGCTCCAGCTCCGTCGGTTCCGGCAACAACATCCAGGCCCCGGTCAACGTCCCGGTGAACGTGTGCGGGAACGGCGTCAGCGCCGTCACCGAGCTCAGCCCCGCCGGCGGTGACGCCTGCGGTGACGCCGAGGTGCCGAACACACCGGACACCCCGGACGAGCCCAACACCCCGGATGAGCCGAACACCCCCGACAACCCCGGGCAGCCCCCGGCGGACGAGGGGTCGGACATCACCCCGGACGCCGAGCAGGCCCCCGAGGCGACGGACGTGGAGGCGGCTTCCAACCCGGAGACCACCGGCGAGCTGGCGCACACCGGTGCGGACACCATCGGCATCGCCGCGCCGCTGAGCGCGGGGCTGCTGATCGGCGGCTTCGTCCTCTACCGCCGTGGGCGGGTCGCGCGTCGCTGACTCAGGACAGCAGGACAGGCGGCGGAGCGGGCACCACTCATGTGGGGCCCGCTCCGTCGCGTTGTCAGCCGTGAGCCCTGAGGTTCACCAGGTCGCGCTTAGCTGGCGGATGATCCGGCGGCGCAGCCGCACCCTGCGGCTGCCGTCGGGGTAGAGCCGTGTGCGGGCCAACTCCCAGTGCCCGTACTCGGCATGCTCGGTCAACAGTCGGGTCGCCGCCTTGCGGGTGACCCCGCGAGGGACGTACACATCGCGAAATTCGTATTCCGGCATCTCATCTATTGTGCGGGCAGAGGACGGATGCGGATAGCGTCTGCACTATGTCTGATGCTGCGCAGCCCACGGCTGCCGACGTACGCGCCGCCGCCGATGCGGTGAAAGCCGCGCTGGACCGGCACCTGGAGGCGGTCGAGCGACGAGCGGAAGGCGCCGGGAAAGACGACGAGGACGGCGCCTCCGACACAGCTGTCTACGCGGCGTTCGACGAGCTCGCGGCTGCCGGGGAGGCGTACGACGAGCTGCTCTACGAAAAGTACGACGAGGTCACTCCGTTCGAGATCCCGGGCGGCGATTCCATGCCCGCCTACACGGGTCCCGAGGTGCCCAGTGCTCTGACCGTCCTGATCCGGCGCGACTACACCGTCGTCGAGCCGCAGCGGCTCCTGGCCCAGGCACAGCGCGTCACCGATCTCGACCCCGACTCCACGGACGAGGACTCTGCGGCAGGGACGTCGGCCGGCAGTAGCGTGCACGCCGCGCTGGGCGTCCTCTTCGGAGAGTACGAGGCCGATGAGATCGCCACCCGCCACAAGGAATTCGGGCTGGACGAAGGCGACTCCACACTGTGGGTGGCGGCGGCCGACGAGCCGAGTGAGCCGGGGGAGTGGTTGACGGCTCCGTTCGAGCAGGCCGACCCCGAGCGGGTGATCTGCCGGTTCGACGTCAGCTCCGTCTTCGACGAAGGCGACCTGGAACTGGACGACGACGACTGACCATGCGGCTGACCGTGAGGACCGGCCCGTCCGGCCCTCACGGATCGCGGGCCTAACGGCAGGCCGTGGCGCGGCGGCGGACCTCTCGTGGCGTCGGGACGCTTGTGAGGCCCTCCTGCCCGCGGTTCCGCAGGTGCTCCGCCCGCCGTCAGTGCCCCGCGCTCTGCTCCTGCTCCGCGCTCTGCTCCTGCCCTTGAGCCGGCTCCGCCGCGGCCGCTGAAGCAGCCCGGGCGGACTGCGTCAGCAGCGTGCGCAGCCGAGTGGTGCGTTCGGGAGAGGTCACCGACGCCACCGCGCGCGGCAGCGCGTCCTCCACGCCGTGGACGACCGAGAGGTGCCGCTCTCCGCGCCCGAAGGCCGTGTAGATCCACTCGCGCGTCAGCGCTCCCGTGGCGTCCCCGGGGAGCACGACCACCGCGGCGGGCCAGCGCATGCCCACCGCCTGATGCGCCGTGACCGCCCATCCGTGCCGGACGGCCCCGGCGACGCGCTCACGCGCCACGACCACGCTCTCCCCGCTGCCGGTGTACTCCAGCCGCAGACCCTCGTCGTCGGCGGAGACGACCACCGCCGGCACGCTCCTGCCCGGGGCGGGCGCATGGACCACCCGGTCGCCCGGGTCGAAGCCGCCGAACCGGCCGGGCCCGGGGTGGAGCCGTTCCTTCAAGGCGGCGTTGAGCGCTCGCGTGCCCGCCGCTCCGCCGTGCCCCGGCGTGATGACCTGGGTGTCGCCTGCAGGCACGCCCAGCGCGCGCGGGACCGAGTCGGCGACGAGCTGAACGGTGCGGTGCACGGCCTCCGGAGCATCCCGGACGGGGACGATGACGACCTCCTTGCCGGGCGCCTCGACCTGGCTCAGCTCGCCGATCCCGATGCCGGAGACGAGCTCGCCGATGGGGCCGGGGTCCGGCGTACGCGAGGCGACGCGGGGACAGGCGCCGGACGAGATCACGTCCGCGAAGACCTGCCCCGGACCGGCTGAGCCGAGCAGTTGAGGATCACCGCTGAGCACCAGCCGGGCGCCGTCGGGCAGCGACTCCACGACGGCGGCGCCGGTCTCGGCGTCGAGCTGCGGGGCGTCGCAGAGGACCAGCAGGTCGAGTGCCCATGCCCCCTCCTCGTCCCGGCCGGGGCCCTCGCGTCCCTCGAGGAGCCCGGCGACGGTGACGACGGGCGTGTGCTCCGG
>NZ_JACBXA010000239.1 GCF_013870515.1 Streptomyces albidus (ex Kaewkla and Franco 2022) | reverse complement strand
TCTAGTCCGGCGGCGCCCGGATCACGGTGCGCCCCTTCCGGGCATCGGGGGCCGGGTACGGGCTGCTCGGCGTGGTGGTCAACTGGCCCTCGGTGCGGCCTGACCGATGAGTTCTGCGCGCGGTGCTGGTCCGTACGCCGAACACCGACTCACCGGGAGGCCGACGCCATGCGGAAACTGACCTTCGCCATGAACGTGAGCCTGGACGGCTACACCGCCGCGCCCGGCGACGACCTCGGCTGGAGCGTGCCGAGCGACGAGCTGTTCCAGTGGTGGTCCGACCGGGTGGGCGCGACAGGCCTGGCGCTGTACGGGCGCAAGCTGTGGGAGACGATGAGCTCCCACTGGCCGACCGCCGACAAGCAGCCGGGTGCCACCCCGGCGGAGATCGAGTTCGCCGGCCGTTGGCGGGACATGTCGAAGGTGGTGTTCTCCTCGACGATCGACAAGGTCGACTGGAACACCCGTCTGGTCACCGGCGACGCGGTCGCCGAGATCACCAGGCTCAAGGCCGACGACGGCGGCCCGATGGACATCGTCGGTGCCACACTCGCCGCGGCGGTCATGCGGGCCGGGCTGATCGACGAGTACGTGCTGGCCACCGCGCCGGTCCTGGTGGGCGGTGGCACGCCGTTCTTCGCGGCCCTGGACAACTGGGTGAACCTGAGCCTGGTGGAGACCCGGACGTTTCCCGAGGGTGTGGTGCTGACCAGGTACGAGACCAGGCGCTGAGTGCCCGACGGTCAGCTCGTCCCCAGCCACCTGCCGGGGCGGCTTCTGCGATCTGCGCACCCGGACACCCTTCGTGACCGGTCGGCCTCGGACCCGCCGCAAAGGCTGACGCACTCCTCGCGAGAAGAATCGAACAACTTTCCCAACTTCCTTTGCGACCAGGGACGTTGTCGGGCTCGTTGTCAGTGCCGAGCGGTATTCTGGTGAACAGAATCCTGGTGCAGATTCCAGGCGGATTCACGACGCTCATGGAGGTCGCCGATGACCGCAGCCAGCACCCTGACACCCCCGCTCTTCGCCCTGTCAGCATCACCCGCGCCCGCGCAGGTGCCCAAGAGGCGGCTGCCCGCGGGCCGTCCGAGGGAGTGGTACGTATCGCACAACCGCCAGCTCAAAGCGATGCGGATCGCCATAGCTCTGCTCGACGCCGGCGTCTACACCCCGACTCAGGCCCGCGACCGGACGATACGGAGCGCGGCAGCGCGCATCGGCGTGCATCCGCCGTCCAACACCACGTGCAGGCTGGTGCGTTCACTGCTGCCCTGAGCCCCGATGCCCTGAGCCCGGTGCGCTGACGCTGACACCGGGCTGATCCCGCGGGAGTGGTCCCCCACCCTCACGGCGCCGCTCCGGCGCCGGAGGCACTCCCCTGCCCGACTGAGGAAGCCTTCGCCTGGCGGGGGCTTCCTCAGTCGGCGCTCAGTCGGCACTCACTCAGAGCCGGCCGGGGCTCCGCCAGAGCTCGGCCGCCGTTTCAATCCGCGCGTTGCCCGCGCTTCTCGCTCCACTCCGCGACGACGCCCTCGACGTCGTACGGGACCAGGTTGAGGGGCGGGCCGGCCGGCGGCGTGCGGATCGCGGCGCGGATCTTCTCGTTGATCTCCGTCACGATCCGCCGCACCTCCTTCTCGGAGCGTGCACGGCGCGCCGCGGCGAGGGCGTCCTCCGCCTCCTTGCGCAGGGCGAGGGTGGGCGGCAGATGGGACAGGCCCTCGTCGTGCATCTTCCGCTTCAGCCACCAGGTCTCGTCGTACGGCGCGTTCGCATCGCGAAGCGGCTTGCCCGCGCCGGGGAGGTCGGCGAAGGCTCCGCGCTCCTCGGCCTCACGGATCTGTTTGTCGACCCAGGACTCGAAGGGAAGGCCAGGCGGCTTGCGTTCCGTCATGGTCCGATTCTCCCCCGCCCGGTGCCGCCGCTGCCAGGCCGCCCCCGCGTCGGGGAGCGAATCCGGAAGTTCTTCCGACGGAATCCCGCACGCCGCGGCGCAGGCCCCCCGCACTCCCCCGCTGGTGATTCCCGGCCTCGGCGGGACGACTCGCGGTGGATTCCCGTTGGCCCGGTCCTGCGCATGCGGGATTCCGCCATTGACGGCTTGAAATCGTCTACCTAACGTCTCGCCCATGATTCCGCGAGCGAGTGCCGACATGATCGATGCGCTGGATCGCCGCATCATCGCGGCGCTCCAGCTCAACGGACGCGCGCCGTGGGCGGGCATAGCCCGCTGGGCGGGGACGAGCGAATCCACCGCCCAGCGCAGGTTCAACGTCCTGCGTGAGCGCAAGCTGCTCCACGTCGTGGGCGCCGTCGAGCTCGACCGCACCGGCGGCGGCTCCTCGATGCTCGTACGCGTCCAGGCCCGTCCCGGCAAGGGGCTTGAGCTCGCCGAACTGCTGGCCGAGTGTCCGGAAGCCCGGTTCCTCGCCCTCGTCACGGGCACGGCCGACCTGATCGTCGACTTCGTCGCCCGTGACAACGAAGAGCTGCTGCGTCTGCTCTACACCGATCTGCCCGGCGCCCACCTCATCGCCGGCACGGAGCACGTCGCGGTGATCCGGACCTTCTCCTCGGCGGCGCTCTGGGACACCGGGCTGCTGCCCGGGGAGGCGGTGGCCGACCTCCGGCCCGCCCTCACGCCGCCCTTCGAGCGGGTCGACTGGGACAAGGCGCCCCAGCCGCTCACGGAACTCGAACGTGCCGTCGTCGGCGAACTCGCGACGGACGGGAGGCTTCCGGTCACCACCGTCGCCCGGAACCTCCAGCGCAGCGAATCCAGCGTCGCCCGTGCGATGGAGAGACTCGTCGCCCGGGGCAGCCTGCACTTCCGCACTCTGGCGGAGCCCGCACTGCTCGGGTACGAGGCCGAGTTCATGCTGTGGCTGTCGATCGACCCCGGCCATCTGGAGACCGCCGGACGTCAGCTCGCCAAGCATCCGGGAACGAAGTTCCTGGCTGCCGCGACAGGCCGGTTCAACCTGGTCGGCCACATGGTGCTGCCGCGCCGCACCGACCTCTTCCGCTACACCGACGAGGTCATCGGCGCCCTGCCGGGCCTCAACGGCTCCGACGTCACCCTCCATCTCGTCACGCTCAAGGGCGCCTGGACGCGCATGGACCAGTTCGACGCCTGACCCCCGCCCCCGGCCCGATACCCCCGTCCCCCGTCACGACCGCCGTCCGCTTCCACTCTCCACCTGCGAGGCATCATGTCCACCGACGACGCCCCCTCTCCCGACACAGCTCCCGCCGCACCGTCCGTCGCCGACGACCGCCCCTCGTGGCAGTGGCCCGAATCCGTGTGGCGCGGCCACGCGGAGGCCGTACGGGCGGGGCGCTCCCTCACACCGCCCCGCTGGCCCGAGGCCGCGCGCGTGGCGGTGGCGCTGTCGTTCGACTCCGACCACGAGACCATTCCGCTCCGCGACGCCGAGACCAGCCCCGGCCGCATCGCGCAGGGCGAGTACGGCGCCCGCGTCGGCGCCGTCCGCGTGCTGGAGCTGCTGGAGCGCTTCGGCGTTCCCGCGACGTTCTTCATGCCCGCCGTCTCCGCCCTGCTGCACCCCGACGAGGCACGCCGCTACGTCCGCGAAGGCCATGAGGTCGGTGTGCACGGATGGATACACGAGCGGAACACCCTGCTCGGGGCGGAGGACGAGAAGACGCTGATCCGCCGCTCCCTGGAGACCCTCACCGAGGTGACCGGCGCCGCGCCGACCGGCATACGCACGCCCTCCTGGGACTTCTCCGACTCCACTCTGCAGACCATCCTCGATCTCGGCTTCGACTACGACTCCTCCCTCATGGCCGACGACGAGCCCTACGAGGTGGTGGCGCGCGGCACCGCGACAGGTCTGGTCGAGATCCCCGTCGACTGGATCCGCGACGACGCCCCGTACTTCACGATGGACCGCTTCACCGCCGTGAGGCCCTACACCCGCCCCCGTGACGTGCTGGAGATCTGGAAGGACGAGTTCGACGCGGCGTACCGCGACGGCGGCGTCTTCCAGCTCACCATGCACCCCCACGTCATCGGGCACCGCTCCCGTCTGGTGATCCTGCGCGAACTGCTCGATCACATCAGCGCGCACGCCGGCGTCTGGTTCGCCACCCACGCCCAGCTGGCCGGCGCAGCCCGCGAACAACTCGACCGCCCCGCCGTCCCCACGGAGCCCGACGCATGAGCACCGACGCCTCGTCCACCGCTGCGAAAGGGCCGCAGGGGCCCTCGTCCTCACCGGCGCCGCACAAGCTGAACCGCGCACAGCGCAAGGCCATCCTGGCCGGAACCATCGGCAACACCGTCGAATGGGTCGACTGGGCCCTCTACACGATCTTCGTGAAGACGATCTCCGACGTCTTCTTCCCGAAGTCCGAGGGCGCCGTCGCGCTGCTCTCCACGCTCGCGGTCTTCGCCGTCGGCTTCGTCGTGCGTCCCGTGGGCGCGGCCGTGCTCGGCGCCTACGCGGACCGGTTCGGCCGCAAGAAGGGCCTCACCCTGACCGTCGGGCTCATGGCCGGGGCGTCCTTCGTCATCGCTCTCACCCCCGGCTACGAGACGGTCGGCGTGGCCGCCCCCGTCGTGCTGCTGATCGCGCGGCTGCTGCAGGGCTTCTCCGCGGGCGGGGAGTTCGGATCCTCCTCGGCCTTCCTCGTCGAGTCGGCGGCCACCGGGCGGCGTGCCTTCGCCGGCTCCTGGCAGCAGGTCTCCGTGGGCGGCGGCACGCTCATCGCCTCGCTGCTGGGCACCGTGCTGACGTCCACGCTCAGCGACGACGCGCTGCACTCGTGGGGCTGGCGCGCCGCGTTCATCACCGGCGGCCTGCTCGGCCTGGTCGGGCTGTGGCTGCGCGTCTCCGTCGAGGACACCGAGTCCTTCCACAAGGCTCAGGAGAGCGGCCGTTCGCGGAGCAACCCGCTCACCGCCATGTTCCGGGAGCACCCCGGTGCCGCGCTGCGCGTCGTCGGCATCACCATCGCGGGCACCCTCACGTACTACATATGGATCACCTACCTGCCGACGTACGCGAACATCGCGACCGGCATCCCGCTGAGCAAGGCGCTCCTGTCCCAGACGATCTGCCTTGCCATCTTCATCACGCTGCTGCCCTTCGTCGGCAAACTGTCCGACAAGATCGGGCGCAAGCCCACCATGGCAGGCTTCGCCGGCGGCTTCGTCGTACTGGCCTGGCCTCTGCTGCACCTGCTGAGCAACAGCTTCGCCAGTCTCTTCTTCGTGCAGCTGACGGGCATGCTGCTGATCCTCGGCTACTCCGCCAACTGTGCGGTGATCATGGCCGAACAGTTCCCGCCCGAGGTACGGGCCACCGGCATCGCCCTGCCGTACGCGCTGGCCGTGGCCCTCTTCGGAGGCACCGCGCCCTACATCACCACCTGGCTCAACGACGCGGGCCACGGCGGGCTGTTGTGGATGTACGTCTCGGGAGCGGCGCTGGTCTCGCTGGTCATCTACCTGACGATGCCCGAGACGAAGAACAAGGAGTTCGCCTGATGGCCCACGTCCTGGTGACAGGCGCCGCGTCCGGCATCGGACGGGCCGTCGCGGAGGCGTTCGCCGAACAGGCGGGGAACGTGCTCACCCTGGTGGACGTCGACGCGGACCGACTGGACACCGTGGCCCGGGAGTTGGACGCCGGAGCGGTGTGCGTCGACCTCGCCGGGGCCGACGGCCCCGAGGAGGCCGTGGCCCGCGCCTGGGAGTCCCACCGCTCGCTCGACGTGCTCGTCAACGCCGCCGGGATCTACCCGTCCCTCGACATGCTCGACGTCGACGCGGCCGGCTGGGACCGGGTGTTCGCACTCAACACCCGGGCGCCTGCGCTGGCCACGGCGGCGCTGGCCCGGCGTGCGGTGGAGGCGTCCCGGCCGGCGTCGGTGGTGAACATCTCGTCCGGCGCGACTCAGCGCGCACGTCCCGGCGGCGGACCGTACGCGAGCTCCAAGGCCGCACTGGAGATGGCGACCCGGGCCGCCGCTCTCGAACTCGGCCAGTACGGCATCCGCGTCAACGCCGTCAGCCCCGGCTTCGTACCGGTCGACAGCGCCTGCAACCCGGTCGCGCCGGAGTACGCGGCGGCCGTCTCGGCCAACCCGCTCGGCCGGGCGGGCACTCCAGCGGACGTCGCCCGTGCGGTGCTCTGGATCGCGGGCCCGGAGGCCGAGTGGGTCACCGGGGAGATCCTGCGCGTCGACGGCGGTTCCTCCGCCGGCGCGGGTCATCTGCCACGGCTCTGGCCGCCGGTAGCGAACGGCACACACGTCGGGCTGCACGAACACCACGGCGGGAACAGCGCGTTCAGCGCTCACGACACGAACAGCACGGAAGGAAGCGCCATATGAGCGGCGACGCCTACACCGTCGTCGGCGGAGGAGCCATCGGCGGCACCCTCGCTCACAGCCTCGCCCGGGCCGGGCACCCCGTCACCGTGGTCGACTCCGACGTGGCGCACGTGGCCGCCGTCCAGGAGCACGGACTGACGGTCGATCACGGAGCGGGCCGCTTCGCCGCCGTACGCGTCACCGCCTGCACTCCCGAGGAGTTCGACGGCTCCCTGGAGCGGGTGCTGCTCGCCGTCAAGGCGCAGGCGACCGAGGGCGCCGTGCGATGGATCGCTCCACGCCTGGCCCCCGACGGTTACGTCGTCTCCGTCCAGAACGGCTTCAACGAACCGCTCATCGCCGAGCACGTCGGCGCCAAGCGCACGGTCGCCGCGTTCGTCAACATCTTCGCCGACGTGACCGGGCCGGGAGTCGTACGCGACGGCGGCCCCGGCGCGTTCGTCATCGGCGAGCCGGGCGGGGCGCCGGTCTCCGACCGCGTCCGCAGGCTGGTCGCCGACCTCCAGGCCTGGGGCCCGGCCCGCGCCAGCGACAACGTCGAGGGCTATCTGTGGGCCAAGGCCGGCTTCGGCGCGATGCTCGCCGCGACCGCGCTCGCCGACGACTCGATGGCCGATCTGATCGACCGCCACCGCGAGTCGATGTACGAAATCGTGCACGAGGTCTTCGACGTGGCGGACGCCGTCGGCACCCGGCTGGAGCCCTTCGACGCCTTCGAGGCGCGGGCCTTCCAGCGCGGACGGCCCATCGACGTGCGCAGGGCGGCCACCGAACGGCTCACCGCCTGGCTGCGCACCCAGCCCAAGGACCGCAGCGGCATCTGGCGTGACATCGCCGTGCGGCGGCGGCCGGTGGAGGTGACCACGCACTACACCACCGTCTTCGAGGAGGCGCAGCGCGCGGGCATCGAGACGCCCGTGCTGCGAGCCGTCATCTCCGGACTGCGCGAGCTGGAGCAGGACCCCGGGTCGATGTCCGAGTCCCGCCTCGACGACCTGGACCGCCTCGCCTCCCTGCGTGAGAGCCCCTCCGTTCCTGCCACCTCCGCCACGCTCCCCGCCGGCGCGGTCCTCAGCGACGACCAGGCGCAGTCGGTACGGGCGTGGCTGGAGGACCACCGCGAGGAGATGGTCTCCGACCTCGCCGCGTACACCTCTCAGGGCAGCTCCAGCGACGACCCGCTGGAGCTCGAGACGTGCCTGAGCTGGCTGCGCGGCTGGCTGGACGAATCGCTGGGTGCGGCCGGAAGCCGGGGAATCACCGAGGAGTTGCTCCCGAGCGAGACCGCCGGTGACATCCTCGTCCGCCGCTACCCCGCCCCCACGGGCGAGGTGAACGGACACGAAGCCGGCCGCGGGCGTCCCGTACTGCTGCTCGGTCACTACGACACGGTGTGGCCGACCGGAACGCTGGAGGGGTGGCCCTTCCAGCGGGACGGCGACCGCATCACGGGCCCGGGAGTCTTCGACATGAAGGCCGGTCTGGTGCAGGCGGTGTGGGCGCTGAAGGCGCTGGACGCCCTCGGACTGCCCCGCCCTGCCTGCACGTTGATGCTGAACGGCGACGAGGAGACCGGCAGCCTCGCCTCCAGCGACGCCATCGTCTCGGAGGCCGTGACCTCACGTGCCGCGTTCGTCTTCGAAGCCGCCGCCGACGGAGCGGTCAAGACCGCCCGCAAGGGCGTCGGCCTGTTCCGGCTCACCGTTGAGGGAGTGGAGGCGCACGCGGGCCTCGACCCCACGGCCGGGGCGAGCGCCGTGGAGGAGGCGGCGCACCAGGTGCTGCGCCTCTCCGCCCTGAGCGATCCCCCGGCGGGCACCACCGTCAACGTCGGTGTCCTGCACGGCGGTACGCGAAGCAACGTCACCGCCGGCCGGGCCGTCGCCGACATCGACGTACGGGTCGCGTCGGCGGAGGAGCAGAAGCGGATCGGTGACGCGCTCAGCGAGGCGTCCCCGGTCGACCCCCGCACCGAGGTCGCGGTCACCGGCGACTGGAACCGCCCGGTCTTCGAACGCACCCCCGGGGTGGCCCGGCTCTACGAACTGGCACGGGAGTGTGCCGCTCCGCTGGGCCTGGACCTCCAGGAGACGTCGGTGGGCGGCGCGAGCGACGGCAACTTCGTGCTCGCCGCGGGGGTCCCCGTCCTGGACGGCCTCGGCGCGGTGGGCGCGGGTGCGCACGCCCGTACGGAACACACCACGGTCAGCGGCATGACGGAACGCGCGGCGCTGGCGGCCGGGATCCTGGCCGCCTTCGCCGAGTGAACGGGCGCGCGGGCGGCCGGCTCGCTGCGGAAAGGTGAACTGTCCCGCTCAGGAAGGCCGTTGACTCCAGGGTGTGAAGCGGCCGACGACGGTGACGGCGTCCTGCTGTCGCGGATCCACCGCGGCGAGGACGCCGTCGCTGATCTCCCGGTGCGTCAGCCAGCGCGTGCCCTGCGGGCCGTCGGCGAAGCCGAGGACCACCCGCCGGTACGTGCGCCCGGCCGGTACGGGCAGCGAACGGGGGCCGGTGGTACCCGCGTGTGAAGGACCGAGGGCCGCGCTGCCGAGGACGTCCACGACCAAGGCGTCCTCGGCGAGCCGGTCTTCGAGCGCTTCGTGCACGGCCGAACGGTGCGGCGAGTGCAC
>NZ_JACBXA010000238.1 GCF_013870515.1 Streptomyces albidus (ex Kaewkla and Franco 2022) | reverse complement strand
GGACAGTTCGCGGTCCTCAGCGGTGTCCGCGAGATAGACGTCGCCGCTGAACAGGTCGTCGCCGCCGCGCCCGTACGCCTCCAGTCCACATAGACGTCGGGAATCTCCTCCAGGAACCGGGAGGGCGGGTTGTAGGAGGGCTGGCCCCACGCGCTGCGCAGCACCGACCGCGTCAGATACAGCCGTTGGCGCGCACGCGTGATGCCCACGTACGCCAGCCGGCGCTCCTCCTCGAGCTCCTTGGTCTGCCCGAGGGCGCGCATGTGCGGGAAGACGCCGTCCTCCATGCCTGAGAGGAAGACGACGGGGAACTCCAGGCCCTTGGCCGTGTGCAGCGTCATCAGCGTGATGACGCCCGTCTCCTCGCCCTCCTCCTCGTCCGGGATCTGGTCGGAGTCCGCCACGAGCGCGACCTGTTCCAGGAAGTCGGCGAGCGTGCCGGGCTCGTCCTCGCCGCGCTCCTGCTCGAACTCCAGGGCGACGGCTGCGAGTTCCTGGAGGTTCTCGATGCGTGTCTCGTCCTGCGGGTCCGTGGAGGCCTGCAACTCGGCGAGATAGCCCGTCTGCTCCAGCACCGCTTCCAGAACGGTCGCAGGCCCGGCCCCCGACTCGACGACGGTGCGCAGCTCCTCCATCAGGACGTTGAAGCGCCGCACGGCGTTGGCGGAGCGGGCCGCCATCCCGTACGCCTCGTCGACGCGGGCCAGCGCCTGCGGAAAGGTGATCTTCTCGCGCAGCGACAGCGCCTCGATCATGGCCTCGGCACGGTCCCCGATGCCGCGCTTGGGCACGTTCAGGATCCGGCGGAGCGGCACCGTGTCCTCGGGGTTGGCCAGCACGCGCAGGTACGCCAGCACGTCGCGGACCTCGCGCCGCTCGTAGAAGCGCACGCCGCCGACGACCTTGTACGGCAGCCCGACCCGGATGAAGACCTCTTCGAAGACACGGGACTGTGCGTTCGTGCGGTAGAAGACCGCCACGTCACCGGCCTTGGCCTCACCGGCGTCCGTGAGCCGGTCGATCTCGTCCGCGACGAACTGTGCCTCGTCGTGCTCGGTGTCGGAGACGTAGCCCGTGATGCGGGCGCCCGCACCGGACTCGGTCCACAGGTTCTTCGGGCGGCGGTTCTCGTTCCGCTCGATGACGGCGTTGGCGGCGCTCAGAATCGTCTGTGTGGAGCGGTAGTTCTGCTCCAGCAGGATCGTCGTCGCGTCGGGGTAGTCCTCCTCGAACTGGAGGATGTTGCGGATGGTGGCACCGCGGAAGGCGTAGATGGACTGGTCCGCGTCGCCGACGACGCACAGCTCGGCCATCTCCGGCGCGGCCTGCTCCTCGTCGCCCTCACCGCCGGCACCGGGCACTCCCGGCGCGGCGCCCGTGCCGACGAGCTCGCGCACGAGGGTGTACTGGGCGTGGTTGGTGTCCTGGTACTCGTCGACGAGCACGTGCCGGAAGCGGCGGCGGTAGTGCTCGGCGACGTCGGGAAACGCCTGGAGCAGATGGACGGTGGTCATGATGATGTCGTCGAAGTCCAGAGCGTTGGCCTCGCGCAGCCGTGCCTGGTACATCGTGTACGCCTCGGCGAGCGTCTTCTCGAAGTTGTCGCCGGCCTGGGCCGCGAAGTCCTCGTCGTCGATCAGCTCGTTCTTGAGGTTGGAGACCTTCGCGCTGAACGACTTCGGCGGATACCGCTTGGGATCCAGGTCCAGGTCGCGGCAGACCAGCGCCATCAGCCGCTTGGAGTCGGCCGCGTCGTAGATCGAGAAGGAAGAGGTGAAGCCGAGCTTCTTGCTCTCCCGGCGCAGGATGCGTACGCACGCGCTGTGGAAGGTCGACACCCACATCGACTGCGCACGGGGCCCGACCAGTTCCTCGACGCGCTCCTTCATCTCGCCGGCAGCCTTGTTGGTGAAGGTGATGGCGAGGATCTGACCGGGGTGCACACGACGTGCTGCCAGCAGGTAGGCGATGCGGTGCGTCAGCACCCGCGTCTTGCCCGACCCCGCACCGGCGACGATGAGCAGCGGTGAGCCCGTGTGCACCACGGCGGCACGCTGCTCCTCGTTCATCTCCTCCAGCAGCGCCGCCGCGTCCACCACGGTGCGCGGAGCCCCGCCCCGGTGATACGAAGCGCCCCCGCCTCCCGCATCGGGGCCGCCCGGCCCCTCGTAGGTGCCCGCGAAGAGAGCGTGCGGGATCTCGCCCTCGCCGTGGTGGTCGGCCTCGGGGGGAGGCGGGTGCTCCTCGCCGTGCCCGGGAGGGGGGCCGTCCTGCGCGCGTACGGGCACGAGGCCGGCCAGGAAGCTGTCGTCGAAGAGGCTGCTCATCGTCGAAAATTCTAGGCTCTTCCGCTGACACTCCCCCACGGCCCGGCGGTGTCGGGGAAACCCCGCGGACGGCCGACCTGAGACAAGTCGCCCTCGATAACGAACAGATATCGGACGTATCACCTACTGGCCTTCACACGCACCCCACAACTCCGCTACCGTGCCGTGCCAGACGGCCCGCACCGCTAGTCGGCGAAAGCGTCGGCACGGGTCGCCTCCGCCGAGTCCGACCCGGCAGTGCCGCCGGAGCCGGGGACCCACCGCGTACGCGACACCGCGTCCGCACCTGGGGTGAATCGGGCCGCAAGCGCCGCTCAGAGCGTGTGCACGGCCCGTAGGGCAGCCTTCCGTTCGCCCGAACCCGTCAGCTAACCCGGTAGGCGGTTCACGGAAGGAGTTGCCGGCCTTGGCGTCCCACCGCAAGCCGCGCACCCGGATTCTCAAGTCCGCCACCACGATGCGCGGCGCGCTCGGAGTAACCACCGCCGCCCTCGCCTCCGTCTCCCTTCTCTCCCAGAGCGCGCAGGCCGCGCCGGACGACGGCAAGCCGTCGATCTCGGAGGTCAAGAAGAAGGTCGACAAGCTGTATCAGCAGGCGGAGAGTTCGACGCAGAAGTACAACGCCGCGAAGGAGAAGACGGACGAGCAGCGCGAGAAGGCCGACCGATCCCTCGACGCGGCGGCGAAGCGCACCGACAAGCTCAACGACGCTCGGCGCACCCTCGGCAACTACGCCACCGCGCAGTACCGCAACGGCGGAATGTCCGAGACCGCCACACTCCTCCTGACGGAGGAGCCGCAGCAGTTCTTCGAGCAGACGCGCGTGCTGGACCGGATGACGGGCCGCCAGAAGCTGGCCGTCACCGACTACGAGCGGCAGCAGAAGGCCGCGGAGACGAAGCGCAAGGCGGCCACCGAGGAGCTGGACTCGCTCGCCGCCTCCCAGAAGGCGCTGAAGAAGAACAAGCAGGATGTCCAGGCGAAGCTCTCCGAGGCGCGCAAGATGCTCTCGAAGCTGACGGCGGAGCAGAAGGCCCGTCTGGCGGCGATCGAGAAGAAGAAGGAAGAGGCGGCCCGCAAGGCAGCCGAACGGGCGGAGAAGGCACGGCAGGACGAGGCCGGTTCCGAAGCGGGCAAGGGCGGCGCCACGGACTCGGCCGCGGCGGCGAAGGTCATGAGCTTCGCCAAGAAGCAGCTCGGCAAGCCCTACGTGTGGGGCGCGACCGGGCCGGGCTCCTTCGACTGCTCCGGGCTCACGCTCGGAGCCTGGAAGAGCGCCGGGATCACGCTGCCCCGCACCACGTTCGACCAGGTGAACGTCGGCACCAAGGTCTCCAAGTCGCAGATGAAGCCGGGCGACCTGATCTTCTTCTTCGACGACGTGAGCCACGTGGGCATATACGCCGGCAACGGCCAGATGATCCACGCGCCGAAGCCCGGTGCCGAGGTGCGCTACGAGACCATCGAGAACATGCCGTTCCACTCGGCGAACCGGCCGGGCTGACCCGGGGCGGGCACGACGGCACCACGCGGCGGGACGCCGGCGGCGGTACGGGCGGAAGGATCAACTGCCCGCTGTCGCCGGCGTCTTCACGTCCAGAGCACCGCGATGAAAATGTTGGCGATCGTCAGTGCGCCGACCGTGCCGAACAGCGACGCCGGCACCTTCTCCTCGTCCCTCTTCACATAGACCAGGCCGAGGATCACGACGAGCAGCGCGAGCTTCACGCTTATCTTCACGTTGTTGACCGGGTCGTCGTCCGCCTGGTTGAGCCCGACGAGGACCATGCCGGTCACCAGCATGGTGAATGCGCCGTGCAGCATGCCGGAGTTGAAGCGGGCCTGGTCCGTACGCATCGCCTTCATCTGGAAGAGGAAGCCGCCCAGCAGTGCGGCGATGCCGATGACGTGAAGGCCGACGAAGACATTGATGAGTGCGCCCATGGCGGGGAGCGTAGCCAAGTGCGCTCACGCCCCCCCGCGCCGGGTCACCAGCGGACGGGCAGCTCCCGTACGCCTCGGATGAGCATCCCCGGAATCCAGGACAGCCGTGCCTCGTCCACATCGGGCGTGAGGCCGGGGAAGCGCTCCAGAAGCGAGCCGACCGCGATCCGGCCCTCCAGCCGCGCCAACGGAGCGCCCAGGCAGTGGTGCAGGCCGTGCCCGAAGGCGATGTGGCCCCGGGCGTCCCTGCGGACGTCGAACCGTTCCGGCTCCTCGAAGCGCGCCGGATCGCGGTCGGCGTCGGCCATGGAGATCAGCACGATCGAGCCCGCCGGGATGGTCACGCCGTCCATCTCGACGTCTTCCAGGGCCAGTCGCTCCGTGCAGGACTCCACCGGGCCGTCGTAGCGCAGCATCTCCTCGATCGCCCCGTCCAGCAGACCGAAGTCGGCGCGCAGGGCGGCGAGTTGCTCCGGATGCGCGAAGAGCGCCCGCATGCCGTTGCCGATGAGGTTGACGGTTGTCTCGTGACCGGCGACGAGCAACAGGACGCACATGCCGATGAGTTCGTCGGGCGAGAGGCGGTCGCCACCCTCGTCGACGACGTGGATCATCGCGCTGAGCAGGTCCTCGCCCGGGGCCTTCCGCTTCGCGCCGATGAGCTCGCTGAGGTAGGCGGGCATCTCGACGTAGGCGCGGCCCTGCGCCTCCTGCCCGGTGGGCGCCACCATCTCGTTGGACCAGCCGCGGAACGCTTCCCGGTCCAGCTCGGGCACGCCGAGCAGTTCGCAGATGACGGTCATGGGCAGCGGGAACGCGAAGGAGGCGATCAGGTCCGCCGCGCGCTCCGGCCGTGCCTGCATCGCGTCGAGCAGTTCGTCGGTGATCTGCTGGACGCGCGGGGCCAGCGACTCGACGCGGCGCGGCGTGAACTCCCTTGCCACGAGCCGCCGCAGCCTTGTGTGGTCCGGCGGATCCGACATCAGCATGTGCGCGAGCGCCGGCGTCGGGACGTCTTCGGCGCCGGTCAGCTGCCCGAGGCTCCCCGACTTCAGCCAGTCACGGCTCAGCCGCGGATCGGTGAAGGCGGTCCGGCAGGCGTCGTATCCGACGACGAGCCACAACTCGACGCCGTCGGGGCCGCGTACGTGATGGACGGGCCCCTCTTCCCGGAGCTTCGCGTACACCGGATAGGGATCGCATACGAAGTCCGGACTGAGCTGCGTCAGACCGACGGGCCGAGCCACCATGCTGTTCCCCCTGGTTCCTCTGTTACTGGTCCGAACTAAACGCTAGTGCTGCCGCGTTCACAGATGAACGTAGCTTTCGGACATTTGCCCTGGGATGCTCCCGGTCGTTGGAACCTTGCGGTTCCCGCTCACACGGCCGGGTGACGAAGGCGGCCCTGCCGCACCTTCGAGGGTTCCGGTAGGGCACAATGCGCCTTTCACCGACGGTGTTTGAGACAGTGCTCGAGAGGCGGGGTTGCGCAGTGGCCGTGGACACGGCACGTGACGGCACGACAGGCGGCGGCAGTGCAAGCGATGAGGCCGTCACCCCGCACAAGTCCGCTCACCCCGACACCCGTTCCGATACGCGGCCCGAAGCCCGTACAGCCACGCACTCCACGCGTTGCACCTGCGGCGACTGCCCGCACGGTGCCCGCGCCGGACACCGCAACGCCCTCGCGGACTTCCGCCGTCGCCGTGACGAACTCGCCGACGGCGGCGGCCTTCCCGCCGCTCTGGCGCACTCGCCCGGCGCCTCACGTCAGTGGGTCTCGGACGAGCTGACCCGCGCCGCCCGTACCGTCGCCGACCGCGGCCGCGAGGAGGGCGCCTTCAGGATGGCGTCCATGTGGCGGCGCACCGTCATCAGCGTGTGGGCGGTTGTCGGCGCGCTGCTGCTGGGGCAGTTGCTCACCGCCATCGCTGCGGGCTGGTCCGTCGCGCGTACCGCCACGCTCATCGCGGCGTTCGTCGCCGCCGGCCTGGTGTCTCTCGCCGCGTATCTGCACCGTGCGCGCGGGGGTGCCCTCGCGCCGCTCATCGGTGAGGACAACCGTCTCTCCACCTCGCGGACGGTGGCGGCGGCGTGGATCTGCCTCGCCGTGTACGACGTCCTGGTCCTCGCCCTGGAGCTGGCCGCCCGTTCCGGGCGCGCCGAGCGCAAGGAGCTGCTGACCGGGCTCGAACTGTCCCAGGGCGCCGGGCTGTTGACGGTCCTGGCGCTGAGCTGTGCCATAGCGGTCTTCGTGCGCCGCACCGTCACGGTCCGGGTGCAGCAGCAGCGGCTGCAGAAGGTGCGCGCCGACCGTCCCCGTGCTGCCGACCTGCTCACCGACGACGCGGGCCGCGGTTCCTTCTGCGACGTGCAGTACGTCCTGATCAGCGGCGTCGCCGTCGTCTTCGCCGCGGTGCGTCTGGGCCGGCAGCCCGACCAGCTTCCCGACCTGCCCTGGAGCCTGGCCCTGCTCGTCGTGGTCTCCGCGGCGACGTACCTCGCGGGCAAGTACGCCGAGGGCGGCCGTCCCGTCGTGCTGTCCGTGGTGCGGGCACGCGAGATCGGGGACCTGCACGCCCCCATCCGCACCGGCGACGACATCGAGATCCGCGGTGCGGGCTTCGTGCCCCCCGGCGCGGACGAGCCCGACCGGCTGGCCCGCATGGTCGTGCGTGTCGGCGCCGTTCACGTCCCCGTTCCGCTGATCCCGGTCACCGGCGGGTTCGCCAACCCCGCCGACTCGACGCTCACCGTTCCGGTGCCCGTGGAGGTCGAGCCGGGTCGGGTCGAGGTCCAGGTCGTCACGGCGGCGGGCGTCGAGACCAACCGCTACCCCATCGACGTCGCTGACTGAGGCGGGCTGACCGGCGCCGAAGGAGCGTCGGCCCCGCCCACCGCACGGACCGCCGGAACCAGTTGGTCCGGTCTGTCCTGAATCCGAAGCCACCCGCGCCTCACCGGACACACCGCTTGTGCGCTGGAGTGTTCATACAGGGTGTGTGTTCGACCACAGCCGCGTACCGTGTCGACCCTTCGCAGGCCCCGGACGGGCATGCGGTGGTGGCGGCACCCTCGGGAAGGTGGGACGTGGCATGGCTCTGACGGATGGACCCACGACGGTCAGCGGCATGGACGGGCCGGTGAGCGGTCCACCGGGCAGCATCCGGGCAAGGGCGTCCAAGTACGCGCTACTGCCCCTCCGCCTCTTCCTCGGCGCCACGTTCCTCTACGCCGGCCTGGACAAGGTCACCGATCCCTCCTTCCTCTCCGGCGAGGGCAGCGGATCGCTGGCGCAGCTGCTGGACTCGGCGCGTGACGCCGCGGCGATACCCGCGATGATCGACCTCGCGCAGAACGACCCGCGCACGTTCGGCATCGCCATCGCCGCCGGTGAGATGGCAGTCGGCCTGGGCGCGATCGTCGGCCTGTGGACCCGGCTGGCCGCCTTCGGCGGCATGCTCCTGTCGCTGAGCCTGTGGCTGACGGTCAGCTGGGCGAGCGACCCGTACTACTACGGCAACGACCTCCCGTACATGATGGCCTGGGTCCCGCTCATCTTCGCCGGAGCGCCGACCTTGTCGCTCGACATGGCCATCTCACGCAAGCGCCGCCGCAGGGGCAGGCACATCTTCGGCTGAGCCGGACCAGGGGCAGGCAACGGGCGTGCGGGCCGCGGGAGTTCACAGCCGCGGCCCGCACGCCTGTCCCCGGCCGAGCGCCGGACACCGGTCCAGTGCCGGTCAGAGACCGCCGGACTGCCCGGAGCGGTCGTCGCCGGAACGCCCGTACCCCTGCCGCAACTCGTCCACGGGCATGCTCTCCGGTGGATGTGCGTTCGGCCCCGCAGGACCTGCGGGCGGCTCCTCCACCGCCCGGCGCTTCAGCCGCCGGCGCACGAGGAAGGTCGCCCACGCGGTGAACGCCGCCATCATCAGCGCGACGGGCAGCATCGGCAGCAGCAGCCAGGTGGGCACCTGCCACTGACCGAGCGCGTCCATCACGTACGTCAGCGCTGCTACCGCCATCAGCAGGCCGAGCAGCAGCCGGGCGGGTTCGAAGCGGTGCCTGTTCATCATTCGCCCTCCTGCCCGACCCGGCCCGCGGGCGCGAGGGCCCTGTCGGAGCGTCCGTCGGAGCGTTCGCCGGAGGCGAGAAGCCTCACGATCTCCATCTGCCCCACGGCGAGATCGACCGACAGCTTGACCGTGCCCTTCGGCTCGCGCGCGTCGGGCGGCCGCAGCGTCAGCCGTTCGTGCTTGTCCACGCCCGAGAGACTCCTCATCACGAAGCCGCCCTCGAACGGATTCGTCCGTGCGGGCAGGCGGATCTCCCCCGCGCCCAGGTCCGCGTCGAGTTCGACCCGGGCGTCACGGGGCACCACCACCTTCAGGACCCCGGCACCCACCGTCGCCTTGGTGCGTACGACCTTGTGGTCACCGGTGAACCGGACGTTGCGCAGGTTCAGTTCGCCCTCCCCGGCGTCCAGCCGGTAGGAGGGCGCCACCTCCGACGCGGACGCGGGGGTCCACGTGACGTCCCGCCAGTCCGTGCCGATGCTCTTCGGGATCAGCGAGGCGCCGGCGAGCATCACGGCGGTGACGATCACCAGGAAGATGGTGCCGAAGCCGACCCGGCCGACGAACGCGCTGACGACGAGCCCGATCGCGTACACCCCGAGGGCGCAGGCCAGGCCCACCGTCAGGCTCGCGCCCAGGGGCCGGGAGTCCCATCCGGTGGAAGCGCCGGCCAAGGCGGCAACCGAGGCCAGCA
>NZ_JACBXA010000237.1 GCF_013870515.1 Streptomyces albidus (ex Kaewkla and Franco 2022) | reverse complement strand
CGAAACCGCCGGACGGCGGCTGCGGCGGCTGCCCGGGCGGCGGCGGAGTCTGCTGACCGGACGAGTCCTTCGACAGAGACGGCTGCCCCTGCGCGGAGTCGGAGTCTTCCGGTTGCTGTCTCTGGGGGTCCCCGCCCGGTGGCTGGCTGGGCGGCGGAGGCGGAGGCTGCGACATGTCGGGTTCCCTCGTTGACGAACAGACCCGACGTCCGCCCCTCAAACCCCCGTAGGGCGGAGCGAATCGGACATCAGGCCCGCCTTCGGCTGGCTTGTACGCGGAAGTTCTTTCTATCACCGGACACCCCGGAACGCCGGTCCGGTTCCCAGCCGTGAGGGCGGGAAGAGACGCGCTCGAGACGGAGCCGTAGCCCCGCCGTCACCGACGTGATCGCCCCCGTCCGCGCCCACTTCGGCGCCCACTTCGCGGCGCCGGTCACTGCCCTTCGGCAAGCTCCAGCCATCGCGACTCCAACTCCTCGCGCTGCGTGGACAGTTCGCGCAGCTCGGCGTCGAGATCGGCGACGCGGGCGAAGTCGGTGGCGTGCTCGGCCAGCGCCGAGTGCAGCGCGGACTGCTTCTGCTCGATGCGGTCCAGCTGACGTTCGATGCGTTGCATCTCCTTCTGCTCGGCACGCGCCGCCGCAGCCGGCTTGGCCGGAGCGGACGCCGAGGCGGCAGAGGCGGAAGAGGACGGAGCCGCGGACGAGGCGCGCGCGGCCGAGGAGTTCGCCGAGCCGGCCGCCGCCTCACGCTGCCGCGCACGGCGCTCCAGGTACTCGTCGATGCCGCGGGGCAGCATGCGCAGCGTGCCGTCACCGAGCAGCGCGTGCACGTCGTCCGTGGTGCGCTCGATGAAGAACCTGTCGTGGGAGATCACGACGAGCGAGCCCGGCCATCCGTCCAGCAGGTCCTCGAGCTGGGTGAGGGTCTCGATGTCGAGGTCGTTGGTCGGCTCGTCCAGGAAGAGCACGTTGGGCTCGTCCATGAGCAGCCGCAGGATCTGCAGGCGCCGGCGTTCTCCTCCGGAGAGGTCCCCGACGGGCGTCCACTGCTTCTCCTTCACGAAGCCGAAACGCTCGCACAGCTGCGAGGCCGTCATCTCCCGGCCCTTGCCGAGGTCGACGCGTCCGCGTACCCCTTCGACGGCCTCCAGGACCCGTTGCTTCGGGTCCAACTCGGCGACCTCCTGCGAGAGATACGCCAGCTTCACCGTCCTGCCGACCTTGATGGAGCCGCCCGTGACCAGCCGCGACTGGTGGTCCTCGCCGTCACGCGCGTTCTGCGCCGTCTCCTCCAGGGCGCGCAGCAGCGACGTCTTGCCCGCTCCGTTGACGCCGACGAGGCCGATGCGCTGCCCCGGGCCCAGCTGCCAGGTCAGGTGCTTCAGGAGCACCTTGTGCCCCGCCTGAACCGTGACGTCTTCGAGGTCGAAGACGGTCTTGCCCAGACGGGAGTTGGCGAAGCGCATCAGTTCGGCCCTGTCGCGCGGCGGCGGTTCGCTCGCGATGAGGTCGTTGGCCGCCTCGATGCGGAACCGCGGCTTGCTCGTACGGGCGGGGGCACCGCGGCGCAGCCAGGCGAGCTCCTTGCGCATCAGGTTCTGGCGCTTGCTCTCCTCCTGCGCGGCGATCCGCTCCCGCTCCGCCCGCGCGAAGACGTAGTCGGAGTAGCCCCCTTCGTACTCGTGCACGGAGCCGCCCTGCACGTCCCACATCCGGGTGCACACCTGGTCGAGGAACCAGCGGTCGTGCGTGACGCACACGAGAGCCGACCGGCGCGACCGCAGATGCTGCGCGAGCCAGGCGATGCCCTCGACGTCGAGGTGGTTGGTCGGCTCGTCGAGGACGATCAGGTCCTGCTCGGAGATGAGGAGTTGAGCCAGGGCGATGCGCCGGCGCTCACCACCCGAGAGGGGCCCGATGACGGTGTCGAGGCCGTGCTGGAATCCGGGCAGGCCGAGCCCGCCGAAGAGACCGGTCAGCACGTCGCGGATCTTGGAGTTCCCCGCCCACTCGTGGTCGGCCATGTCCCCGACGACCTCGTGCCGTACGGTCGCGGCCGGGTCCAGGGAGTCGTGCTGGGTGAGCACGCCCAGACGCAGTCCGCCGGAGTGGGTCACGCGGCCGTCGTCCGCGGGCTCCAGCTTGGAGAGCATCCGGATCAGGGTGGTCTTGCCGTCCCCGTTCCTCCCGACGACGCCGACGCGGTCGCCCTCGCTCACGCCGAGCGAGACGCCGTCGAGCAGCGCCCGGGTGCCGTAGACCTTGCCCACGGCTTCGAGATTGACGAGGTTGACAGCCATCACACTCCTGTTGCACGCACTCCGGGCCGGTCAGCCCTCAAGGGTACTGAGGTGTTCGGTGCCCCATGAGCCCAGCCGTGTGACCGCTGCCCCGAACGTGCCGGAGTACGCGGAACCGAGGGGTGCCCATGCTGTGTACGGGCGGGCCGCCGCCCCCTCCTGGACAAGCCGGGCCGCTCAGCCGCCGTGCAGCATCAGCGCGATGCCGCCCACCATCAGTACCGAGGCGGCCACGCGCGGAGTGCCGAAGCGTTCCTTGAAGAAGAGCGCCCCTATGGCGGCACCGGCGATGATCGAGGACTCACGCAGGGCGGCGACCGGCGCGAGAGCGGCGCGGGTCTGCGCCCACAGGACGAGGCCGTAGGCGAGGACGGAGAGCGCACCGGCGGTCAGGCCCCACGCCGCGACGGGACGCAGCTGGGCGGGGAGTTCACCTCGCCGTGTGACGAGGGCGTACACGGGGATGGCGACGCCCTCCAGCACCATCAGCCAGGCGACGTAGCCGGCGGTGGACCCGGAGGCGCGCACGCCGACGCCGTCCACGACCGTGTACGAGGCGATGGCCAGACCGGTGGCGACGGCGGCGGTCAGCGCGGGCAGTTGGGACGTGCGGGAGTCGGCGGCCGTACGCAGCTCGCCGCGGCCCTTCCTGCGTATCCCCCACAGCGCGACGCCGAGCAGCCCGGCGGAGGCGACGGCGACACCCGTCAACTGCCAGGCGTCCGGCCACTCGTGGAGGAAGACGGCGGCGAGGAGGGTGACGACGAGCGGGGCCGTGCCCCGCGCGATCGGATACATCTGGCCGAAGTCGCCGAGCCCGAACGACCGCATCAGCAGCAGCTGGTAGAGGACGTGCAGCACCGCTGAGACCAGCAGCGGCGGCCAGGCACCGGCAGCCGGTACGGGCACGAAGCAGGCGAGCACCGCCCCGCACAGGGCGCCTCCCGACCCGACGAGCGTGAAGGCGAGCAGCTGGTCCTTGATGTGGTGCGCGAGCGCGTTCCAGGAGGCGTGGGTGACTGCGGCGACCAGCACGGCCGCGACGACCAGGGGTGTCACGACACCTCTGCCGACTGCTCGCGTACGTCCACAACCGAGCCGCGGGCGTGGGCGATCAGCTCCTTGGGCGCGAGCGCGAACACCGTGTGGGGTGTGCCCGCCGCGGCCCACACCACCTCGTGGTCGAGCAGGCGCCGGTCGGCGAGCACCGTCATCGCGGTGACGTGGCCGAAGGGCGGTACGCCCCCGATCGCGTAGCCCGTGGCCTCGCGCACCGTGGCCGCGTCCGCCCGCTTCACCTCGGACGCGTCCAGCTCCGCCCGTACCAGCTCCACGTCGACGCGTGAGGCGCCGTCCATCAGGACCAGGACGGGCTCGCCGTCGGCCGCGAAGACGAGCGACTTGACGATCTGGCTCAGGTCGCAGCCGATCGCCTCGGCGGCCTGCGCGGCGGTGCGCGTGGCCTCCGGGAAGGAGCGGATCTCGACGTCGCCCTCGGGCCGCCCCGGCGAGGCCAGGGGCCCGAGGGCCGCGAGTGCGGCAGCGAAGCGGGGATGGGGATCGCCTCGGCGCGGCGAGGGGGAGGACGGTGCCTGGCTCATGCGGCCGACGCTACCCGTCGGCGTGCGACGCACGCGAAGCGGTTTCCGCGGCCTCCCGAGCGGGCGCGGCCGGGCACGTACGGGCGTGACGCAACGCACAGCGGGCGGCGCCCCCTTGGAGGGGCACCGCCCGCTGCTGCACGTCGCCTGCGGGGTTCAGCCCGCGGCGGCGTCCAGGATCTTGCGTACGACCGGGCCGGCGTTGTCGCTGCCGTGGCCCGAGGCGGGGACGACGGCGGCGGCCGCGATGTCCCCGTTGTAGGCCGTGAACCAGGCGTTCGGCTTCTTCTGGCCGTCGACCTCGGCGGAGCCCGTCTTGGCGCCGACGTCACCGCTGAGCCCGGCCATCGGCTTCGCGGCCGTGCCGCTCGCGGCGGTCAGCTGCATGAGGCTCTTCAGGTCGCTCTTGGTCTGCGGCTTCATCTCGCGCGAGGCCTTGGAGATCGTACGGTCGTCGAGCGACGGCGAGACGATCAGAGGCTGCTTGAAGGTGCCGCTCTGCACGGTCGCCGCGACGGAGGCCATGTTGAGCGGGTTCATCCGCACGCCGCCCTGACCGATCAGGGACGAGGCCATCTGCGCGTCCGACTGCACGGGCACGCTGCCGTCGAAGGTGCCCGTGCCCACCTGCCAGTTCTGGCCGATGCCGAAGACCTCGCGGGCCTCCTTGCTCAGGTCGCCGTCCTCGAGCTTCTCCGCCTGGGAGATGAAGGCGGTGTTGCAGGAGCGGGCGAAGCTCTGGGCGAACGTGCCGTCCTTGATCTCGAACTTGTCGTCGTTCTGGAACTTCCAGCCGCCGTACGTGTGGTACTTGGGGCACGGGTGCTGCTTGCCCGGGGAGGCGAGGCCCTTGTCGAGCAGCAGCGCGCTGGTGATCACCTTCATGGTGGAGCCCGGCGCGAGGGAGCCGCGGAAGGCGTTGTTGAAGCCGTCGGCGGGCGAGTTGGCAACAGCACGCACCTCACCGGTACTGGGCTGGATCGCCACGGCGGCCGCCTTCGGCTTGCCCTTCACCGACTGCTCGGTGACCACCTGCATGTCCTTGTCGAGGGTGGTCTTGAGGGTGCCGGGCGTGCCCTTGGAGAGCGTGCGCAGCGTGGTGCCGGTGTCCTTGCCCTTGGCGTCGACGATGCGCGTCTCGATGCCCGGGGTGCCGTCGGTCTTGTCGCCGTACCGCTTGCGCAGGTCGTCCAGGATGCTCGCGAGCATCGGGTGCTCTTCCTTGGTGAGCGCGGCACCGTTGCGGTCGACGGCCTTGATGGGCGGGGTGCCGGCCTTGCCGGTCTTGACCTTCTGACCGTCCTTCAGCTTCGGGTTCAGCACGGAAGGCTTCCAGTCGACGACTGCGTCGCCTGTCTTCTTGTTCCGTACGACCTCGAGCGAGGAGCTGTAGGCCCAGGCGGCACGCTGAGTCTGGTAGCCGATCTGGGCGTTCACGTCGAACGGCACCTTGGCGCCGGAAGGGGAACTGGGCGACAGCGCGACCTTCGAGACGCGTGCGTCGTCGTGATAGCTCTTCAGACCCGCGGCGGCCTGCGTCTTGTCGTCGGTGAGCTTGGCAGCCGACTTGGCGTCACCCGAAGACCACGCGGTCAGGAACCGCTGTGCTGTGGTGCGTACTTCGGCCTCGCTGGGCGGGCCGGTCTCGACCTTCTTGTCTCCCTTGCCGTCGGACGAGGCGACGCCTCCCTTGTCGCCTTCCTTGCTGTCACCTCCGACGAGGGCGTAGACGCCGAAGCCGGTGGCACCGACGACAACAGCGGCGGCGCCTCCGATCAGCGCCATCTTCTGAGTGTCACGCATCTGAGAATCTGCCCCTCCACCCCGCCTCGGCCAGGCGGCCGAGGACCTGTGCGAGGCACCCTAGAGCACTCACGCGACGTCCCGTGCCCCCGGTATCCCTGTTAGTGCGCATATGGACGGGAAGCGGATTCGAATATTCACCGGATCAGGGGGCCGGGCGCCTGCCGGAACCCGGCGAACTCCCGCTCGTGCCTTGGGATCTCAGATCCAGGTCTCGAACCACATCCGGTTGCGCCACGACTCCATGGGGATCGTCTGGCCCGTGTAGATGGGCCAGAAATAGACGAAGTTCCAGACGATGAGCAGGACGATCACACCCGCTCCGATGATCCCGGCGGTGCGTCTGCGCTCCCCCACACCCGGCGGGTCGGCGAGGGCCCCGATCATCATCGACACCGCCAGGCACAGGAACGGCACGAAGACGACCGCGTAGAAGAGGAAGATCGTGCGCTCCTGGTACATGAACCACGGCAGGTAGCCGGCAGCGACGCCGCACAGGACGGCTCCGGCCCGCCAGTCGCGGCGGAAGAGCCAGCGGTAGACCACGTACAGCAGCGCGAAGCACGCCGCCCACCACAGCAACGGCGTTCCCAGCGCGAGGACTTCGCGGGCGCAGCCCTCGCCCCCCGCCGCGCATCCGTCCTTGCCCGCCTTCGGCGACTCGTAGAAGTAGGAGACGGGACGGCCGAGGATCAGCCAGCTCCAGGGGTTGGACTCGTAGGTGTGGTGGGAGGTGAGGCCGACGTGGAAGCCGTACACCTCCGACTCGTAGTGCCACAGGCTGCGCAGCGGGCCCGGCAGCCAGCCCCACGGACCGGCGGCGCCCGCCTTCTCCGCCCAGTCTCGGAAGTAGCCGCCGGAGGTGGCGAACCAGCCGGACCAGGAGGCGAGGTAGGTGGCGAACGTGACGACGACGAGGGAGACGAACGCGGGCGGAGCGTCCCGCCGGAGCATCGACGCGAAGGGCCTCGGGGCACCCGCCGTCCTGCGGGCACCCATGTCCCACAGGACGGTGAGGAGGCCGAAGGCCGCGAGGATGTAGAGGCCGTTCCACTTGGTGGCGAAGCCGAGCCCCAGACAGACGCCCGCGGCCAGCCGCCACGGACGCAGGCCGAACGACAGACGGGCGGCGGTCTGCGGGTCCGGGCGGGCGTCGCCGGCGAGGTCGGCTCTGATGCTGCCCGACGGCTTCTCCGCGTCCGGTTCGAGGGGCGGCTGCAGGCTCAGTGGCAGCGCGCGTGCCAGCTTCTCGCGGGTTCTGTCCCGGTCCAGCAGCAGGCAGCCGAAGGCCGCCAGCACCCAGAACATCAGCACCAGGTCCAGCAGCGCCGCCCGGCTCATCACGAAGTGGAGCCCGTCCACCGCCATCAGCGCGCCTGCCAGGCAGCCCAGAGCGGTGGAGCGGAACAGGCGGCGCCCGATGCGGCAGAGCATCAGCACGGACAGCGTGCCGAGCACGGCGGTCATGAAGCGCCAGCCGAAGGGATGCAGACCGAACATCCACTCCCCGACGCCGATGATCCACTTCCCCACCGGCGGGTGGACGACGTAGGCGCCCTCCGGTGAGAGCGGGACGCGGGGGCGCTCGGCGAGGATGCCTTCGTTCGCCTTGTCCGGCCAGCTGCCCTCGTAGCCGTACTGGAAGAGGGACCAGGCGTCCTTCGCGTAGTAGGTCTCGTCGAATATCACGGCGTGCGGGGAGCCCAGCTGCCAGAAGCGGAGGGCCCCGGCGACGAGGGCCACCAGGAGAGGGCCGGCCCACGCGGACCAGCGCGCGAGGGACGAGGCGGCGTGCGGGGACAGCCCGAACATGGCGCCGATGCGCAGGTCCGGCTTGGGGAAGGGCGGCACCAGGCGCTCCCGGGTGCCGACCCCGGGGCGTCCCGCATAGCCGAAACGGCGCAGCCGGACCTGCCACGTGGGCAGGGGTTCCGGGGGCTCCGCGTGCTGGACGTCTGCCGCGGTGTCACTGGTCGTCACCGGGCCATCGTAGGGAACGCACCCGCGCGGCACTGCCGTCACACGAACTCCCGCACACGGGCACGGCCCTCGGGGACGCCGCGGAGGCGGGCGGACGCCCGTGCCGTGGGGCCCGGCCGCACTGGAAGGATGGGGCGCGTGACTGGAACGCTCGTACTCGCCGGAACACCCATCGGGGACGTCGCCGACGCACCGCCGCGGCTCGCCCGCGAACTCGCGGAGGCCGACATCGTGGCCGCCGAGGACACCCGGCGGCTGGGGCGGCTCACGCAGGCTCTCGGGGTACGCCCCACGGGCAAGGTCGTCTCCTACTTCGAGGGCAACGAGGCCGCCCGCACACCCGAGTTGGCCGACGCCCTGGAGTCGGGCGCGAGGGTACTGCTGGTGACGGACGCAGGGATGCCGTCGGTGTCCGACCCGGGCTACCGGCTCGTGGCGGCCGCGGTGGAGCGGGGCATCGGTGTCACAGCCGTACCGGGTCCGTCCGCCGTGCTGACTGCTCTCGCGCTCTCGGGGCTGCCGGTGGACCGGTTCTGCTTCGAGGGCTTCCTGCCGCGCAAGCAGGGTGAGCGCCGGACGCGGATGCGCGAGGCGGCGGAGGAGCGCCGCACCCTCGTGTACTTCGAGTCCCCGCGACGGCTGGCGGCCACGCTGGAGGACATGGCCGAGGTCTTCGGCTCCGGCAGGCGTGGCGCTGTGTGCCGTGAGCTGACGAAGACGTACGAGGAGGTCAGGCGCGGACGCCTCGACGAGCTGGCCGAATGGGCGGCGGAAGGCGTGCGCGGCGAGATCACCGTGGTGATCGAGGGCGCCCCGGAACCGGGCGGCGACGCGCTGGGGCCGGAGGAGCTCGCACACCGGGTCGCGGTCCGTGAGGAGGCCGGCGAGCGCCGCAAGGAGGCGATCGCGGCGGTGGCGCAGCAGGCGGGCGTCCCCAAGCGTGAGGTGTTCGACGCGGTGGTGGCGGCCAAGAACGCGGCGGCCCCCGGGAAGCCTTGACCGCGCTTTTCCAAACTGCCGACAAGGGCCGGGTAAAGCGGCGTCGGTGATCGGCAAAAAAGGACCGCTCTGAACGCGGTTCTGCCACGGTGAGGCCAAATCTCCATCAATACGAGCGCCTGCCTGCTGCGCTTCCCCGGGAACAGGAGTCCACTGGTGGTGGCCGTTCAGCCCGGAAAGAGGTGCTGCCATGGACCACCCCGAGGTGCCCGCTCACGAGGCCTATTCCTTCGCGTGCATGAGATGCGGACACGGCTGGGAGCAGGAATTCGAGATCACGCATCTCGAATATCCCGACGGCACTCCGTTCGTCGTCTACCGCACGGACGGGAAAAGAGTTCCGTCGCCGATCAAACACCCCACATGCGTCAACTGCGACGGGCATCAGCTGAG
>NZ_JACBXA010000236.1 GCF_013870515.1 Streptomyces albidus (ex Kaewkla and Franco 2022) | reverse complement strand
AGGCGCCCGGCGGAGAGGACGCGCGCGAGGTTCTCCGCGGCGGCACCCTCGTCCCGGAGCAGCCGCAGATACCACGGCGTCGCGCCCAGCTCGTCGGAGACCTTGCGGAAGTTGAGCAGCCCGGCGTCGGGGTCGGCGGAATCGGCGAACCACCCCAACAGCACGGGCAGCAGCGTGCGTTGGATCGCGGACTTGCGGCTGACGCCGCTGGCCAGTGCCTCCAGGTGCCGCAGCGCCCCGGCCGGGTCGGCGTAGCCCAGTGCCTCCAGCCGCTGCCTGGCGGCGGCCGGGGAGAGCCTGGCCTCGCCGATGTCGAGCTGTGCGACGGCGTCCAGCAGCGGCCGGTAGAAGAGCTTCTCGTGCAGACGGCGTACGGCTGCGGCGTGCCGGCGCCACGCCTTGTGCAGCTCCTTGACGGGCTCGCTGCGGTATCCGAGGGACCGTCCCAGCCGGCGCTGGTCCGCCTCCGCTTCGGGCATCAGGTGGGTGCGCCGCATCCGGTGGATCTGGATGCGGTGCTCCATGGTGCGCAGGAAGCGGTACGCGGCCTCCAGGGCGGCGGCGTCCTGGCGCCCGACGTAACCGCCGACGGCGAGCGCGTCCAGCGCGGCGAGCGTGGTGGGGCTGCGGAGCGTGGTGTCGGAGCGGCCGTGCACCAACTGGAGGAGCTGCACGGCGAATTCGACGTCGCGCAGCCCGCCCGGACCGAGCTTCAGCTCGCGTTCCACCTGCGCGGCGGGGATGGCGTCGACGACGCGGCGGCGCATCTGCTGGACGTCGGGGACGAAGTTCTCCCGTTCGGCGGCCTGCCAGACCAGAGGGGCGACGGCCTCCTGGTACGCCTCCCCCAGCGCCATGTCGCCCGCCACCGGCCGCGCCTTGAGGAGCGCCTGGAACTCCCAGGTCTTGGCCCAGCGGTTGAGGTAGGCGAGATGCGAGTAAAGGGTCCGCACCAGCGGGCCGTTGCGGCCCTCCGGGCGGAGGTTCGCGTCGACCGGCCAGATGGTGCCCTCGGCGGTGGTGTCGGAGCAGATGCGCATGAGCCGCGCGGCGAGCCGGGAGGCCGCCTGGAGCGCCGGCGACTCCTCCGTACCCTCGGTGGGCTCCGCGACGAAGATGACGTCCACGTCGGAGACGTAGTTCAGCTCGCAGCCGCCGGCCTTGCCCATGCCGATCACGGCGAGCCTGCACGCCTTCGCGTCCTCGGGCGCCTCGGCCCTGGCCAGGGCGAGGGCAGCCCGCAGCGTCGCGGTGGCCAGGTCCGCCAACTCCGCCGCGGTCTGGGCAAGATCGCTGGTGCCGCACACGTCGCGTGCGGCGATGGACAGCAGGCAGCGGCGGTAGCGGTGGCGCAGGCCGTCCGGGTCCGCGGAGGCGCCGACGACGGCCTCGAACTCCTCGACGCCCGGGTGCAGATCCGCCGACTCGTAGGTGACCAGGTCCTGCCAGTCGTCCGCATGCCCGGCGAGGTGGTCCCCGAGGGCCTCGGAGACCCCGAGCACGCCGAGGAGCCGGTCACGCAGCGGCTTGCTGGTCAGCAGCGTGTCCAGCAACGGCTGCGGATCGCTCTGCGCCTCGACGAGCCGGACGAGCCCGATCAGCGCCAGGTCGGGGTCGGCGGTGGCGCCGAACGCGTCCAGGAGCCCGGTGTCCGCCCGCACTTCGGCCAGCTCGGGTGAGGAGAGCAGCCGTTCGGCGGTGGCCGGTTCGGTGAATCCGCGCCGAACCAGCTGTCCGTACCGGCTGTCCCGTCGCCCACCTTGCACGCTCACCGTCCTCCGTCGCCCGCGCTGCTCCTGCCCGGATTCCCGCCGTGCACGCTTCAGAGAACCGGAAGGCTCTTGCGGAGTTCGAAGGCGGTGACCTCGCTGCGGTACTCCTCCCATTCCTGCTTCTTGTTGCGCAGGAAGAAGTCGTAGACGTGCTCGCCCAGCGTCTCCGCGACCAGCTCGCTGCGCTCCATGAGCGTGATGGCCTCGCCCAGGTTCTGCGGCAGCGGCTCGATGCCCATCGCGCGCCGCTCCGCGTCGGAGAGCGCCCACACGTCGTCGTCGGCTCCGGGCGGGAGTTCGTATCCCTCCTCGATGCCCTTGAGCCCGGCGGCGAGCAGCGTGGCGTACGCGAGGTAGGGGTTGGCGCCCGAGTCCAGCGAACGTACCTCGATGCGGGTGGAGCCCATCTTGCCGGGCTTGTACATCGGCACGCGGATCAGCGCGCTGCGGTTGTTGTGGCCCCAGCAGATGTAGGAGGGGGACTCGCCGCCCTCGCCCGCGGTGCGGTTGGCCCCGCCCCAGATGCGCTTGTAGGAGTTGACCCACTGGTTGGTGACGGCGGAGATGTCACCGGCGTGCGTGAGCAGTCCGGCGATGAAGGAGCGGCCGACCTTGGAGAGCTGGTACTCGGAGCCGGACTCGTAGAAGGCGTTGCGGTCGCCTTCGAACAGCGACAGGTGCGTGTGCATGCCGGAGCCGGGGTGCTCCGAGAAGGGCTTGGGCATGAACGTGGCCTGCACGCCCTGCTCCAGGGCGACCTGCTTCATCACCAGACGGAACGTCATGATGTTGTCGGCCGTGGAGAGGGCGTCGGCGTAGCGCAGGTCGATCTCCTGCTGGCCGGGGGCGCCCTCGTGGTGTGAGAACTCCACCGAGATGCCCATCGACTCGAGCATCGTGATGGCCTGCCGGCGGAAGTCCATGCCGACGTGCTGCGGCGTGTGGTCGAAGTAGCCGGAGGTGTCCGCGGGCATCGGCCGGGAGCCGTCCACGGGGCGGTCCTTGAGCAGGAAGAACTCGATCTCGGGGTGGGTGTAGAAGGTGAATCCGAGGTCGGAGGCCTTGGCCAGGCTGCGCTTGAGCACGTAGCGCGGGTCGGCGTAGGACGGCGAACCGTCCGGCATCAGGATGTCGCAGAACATCCGCGCCGTCCCCGGGGCCTCCGCACGCCAGGGCAGTATCTGGAAGGTGCCGGGGTCCGGCTTGGCGATCATGTCGGACTCGTAGACCCGGGCGAATCCCTCGATGGCCGACCCGTCGAAGCCCATGCCCTCGTCGAAGGCCTGCTCGAGCTCCGCGGGAGCGACGGCGACGGACTTGAGGAAGCCGAGAACGTCGGTGAACCACAGCCTGACGAACCGGATGTCGCGCTCCTCGAGCGTGCGGAGCACGAATTCCTGCTGCTTATCCATAGTCACCAATCCTCGCTGCTCAGGGTGCCCGCTCGCACCCCGTGGGACTCCTCCGGGGCCGTGGCGGCCCCCGGCTGCGCCTTACGGCCCGCGGGTGCCCCCAGGGCGACTTCGAGCATCCCACCACACGGTTTCCGGAGCGTTGCCTGCCCGCATCCGGACTCCCCGGGCCGATTCCCAGTACACCACGCCGCACGGCATGTCCACGCGGGGTGAACAGCCGCTTCGGACGCCGCGGTCCGCGCACCCGGACGGGTCACGGGAGCGACGTACGCGCCGCTTACCCAGCCGTGCCGTAGGTACCGCATCCGGCGGGCCCGCGCGGCACCGTACCGGGCGGAGCGGTCCGGCACTCGGCGCGGGGCGGACGGAGGAGCAGCCCGGCGGGGACGGCACGTGCCGGAAGGAGGCAGCGCCGGAGGAGAGACCGCGGCCCGGGAGGCGGCAGGAAGGCTCAGGACCCCGGGAAAGCGAAAGCCGCGGCCCGGTAGTGGGGGATACCGGACCGCGGCTGTGTGTTGCATGGCCGGGGCATTCAGAGTCGCCCAGCCGTGTGGTCTGTCGTGGTGAGCCGCCATGGCGTGGCGACGTCGTGCACTGAAGCTCGCACACCGGCGAGGCAGAGAACAAGAGTTACCGGCGAGTGTGCGAAGCCACATCTTCACGGACATTCTTCGCGGCTCGGACAGCAAGGCTACCGCCGGTCACACGCCTGATTCAGTGGCTTGATCCCGACGGTTCACCGGCGCCCGCCCCGGGGCTCAGCGCGGGAGCCGCCCCAGGTCCCTGCGTGCTACCGATGCGTACGCCGGAGTCCGAGGGCTGCGAGACCCAGCCAAGGCTCGCCGCCCGCATCCCCAGCTGGAAGCGTGTACCGGCGCCCAGGCGCTCCATCAGCCCGCTCAGACGGCGCTGGAACGTGCGGTAGCTGACGCCGAGTTGGCGCGCCATCACCTGATCCGTCAGCCCGGTCGTCAGCAGGGCCAGCAGCCGGGCCTCGTCCGGGCTCGGGGCGTCGCCCGCACCGCCCGGGCGGCCGGCCAGGTACGCGGAGAGCGGCAGCGCACGCGCCCACAGCACCTCGAAGAACTCGCACAGCGCGTCCAGCAGCCCCGAGGGGTGTACCACCACGCTGCTGGCCATCTCGTGCGGAGCGGAGCGCAGCGGGATGAGCGCGACGCGGTCGTCGGCGACGAGCAGCTTCGTCGGCGTATCGGCCATCACCCGCGCCTCCTCGCCCAGTTCGGCGCAGGCCTCGATGTCCGTGTCGATGCGGTGGAAGGTCTCCAGGCCGTGGGTGTCGTAGATGACGCGGTAGCCGATGCCCCGCCGCATCGTCTTCGCCTGGACCGGCATCATGCCCGTCTTGGGGTCGAGCCGGTCGGGGTCGCTGTTGGCGTACGGGGGCCGGTCTATGCCGCGTATCTGGTGCCGTGCGCTGTGCTGGAGCTGGTCGACCTGCTGGATCACGGCGGCCCGCCCCGTGACGATCTCCACCAGGTCCACGGGGTCGCGGGCGGTGGCGTTGGCGCGGAAGCGGGTGGCGAGGAGCTGTATGTGGCGCCGGGTGCGGTGAATGGCCTCCTCGCGGGCCAGCAGCAGCGACTCGAAGGCGACCTCGGGGGCCACCGGAAGAAACCGTTCCTCGCCTCGCCTCTCCCCCGGGTACCGCCCCACGAGGCTCAACTTCTCGAGCGCTCCGAGGGTTTCGCGGACCTTCGCGGCACTCAGCCCCAGCGTCGTACGGAGTTCGGAGACGGTGACCGCGCCGTCGACGAGTGCCTCGTAGGTCTGCTGTTGGACGGGTTCGAGACCGAGAGCGTCCAGCATGTACATCCCCCTGAGTGATGGCGAGTTCACGTCACTGACCGATGCCCGCCAGGCGGGCACCGAATCCAGTACACCAGGTGTCGAAATGCTGCGGATACCTTCGCGTAGCCGAGCTCGAGTACTGGATACGGTTGTGACGGTGACGTGAATACCTCGTGACCGGTTCCCTCACGTGCTCTGCGGAGGCACGTACTCCGTTTTGACACTTGCCGTCCGGACGTTTTCTCTTCCCGCTCCTCATCGTGTCAGACAGACGATTACAGTGGGCGGTGTGGCCCAACTACGTCTCGCACTGAACCAGATCGACTCCACCGTCGGTGACCTGGAAGGCAACGCCGAATCCGTCCTCCGGTGGACCCGGCACTCCGTCGAACAGGCAGCCCACCTCGTGGCGTTCCCCGAGATGATGCTCACCGGATACCCGGTCGAGGACCTGGCATTGCGCGGAAGTTTCGTGAACGCCAGCCGGGCCGCTCTGCGCACCCTCGCGCGGCGGCTGTCGGAGGAGGGCTTCGGCGAGGTCCCCGTGGTCGTCGGCTACCTCGACCGTGCCGAGCACGCACGGGCCACCCTGGGCAGCCCCGCCGGCGCCCCGCAGAACGCCGCGGCGGTGCTGCACGGCGGCGAGGTGGTGCTCACCTTCGCCAAGCACCACCTGCCCAACTACGGCGTCTTCGACGAGTTCCGCTACTTCGTCCCCGGCCAGACGCTTCCCGTCATCCGCGTCCACGGCGTCGACGTCGCGCTGGCCATCTGCGAGGACCTGTGGCAGAACGGCGGCCGCGTACCCGCCGCGCGTACGGCCGGCGCCGGCCTCCTTCTGTCGATCAACGCCTCGCCCTACGAGCGCGACAAGCACGACACCCGCCTGGACCTGGTGCGCAAGCGCGCACAGGAAGCCGGCTGCACCACGGCCTACCTCGCGATGATCGGCGGCCAGGACGAGCTCGTCTTCGACGGCGACTCGATCATCGTCGACTCCCGCGGCGAAGTGCTTGCCCGTGCACCGCAGTTCGAGCAGGGCTGCGTCGTGGTGGACCTCGACCTTCCCGCCGCCGCGGCGACGCCCCCCGCCGGGACCCTCGACGACGGGCTGGGCGTCGAGCACGTCGTGATCTCCGGCGATCCGCTGCCCGCGTACGAGCGGGAGGTCACCGGCAGCGAGGCGCCGCGCCTGGAGGACGACGAGGAGATCTACACGGCCCTCGTCGTGGGCCTTCGCGCCTACGCCGCCAAGAACGGCTTCCGCTCCGTGCTGATCGGGCTGTCGGGCGGCATCGACTCCGCGCTCGTCGCCGCCATCGCCTGTGACGCGCTCGGCCCCGAGAACGTCAACGCCGTCTCCATGCCCTCCCGTTACTCCTCCGAGCACTCCAAGGACGACGCCGCCGACCTCGCCCGGCGCACGGGGCTCAACTTCCGCACCGTGCCCATCGGCCCGATGTTCGACGCCTTCATGGGCTCCCTCGAACTGACCGGGGTGGCGGAGGAGAACCTCCAATCGCGGCTGCGCGGCGTGACGTTGATGGGCCTGTCCAACCAGGAGGGTCACATCGTGCTCGCGCCGGGCAACAAGTCCGAGCTGGCGTGCGGCTATTCGACGCTCTACGGCGACTCGGTCGGCGCGTACGGGCCGATCAAGGACGTCTACAAGACCAACGTCTTCCGGCTGGCGAAGTGGCGCAACCGCGCCGCCGCCGAACGCGGTCACACCCCGCCGATCCCGGAGAGCAGCATCACCAAGCCGCCCAGCGCCGAGTTGCGCCCCGGCCAGGTCGACACGGACTCGCTCCCCGACTACGACGTGCTCGACCGGATCCTGAAGCTGTACGTGGACGGTGACGTGGGCCGCGAGGGCATCATCGAGCGCGGCTTCGACCCCGAGGTGGTCACGCGGGTGCTGCGGATGACGGACGCCGCCGAGTACAAGCGCCGCCAGTACCCTCCGGGCACGAAGATCTCCGCCAAGGGGTTCGGCAAGGACCGCCGCCTTCCCATCACCAACCACTGGCGTGAGGCGCCCGCGCCGGAGTGAGCTCCGCGCGCGAGCGGCGGCCTACCTGGCCAGCGTCTCGTCGAGGTGCGCCTGCACCGGCCCGTACAGGCCGTACGGCACGTACTCGTGGAGTTCGGCGCGGCCGCACCACACCAGCTCGGCGAGCTCCTCCACGTCGGCGACGCGGGCGGTGCCGGAGACGACCTCGCACGCCGTGTACGAGACGAACCGCAGCGTGTGCGGATGCACCCGCCCGCCGAGAAGCCCGACGGCGGAGACGGTCACCCCGGTCTCCTCGGCCGTCTCACGGACGGCCGCATCCGCCGGCGACTCCCCGGGCTCGGCCTCTCCGGCCGGGAACTGCCAGGAGAGAGGCCCTTCGGCGACGCGCCGCCGCACCAGAAGGACCTTGCCCTCGTGGACGACGACGGCGGCCGAGATGCCCGGCTGCTCCCCGGCGGCCGGGACGGGGCGCTGGTTCACGGCAGCCTCTGGATGCGGGCGGTGGCCGTCGCCACGGCGACCACCCTGCCGTCACTGCCGAGCAGTTCACCGGCGAGGAAGCAGACCTCGTGTCCGCGCTGCACGACGCGCCCGCGCCCGGTCAGCCGCCCGGTACGGGCCGGCCTGAGGTACTGGACGTGGAGGTCGAGCGTGGGGGCCAGCTTGCTGTCGGGCAGCATCGCCATCAGAGCGGGCCCCATGGTGTCGTCGAGCATGGCGGCGAGAAAGCCGCCCTGGACCACTCCGGCAGGGTTGGTGAACTCCTCGCCGGCCTGGAAGGCCACCTCGATGGTGCCCTTCTCCGGGTCCACCTCCATTAGCTCCCAGCCCATCAGCTCGGCCGCGGGCGGCCATGCGACCCGTCCCTCCAGCATGTCCCAGAACAATCCGCTGCGCTGCCCGTCGGTCTCCATTCCCGCATTGAACAGCCACCCACCGACAACCGCGCCGAGGCGCGCACCGGAGAGCGGCATCGTCGCGCGGTCACGCCCGAAGTGCCGTCCCCCGCGGAGCCGTTCAGCTCATGAGGTGCGCCGCACGTCTGCCCGCAGCGCCTGTTCCAGCCAGGTGTGGTCCTCGGCACGTGACGGCCTCGGCTCATGCCCGCGGACGACGGCGATGAGCTGCCTGTAACGCTCGGCTCCCGCTTCCATGCCCACGTGAAGGCTCTCGAGTACCGCGGCCCTGTCCGCGTCGCCGAACAGCTTCGACAGCACGGCGGCGCCATCAGGCCCTTCGGGGTGCACACCGCGTTCGCGGGCCTCGCCGACCACTTGTACGACGTGCCCTGTGAACCAGATGGAGCCGCCGGGCGAGCCCTTCCGCGCGTTCAGCTCCATCATTCTCCGCATCCTGGAGCGGAAGTCCGGGTCCTGGATCAGTTCGGCCAACTGGAGCCAGGCGTCCACCTGCTCCGGAGTGGGGCTCTCGGGCAGTTCGATCGGAGAGCGCGTCAGGCGCTCCTCGATTCCGGGGCTCGCACCGAGCCCGCCGGCCACCTCCCTCATGAAGTCCTCGATGATCTTTCTGCGCTCGTCGACCGAGAGTCGTGCGAGTCTGTTCATGAATGCCGTCTCCTCGACTGTGGAACCGCGCTCCGCGACGGTGGACAGAACAGCCCGGCTCACCTTGAGGGCGCGGATCCGGGCGTCGAGAGCGACGACATGGGTGGCTGCGATCTCCGCCACCGTCGCCTCACTGCTCAGGACCTGGCTCACTTCCTCGAGGCCGAGCCCCAACTCCCGCAGGGTGCGGACGAGTTCGAGCCGGGCGACGGCCTCGGCGCCGTACAGCCGGTAGCCGCCCTCGGACCGCCCCCCGGGCGGCAGCACGCCGATGTCCGACCAGTAGCGGATGGTGCGCACGGCGACCCCGGTCCGGTCGGCGAGCTGTCCGATGGTGAGACGTTCCGGGTGTTCTTCGTTCATGCGGGGAGTCTGAGCCCTCCACCCGCTGGAGACTCAAGTCCCGGCAGGAGCACCTTGAATACGGCGTCCCCCGCTCCCCGAAACACTCAGGGGCCCGCGCCGAAGCGCGGGCCCCTGAGGACGAAGGACGGTGTCAGCCGGAGACGCTCTCGGCCGGACGTGCCCGCCTGAGGCGCGGCACTCCGCCGCG
>NZ_JACBXA010000235.1 GCF_013870515.1 Streptomyces albidus (ex Kaewkla and Franco 2022) | reverse complement strand
CCCGGTGCGCTCGGTCAGCAGGGTCCGCCACCGCCGCCGCCCTTCCCGGGCGGTCCGGGGCAGGGGCAGGACCGCGAGTACGACTACGAGAGCTCCGGCCTGTCCCAGATGAACCGGCCGGCGGAGCCGCTGACTCCGGAGGCGCCCGCCCCCGGACCCGGTGGCTTTCCCGGTCAGGGGCCGGGTCAGGTCCCGGGCCAAGGCCCCGGGCAGGGCCCTGTGCAGGGTCAGGCGCAGCCGATGGCTCCCCCGTCGCACGGCGGACCGCAGCAGCCGTCCCCGCCGAGCGGCGACTGGACGATCCCTCCGCCCGGCGGCCCCGCACAGCAGGAGCAGCCGCAACCGCCTGCCCCTCCCGGGCAGTTCCAGCCCCAGCAGCCCGGTCCGCCGCAGCAGCAGGGTCAGCCCGGGCCGGGTCAGCCCCTGCAGCAGGGCGGGATGCCTTCGGGCGAGTGGGTGGCCGTCATCGCGCCCGACCGCGAGTACTTCGCCGCGATGATGGTCCGCAGCGGTCCCGAGGCGTCAGCACTGAACCTGCCCGCGTACTCACCGGAGCAGCAGCTCTCGTTGATCGGCAACCAGATCACCATCGGCCGACGCCGCCACTCCACGGGTGAGTCGCCGGACATCGACCTGGCCCGGACGCCGGAGGACCCGGGTGTCTCCCATCAGCACGCCGTGCTGGTCCAGCAGCCCGACGGCAGCTGGTCGGTGGTCGACCAGGACTCCACCAACGGCACCACCATCAACGGCGCCGAGGACCCCATCCAGCCGTTCGTGCCGGTCCCGCTCAAGAGCGGCGACCGCGTCCACGTCGGCGCGTGGACGACGATCACCGTCCACCTCACCTAGAACGGCCGAGCGCCCACCCTGTGCACGCTCACCAGTGACGCCGTCCGTCCCCGCGGGGACGGACGGCGTCACTGGTTCGAGGACTCCGCCAACTCGCAGGGATGCGTGAGCATGCTGCCCAGCAGTCCCTCACGGTCGCCGTCCTTGTACGCGCGTGCGACGCCTCTCAACCGCCCCTGTTCGAGGCTGAGTTCGAGACCCAGCAGGGGGCTGTCGACCCGCGCGTCGGCGGTCGGCAGCTGCACGGCGAAGACACCTCGCAGATCCAGTTCGCCCCAGGCGACCACCTGCGCGACATCGCTGTCGCCTCCGGCCCTCACCTCGGCCCGGCCGTCCGGAGTCAGCCGCAGCGTGAGGGGGACGTCCCCCTCGGGCGTGCCGATCCGGCCGGACCACGAGTCGTGCGGTAGCTCAGCCGGGCGTGAGGTGTCCGGGAGCGCCGGTGAGATCTGCTCGGCGGCGAATCCGGGGACCAGATCCCCCATGACGTACCGGACGACGGCGTCACGTGCCGCCTTGCCCGTGGAGTTGGAGAGCACCGCGACCGAGAGCCGCTGTTCGGGAACGGCGACCGTCATCGCCGCGACTCCGCCCATGCTGCCGCCGTGGCTGCGCACCAAGGGTCCGTCGCCGCGGGAGAGGCACCAGCCGAGCCCGTATCCCAGACGGGCGTTGACCGGGACGGTCTCGCAAGTGGCCGCGGCCGTCCCAGGCTTGAGCAGCCGGGCGTAGGACTGTGCGAAGAGGGCGAGTTCGGGGGCGGTCGCCCAGCCCATCGACGCTGCCGGGTGGCTGGTGTCGCAGGACGGCGGGTAGGGACGTCCGTCGATCGTGTACCGCACTGCCGCGGCGCCCGCCTCGGGGTGGGCCGGGGCGAGGTGGAAGTGATGGAGCCCGAGCGGTGCGAAGACCCGGTCGCGTAAGAACTGCTCCAGCGGCTGTCCGGTGGCCGCCTCCAGCTCCCTGCCCAGCAGCCCGTAGCCGGAGTTGGCGTATTCGAAGCGGCTGCCCGGCTTCCGTCGGAGCACCGTGTAGTGGGCCGCGTCGATACGGCGCCGCCCGTCGCCGTAGTGGAAGTCGTAGTGGGCCGCCAGGCCTCCCGTGTGCTGGAGCAGCTGTCGCACGGTGGGCGTGTGCTGTTGCTCACCCGCACCGATCGGCACCGGGGAGTCCAGTTGAAGCAGTCCCTCGTCGGCTGCCAGACAGACCGCGGTGGCCGTGATCGGCTTGGTGACCGAGGCGATCGCGTACGCCGTACCGGGTGTTGCCGCTCTCCGGGCGGCGACGTCGGCCCAGCCGTAGGCCTCGGCCACGACCACTTCACCGTCCTGGACGACGGCGACGGAGAGCGACGGGCAGCCGTGTTCGGCCATCGCCACGGCGCAGCGCTCGTCGAGCAGGTCCAGCATCGTCGCCCCCCCGGGTCCGCGGTTCACACAGTTCGTTCGCTCAGCACGTTCTCACGCGTAGTACGCGCGCAGTCGGGCGTGCGCGTCGGGGGAGGAGCCGGCGCGGTCGAGGCCGAGGAGGGCGGAGCCCAGGACGGGTGGGGCGGTGACGATTTGAGGTGCGGCGAGAGGGGCGACGTCCGCCAGTTCGCGGACGAGGTGGTCGTGCAGCAGGGGATGGCGGGCCGCCACGACGCTGCCGCCGAGGATGACGGGTGTCTCGGTGTGCAGCAGACCGAGGCGCGTGAGGGTGACCGTCACCATCGAGACGATCTCCTCGGCCTGACGGTGCACGAGGGCACGGGCGACGGGATCCCCCGCGGTGGCGACGGTGAAGAGGAGCGGGGTGATCTCGTGCTTGCGTGAACCGGGCAGGTCCCCCATGTGCAGGGCCTCGATCAGGGCGTACATCGAGGGCAGCCCGAAGTGGCCGGGGAGCGCCCGCGCGAGCTGCGTGGGTTCGCCGCGGCCGTCCTCCGCGCGCGCCGCGTGCCAGATCGCCTCCGACGCCAGTCCGCCTCCGCCGCCGAAGTCGCCTGAGATCAGGCCCAGGGCGGGGAAGCGGTGGGTGCGCCCGTCCCCGTGCTGCCCGACGCAGTTGATGCCCGCCCCGCAGACCACCGCGACTCCGTGGGTGACCGACCGGTCGTCGGGCAGCCCGGCGCGCAGGATGGCGAAGGTGTCGTTGGCGACGTGCGTGGTGTTCCCCCAGCGGCGAGCTGCCAGTACGGAGGTCACCTCACGTTCCTCGCGCGGCAGATCGGCGTTGGCCAGGCATGCGGAGACGTGCGCGAGCGGTGCGCGTCCGGCGGGGGCCGCGGGTTCAGCGGGGTCGGCTCCGGCGTCGGTCAGTGCCTGGGCGACCGTACGGCCGAGGTCCTCGACGGCTGCGTCGACCCCGGAGACCGGGGGGTGGAAGCCGCCTCCGCGGGCGCTGCCCAGGACGGTCCCGTCCGTGGCGACGACTGCAACGTCGGTCTTGGTGTTGCCCGCGTCGATGGCGAGACAGGCGGAGTTCAGGCCCACGCAAGGTGCTCCCGGTTGTGAGCGATCAGTCTGTCGGTCAGGGCCTCCGCGTCGCGGTGCTGCCCGACGAGCGGGTGTGCCATCAGAGCCGTCCAGACCCTGTCGCGGCCGCCCCGCAGCGCTGCGTCGAGAGCGAGGTCCTCGTAGGCGGTGACGTGCGAGATGAGTCCCGCCTGGAGCGGACCGATCGCCGGTGCGGGCAGCGGCACGGCGCCCGCACCGGTGACCGCGGCCGGGACCTCGATGACCGCGTCGTCGGGGAGGAAGGGCAGCGTCCCGTCGTTGAAGGTGTTCACCACCTGCACGGACGGGCTCGCACCCTGGCCGGGCCGTCCCGAGTCCGTGCCGGCGCCCGCCTGAGTGCCCGTTCCGAGCAGTGACGCCGCCAGCGCCACCGCGGCCTCCGAGTAGAACGCGCCGCCCCTCTTGCCGAGCAGCGCCGGCTTCTCGGCCAAGGCGGGGTCGCTGTACATCTCCAGCAACTCCCTTTCCATGGCGGCGACCTCCGCGGCCCGCGACGGCCTCGTGCCCATCTCCTCGACGACCTCGTCGTGCCCGTAGTAGTAGCGCAGGTACGAGGAGGGGACGACGCCGAGCCGGTCCAGCAGGGGACGCGGCAGACGCACGGTCTTCGCGATGCTGTCGCCGTGCTCCTCCAGCAGCCGGGGGAGCACGTCCGGGCCGTCCGGGCCGCCCAGGCGCACGGCCAGTTCCCAGGTGAGGTGATTGAGCCCGTAGTGGTCGAGGTGGACCTCCTCGGGACGCACCTCCAGCAGGGACGCGAACGTGCGCTGCATGTGGATGGCCGCGTTGCACAGGCCGACCGCCTTGTGCCCCTCCTTCAGCAGCGCGCGGGTGACGATGCCGACGGGATTGGTGAAGTCGATGATCCAGGCGTCGGGGTTGGTGCGGCGGACGCGCTCGGCGATGTTGAGGACCACGGGGACGGTGCGAAGCGCCTTGGCCAGTCCGCCCGCTCCGGTCGTCTCCTGCCCGACGCAGCCGCACTCCAGCGGCCAGGTCTCGTCCTGCTGCCGTGCCGCCTGACCGCCGACGCGGAGTTGCAGCAGCACGGCGTCGGCGCCGGCGATCCCGGCGTCGAGGTCGGTGGTGGTGATGATCTCGCCGCCGTGGTCCTGCTTGGCGAAGATGCGGCGTGCCAGCCCACCGACCGGCTCCAGCCGGTCGGTCGCCGGGTCGATCAGCACGAGTTCGCTGACGGGCAGGGTGTCGCGCAACCGTGCGAAACCGTCGATGAGTTCGGGCGTGTACGTGGAGCCGCCGCCGACCACTGCGAGTCTCATGTCGTCTGCCTTCCGAGGCGATGTCAGGGCACGTCCCGCGGGACGTGAAGTCAGCGCGTGGTGTCGAACACCTCGTCGCGAGTCGTTGCGAGGGCGCTCTCCAGGGCCCCGTGCAGCACGGCCGCGCCGGTGACCGTGCCGAGCATCAACGGCGGCCTGGGAACGGCGAGTTCGGTCAGCTCCGCGCGTACCATCTCGCGCAGCGGTTCGCCGCCCGCGGCGAGCACGCCGCCGGAGAGCACGATCAACTGCGGGTCGAGCACGGCGACCATGGAGGCGAGCCCGACGGCCGTACCGGTGGCGAAGCGGCGCAGCAGTTCGCCGTGCGGACCGTCCTCGTTCTCGCCCTCTGCCGCGACGACCGCGCGGGCGATCAGCCCGGCCGCCTTGTCGTGGAGTGCGGCCTCCTGCTCGTAGGGCAGGCGGAGTTCGTGCGCCCAGCGCAGCACGGCGTTGGCCCCCGCCAGAGCCTGGAAGCCGCCGCTGTTGAGGTGTTCGGGGTCGCGTACGAGCGGTGTGCCGGGCACCGGAAGGAACCCCACCTCGCCCGCACCACCCGTACGTCCGCGGTGCAGCTTCCCGCCGATGACGAGGGCGGCGCCTATGCCTTCCTCGTTCCACAGCAGGACGAAGTCCTCGTAGCCGCCTGCCACGCCCAGCCGCTGCTCGGCGACGGCGACGAGGTTGACGTCGTTGTCGTACTCCAGCGGCATCGGCAGGGCCGCGGCCAGCTCCTCCAGCAGCGAGGGCGAGTGCCAGCCGGGCAGGTGGGACGCGTAGCGCAGCCGGCCGGTGCTGGGGTCGAAGGCCCCGGGTGTGCCGATGACGACGCGGTGCAGGTCGGTGCGGTGCACTCCGGCGGCCTTGGCCGCGCCCTCCACGGCCTGGAGGACCAGCCCGGCCGCCCCCTGCTGCCGGTGGCCCGGCCTGGTGGTGGGCGGCGGGGTGGGCAGTTCGAAGGTGCCGACGAGGCGGCCCGCGATGTCGGCGACTCCGGCCAGGATGCGGGCGGTGGTGACGTCCACTCCGGCGACGTGGGCGGCCTCGCCGTTGACGGCGTAGAGCTGCGCGTTCGGCCCCGGCAGGCCCTCGCTCCGGCCGGTGACGACGACCAGCCCGGCTGCTTCGAGGCGGGACAGCAGCTGGGACGCGGTCGGCTTCGACAGCCCGGTCAGCTTGCCGATGCGTCCCCGGGACAGCGGGCCCTGCTCCAGCAGCAGGTCGAGGGCGGCGCGGTCGTTCATCGCCCGCAGTACGCGCGGGGTTCCCGGCGTCATCCCGGCCATCCGTGCTGCCTCCGCCCTCGGGCGCGCAGGGCGCCGGAACATTGTTAGGAAGCTTTCCAGTTACGCGGACAGTAGGGTCCCGCTCTCAGCCGCGTCAATGGGAGGCACTTCGGCCAGTGCCGCCGCGGGCTACTTCCGGAGCTTCTGCAGGGGCACCGGCCGGCCTCCCTCACCGGCGGCGGCCTCCGGGGGCGGTCGGTGCCCCCGCGCGGCCTGGAGGCTGAGCGACTCCTCGTCCACGCTCTCGATGCCCCGCCGGTCCAGCGCCCGCTTGATGCGCCACCTGAGCTCGCGCTCGACGCCCAGCGACTTGCCCGGCATGGTCTTGCCCGAGACCCGGATCACCATGGAGTCGAGCGTCACGGAATCCAGCCCCAGCACCTCGATGGGCTCCCACAGCAGCTCGTCCCAGGGCTCGCTCTTCGCCAGCTCCTCACCTGCCGAGACGATGGCGGCACGGACCTCGTCGAGGTCCTCTTCCGCACGCACCTGGACGTCGAGCGCGGCCGTGGCCCAGCCCTGGCTGAGGTTGCCCACCCGCTTGATCTCGCCATTGCGGATGTACCAGATCTCGCCGCCGTCGCCGCGCAGCTGCGTCACACGCAGGCCGATCTCCAGGACGACGCCGGAGACCTCCCCGACGTCGACGCGGTCGCCCACGCCGTACTGGTCCTCCAGGAGCATGAAGACCCCCGCCAGCAGGTCCGTGACGATGTCGCGGGCCCCGAAACCCAGCGCGACGCCCGCGACGCCCGCACTGGCCAGCAGCGGGGCCAGGTTGATGCCGAGGTCCGAGAGCACCATCAGCAGGGCGGTGCCGATGATCACGAACGAGGCGATGTTGCGCAGCACGGAGCCGATGGCCTCTGAGCGCTGCCGCCGCCGCTCGCCGCTGACGAGCAGGCCGCGCAGCGCGTTGGCGCTGTCGGTGGCCTCCGCCCTCCGGTTCACGCGCTTGATCAGCTTGCTGATGGAACGCCGTATGACGTACCGCAGCGTGATTGCGATCACAGCGATGAGGAGGATGCGCAGCCCGATCGACACCCAGGTCGACCAGTTCGCCTCGATCCAGCCGGCGGCGTCGGCGGCCGATTCCTGCGCGTCCTCGAGCGACGCGGGGCCGTTCGGTCTGCCTCCGCTTCCCGACCCGGTCACGGGCGGATCCGCGAGTGGGGACGAAGGTGCGGAGCCGATCAGCCTGAACACAGCAGAACCTTCCGTGCGGGGAGAGTTGGCCCGTCGCCGAGGGCGAGCGGACGCGGCAACCACACTAACGGCGCACGACGTTCACAACCGGCCGCAAGGGTCTGCATGCACACGATCCGGCCGTTCGGACGCCCTCGCAGACGACTGATCACGACCGTCTTCACAGTTCGGCGGAGGGGCGGGTGTTCCGGGGGGAGGACGGAGTGTGGTTGAAAACACGCTCGGGGCGTTACACGGTCGTGGTGGCGAAAAGGCCAGGGCACGGGACACACTGAGTACAGATCGTCCCGGCGCGAGCCACGCGCCGCAGGCGTACAAGGAGGCACCGTGCCGCATGTCCTGGTCCTCAACGCGTCGTACGAGCCGCTCGGTGTCGTACCGCTACGTCGCGCGCTCATCCTCGTGCTCAACGACAAGGCGATCAGCCTCGAGGAGTCCGGCGCCCTTATGCACAGCGCGACCCGCGTCATACCCGCACCCAGCGTGGTCAGACTGAAACGCTTCGTGCGGGTGCCCTTCAGGGGCGCCGTTCCGCTCACCCGCCGGGCGCTCTTCGCCCGTGACGGTGGCCGGTGCGCGTACTGCGGTGGCATCGCAACCAGCGTCGACCACGTCATTCCGCGCAGCCGCGGCGGACAGCACACCTGGGAGAACGTGGTTGCGGCGTGCCGCCGCTGCAACCACGTGAAAGCGGATCGCCACGTCGCCGAGATCGGATGGAGGCTGCGCCATCAACCCGCGCCGCCGTCGGGCCTCGCCTGGCGGATCATCGGCACGGGGCACCGTGATCCGCGCTGGATGCCGTATCTACAGCCATACGGCGCGGACGACGCCCTCGCCCGGATCGAAGGCAGAGCGACTGCCTGAGACCGGGCTTTGTTGTTTCCGCAGGTCCTTCGCGGGTTCGCGGGCCGTGCACACGCGGCACCTTGCGGGATGGTCCGGGCAGCATGCGCCCGGACCATCCGGCTGAGCCCGTCCGGACTGCCCGGCTTGTCCGGTCCGTCCCGTGCCCTGCCGCCCGGTCAGTCGCCCCGGGGGCCGTCCTCCTGGACGGCATAGGCCTCGACGGACCACAGCGAGTAACCGAAGCGCGTCGCCCGCTTGTCTCCCTGTACCCGGACGTACCGGGTGTCTTCGGGGGCGTCCATCCGGACCGATTCGCGGCCGCCTTCGCCGTCACGCACGGTCGCGGCGGTGCGCCACCGCTTCCCGTCCGGTGAGACCTGGACGCGGTACCGCGCGGCGTGGGCGTCCTGCCAGTGCAGCACCAGCTCGCCGAGCCGCGTCGGACGGCGCAGCTTCAGCTGGAGCCATTCGCCGTCCTCGGCGGGCGAGGACCAACGGGTGCTGCTGCGGCCGTCGTTGACGGCTGAGGCAGGGAAGTCCGCCGTCTCGTCCCCGGACGAGGTCGCTTCGGCGTCGCGAGCGAGATCCGGGCCGCCGGCCCGTGGGAAGGCCTTCACGGTCAGAGTCCGCCGCTCACCCCCGAAGGAGAGCTCGATGCGGTGGGTGCCGGGCTTCACCGAGGCGTCGGCCTCGATCTCCACGCGGGCCGTCGCGATACCGCCGCGCGGCACGACGGTGCGGTCCGGGGTGGCACGGACGGTGAAGCCCTCGGGGGCCTCGGCGGTGACCTTGCCGCGTACGTCGGACGGACGGCGCGCACGCATCTCGGCCGTGACCTTGCCCGTACCGCCGCCGATGGGGGCGTAGATCTCGTCCTTGGACAGGGAGAGCGAGGCGTCCGGGCTGTCGGAGTACCAGGGCGTGATCTCGTGCACGACCGGCTCGTCGGAGCCCTCCGACCAGGCGAGACGCAGGGCGTCGGCCCGCACTCCTCCGGCGTCCCGCTGCGTCCAGCCGCTGGCGGAGAGCGGCCCTAGGTGCCGCCAGCCCTTGCCGGGCACGTGTGCCTCGACGCGGGCGCGTGTTCCCGAGCCCGGCCCCGTCTGCACGGTGACGGTCTCCAGAGGCCGCCGCTCGGGCAGTTGGACGGTGAGCGCGGGAGTGCCGGAGGGCCTGCCGGGCCGGGACCCGGAACCGCCTTCCGGTCCGT
>NZ_JACBXA010000234.1 GCF_013870515.1 Streptomyces albidus (ex Kaewkla and Franco 2022) | reverse complement strand
CGAGAGGACGACCAGCCCCCACACCGTGACCAGTGCGGCGATGAGGGCGCCGGCGGCCCCCAGCGATCCGAACCGGAATCCCTCGCCCAGCATCACGATGCCCACGGCCGCCGCGAAGGCGGGATTGATCACGGTGGTCGTCGCCAGGGGAGTGGCCAGCCCTCCGCCGCGGTATGACGACTGCGACGCGGTGAGCCCGGTGACCGCGAGGACCGCGATCAGAGCGAGCAGGGGTGCGATGGCCATCAGTGCGGACGTGCCCCAGCCGTCCGCGACCGTCTTCACGAAGACCGAGGCCGCACCGTAGGCGACGCCCGCAGCCGTGGCGAGACTGACGGTGCGGAGCAGCCGCACCCGCCGTCCGGCCGTCGTGGCCGTCAGCACCAGCAGGGCGAGCGCGCAGGCCACGGCGGCTGCCAGGGTCAGCTGCTCGGAGCCGGACAACGCGCGCGTGGGCGTCGAGCCGGTGAGCAGGAGAAGGACCGCGAGTCCGCCGGAGACGAGGAAGATCCCGTGCCATGCGTGCGCGGTGACCGGCCGCTTGACCAGTACGGCGGCAAGCGGTGGCGCGAGCACCAGCGTGAGCACGCCCAGGGGCTGTACGACGGTGAGCGAGCCCACCCCCAGAGCTCCGACGTGCAGCAGTGCGCCCAGGCTGTTCAGGGCCACGGCGATCCACCAGCGGCCGGAGCGCAGAAGCCCGTAGCGGCTGGGTGCCGTGGTCGCCGCGAGCCGCTCCTGGACGATGGCAGCCGTCGCGTAGCAGACGGCCGAGACGAGCGACAGCAGTACCGCCGCGAGAAGGGCGTTCACGGCCGAGCCAGGCGGAATGCACACATCCGGTTCATACCGTCAACGATGCCTCTTCCTGAGGCCGCTTGTCCTCGTCCCAGAGGTGAGTTCTTCCGTACGGCCTCAGGAGTACACCCTCACGCTCCTGTGCACCGTGAGGCCTGACCCGGCTCAGCCCGAGGAGACGCCGCCGCCCGAGGAAGCGCCCTCGTTCGGGCTCAGCACGCCCGTGGCGACGAGGATGAACAAGGCGATCCCCAGCAGTACGCGGTAGATCACGAACGGCATGAAGCTGCGTGTGGAGATGTAGCGCATGAACCATGCGATCACGGCATATGCCACGACGAAGGCGAGGAGGGTCGCGAAGATCGTCGGACCCCAGGAGACGTGCCCCTCGCCGATCTCCGTCAGCTCGAACAGGCCGGAGGCCATGACCGCGGGGATCGCCAGGAGGAACGAGTACCGGGCGGCGGCCTCACGCGTGTAGCCCATGAAGAGGCCACCGCTGATGGTGGCGCCCGAGCGCGATACGCCGGGGATGAGCGCCAGCGCCTGGGCGCATCCGTACAGCAGTCCGTCCTTGACCGACAGCTCGTCGAGCGTCTTGCGTGCCCGCCGCTGCCGGTGCTGCCCGCCCCGGGCGTCGCGGGCCGCGAGCCGGTCGGCGATGCCGAGGATGATGCCCAGCACGACCAGCGTCGTGGCGATCAGGCGCAGATCACGGAACGGTCCCTCGATCTGGTCCTTGAACGTCAGCCCCAGCACGCCGATCGGGATGGAGCCGACGATCACCAGCCAGCCCAGCTGGGCGTCGTGGTTGCGCCGCATCTCACGGTCGAAGAGCGAGCGGAACCAGGCGGAGATGATGCGGGCGATGTCCTTGCGGAAGAAGATGATCACCGCCGCCTCCGTCCCGATCTGGGTGACGGCCGTGAAGGCCGCTCCAGGGTCCTGCCACCCCGCGAACGCCGCGGTGAGCCGCAGGTGAGCGCTGGAGGAGATCGGGAGGAATTCGGTCAGCCCCTGGACGAGCCCGAGGATGAACGATTCGAACCAAGACATCTGCTTTGACCCGTCCTGTCATCAAGACATGCTGGTGACCTGATCGCGTTCGCGATTTCGATCACGCGCAGACTACAGCGACGAGTTGACGCCCCGACGGGCCGGGTGACGGTGCGTGGAGCGGTTGCGGAGGCGTCCGTACGGCGTCGCAGGCGAGGTGCTCCTCCGGCGCCGCGAGGGCTTCAGGAGCGGGGGGCGTGGCCGCGCAGAAGGGCGCGCTTGCGCCAGGCGAAGACCGCGCCGCCGATCCCCGAGAGCGCGATGAAGCCGAAGGCGGCCAGGAAGACGGGTGAGGTGGGCGCGGCCGCGTGGCTGCCCGCGATGACGTACGCGGCGGTGTTGGGGACGACCCCCACGGCGGTGGCGGTCAGGAAGGCAGTCCAGCCCATGCGGGAGACGGCGGCACCGTAGTTGGAGGCCGCGAAGGGGACGCCGGGGAGGAGCCGGATCACGAGCATCGAGCGGAAACCGTGCCGGCTGAGCTGGCGGTCGGCCGCGGTGAGCCACCGGGCGCGCAGCAGCGGACGCAGAGCGTCCTGGCCGAGCATCCTGCCGAGGCCGAAGGCGATGCCGGAGCCGATGACCGTGCCGATGACGGCCGAGAGCGTGCCGCCTTCGATGCCGAACAGGGCGCCGGCGGCGACGTTCAGTACGGGGCGCGGCACGAAGGCCGCCGTGCACAGCCCGTACGCCACGGTGAACAGGACGCCTGCGACGCCCCCGGAGAGCTGCTCCGGCAGACCGTGGGTGACGAACCGCTGCGGCTCGTAGACCAGCATCGATATCCCCCCGGCGCACAGCAGCACCAGAAGCAGCGCGAGGCGGCACTTGGGGGAGACGAGTGTTTGAGCCAGGCGGCTGGGGAGTCCGTCTGACTGCGTCGTGGGGACGGGCACGTCGGTGAGCGTAACCGACGGAAGTGACCTCCCGCCGGGCGAGCGGCCGATGGGAGAGCGGCACGGGCGGGGTCCGGAGGGCCTTGTCGGCCGCGCTCCGCACCCTCGGCACCGCCGCCGAGCGGGAGCTTCGCCGGACGGGCGGGTGAAGCGCGCGGGCACCGGTGCACGGCCGGAAAAATCATTCGACGTACGGCTGTTGGGACGTCAGCATCTCAGTCATGAACCGGCAGGCCCTTCTTGCAGCATCGTCCGCAGCAGCGGACGCGCTCAGGGCTGCCGTGACCCCTCTCTGCAGGCACCTCGCCGCAGCAGCCGACGGCGCCCGAGGCTGACCCTTCCCGGATCACACCGAGGACCCCCCAGGGGGAGGGTCGGTCAGGCTCCGGGGTCCCGTTTCCACTGCGCGCCCTGTCCAGGCGCGCTGCAGACGAGGAAGACCACATGCCCAAGCAGGCATACGTGCGCACCAAGCCGCACTTGAACATCGGCACCATGGGCCACGTCGACCACGGCAAGACCACGCTCACCGCCGCCATCACCAAGGTCCTCAGCGACCGCGGATCCGGTGCGTTCGTTCCCTTCGACCGCATCGACAAGGCGCCCGAGGAGGCGGCCCGCGGCATCACCATCACCATCGCGCACGTCGAGTACGAGACGGACACGAGGCACTACGCCCACGTCGACATGCCGGGGCACGCCGACTTCATCAAGAACATGGTGACCGGTGCGGCTCAGCTGGACGGGGCGATCCTCGTCGTCTCCGCCGTCGACGGAGTGATGCCGCAGACCGCCGAGCACGTCCTGCTCGCCCGGCAGGTCGGCGTCGAGCACGTCGTCGTCGCGCTCAACAAGGCCGATGCGGGAGAGGAGGAGCTGACCGAACTCGTCGAACTGGAGGTCCGTGAACTGCTCAGCGCGCACGGCTACGCCGGTGACACGCTCCCCGTGGTCAGGGTCTCCGGGCTCCGGGCGCTCGAGGGCGACCCGCGCTGGAGCGCGGCCATCGAGGCGCTGCTGGACGCCGTCGACACCTACGTCCCCGTCCCGGAGCGCTACGTGGACGCGCCCTTCCTGCTCCCGGTGGAGAACGTGCTGACCATCACCGGGCGCGGCACGGTGGTGACCGGTGCCGTGGAGCGCGGCCGGGTGCGCGTCGGCGCCAAGGTCACGGTGATCGGCGCGGACACGGAGACCGTGGTCACGGGCGTGGAGACCTTCGGCAAGCCCATGGACGAGGCTCAGGCCGGTGACAACGTGGCGCTGCTGCTCCGCGGCGTTCCGCGCGAGACCGTCCGCCGCGGACACATCGTCGCCGTGCCCGGGAGCGTCGCACCGCGGCGCCGCTTCACGGCGGAGGTCTACTTCCTGCCGACGGCGGAAGGCGGCCGCCGCACGGCGGTGCGCAGCGGCTACCGGCCGCAGTTCTACCTGCGCACCGCTGACGTGGTCGGCGACATCACCCTCGGCCACGACGGAGTCGCCCTGCCGGGCGACAAGGTGACGCTCGATGTCGAACTCGGTCACGAGGTGCCGCTGGAGACCGGCCTCGGCTTCGCCATCCGCGAGGGCGGGCGCACCGTCGGCGCCGGCACCGTGACGGAGGTCGGCGAGGAGTGAGCAGGAGGCCCGGGAGCGCGGCGGACAAGTCGCGCCTCCGGGCCGCCGCACCTGCCCGCCGTCCGTGGGGCGGGCCCCCGCACAATGGGACGGTGGAGAAGGAGCCGATACCCGTGACGCGCGCCGTCGACAGCGGCACCGCCAAGCTGATGCCGGACATAGACCGGGAGGACGCCTGGCTGCTCACCCTCGACGGTGCGCCCCAGTCGTACGTCGATCTGCGAGACCCCTCGCACCTGGAGTTCGAGTACGCCCGCCGCATGGCCCACGTGCTCGACCTGGCGGCAGAACCCGGGCATCCGCTGGACGTGCTGCATCTCGGCGGCGGAGCCCTGACACTGCCCCGGTACGTGACCGCCACCCGGCCCGGCTCCCGGCAGCGGGTGGCCGACACCGACGAGGCTCTGCTCGCGTTCGTCGAGGAGCACCTGCCGCTGCCGCCCGGTTCGGGAATCGCGGCGGAGCCGCAGGACGCCCGCGCCTTCCTCGATCACTCACCGGCCGGCAGCGCCGACGTGGTGATCGGGGACGTGTACGGCGGTGTGCACGTACCGGCGCACCTGACCACGCTCTCCTATGCACGCTCCGTGGAACGCGTGCTCCGCCCGCACGGCGTCTACCTCGTCAATCTCGCCGATTCAGCGCCCTTCCCCTTCGTCGGCTCCCAACTGGCGACGCTCGGCGCGGTCTTCGGGCACCTCGCCCTCGTCGCCGAGCCGGCGGTGCTGCGCGGCAGGCGCTTCGGCAACACCGTCGTCGTCGCCTCGCACGAAGAGCTGCCTCTCGGCGAACTCGTCCGCCGTGCCGCCTCGGACGTCTTCCCGGCTCGGGTCGAGTACGGGCCGGCGCTGGACCAACTCACCAGAGGAAGGGCACCCGTTGAGGACGCGGACGCCGTGCCCTCGCCCGAACCCCCCGACGGGGCCTTCACCGTCGGCTGAGCGCCGGCCGGGCTTCCGGGCTTCCGGTCCCGAAGACGCCGGACGCCGGGAGGCCGCCGCGATCAACGCCCCCCGGCGACGGGGGAGTCGAAGGCGACGGCCTCAGGTGAGCGGTGAAGTGGCGTGTCAGCCGCGCGGGTTGTCCTCGTCTCCGGGTTCACCGTACGAACGCAGGCTGGCGGCCATCTTCTTGATGGTGCCGGCCGGGACCTCGTCCTTGACGTTGGCGTCGGTGAGGAAGATCCAGATGGACAGGTCGTCGTTGACGTTCAGCCAGGAGATGGCCACGACCTTCCCGTCGGCGGAGCACTTGTCCTTCTTCGGGGCGCCGGTGACGCTCGCGGTGGCGATGTGGCCCTTGATGCCCTGCTTGTTCTTGAAGGCCTTGCCCCCGGACTCCTTCAGGGTGCCCTTCTGCTTCTGGTCGTAGCCCGCGAGCACGAAGTTGGACGCGGCGATCTCGGCCGCCTCCTTGGTGTTCCTGGAGCCCTGCGCGCCCTTGGTGCCGACGGCGGCACGGTTGCTTCTCTCGCACCAGTCCTGCTTGTAGAAAGCCGGAGCGGACATGGCGACCAGCAACTTGCCCGACTTGTCGTCCTCGAAGCCGGTGATCGTGCCCTGGCTGGCAAGCTCCCAGTCCTTGTTCTTGGGCACGTCGAACGCCGAGTAGTGCTTGGGGTTGATGACGGACTGCCAGCCGGGCACGAGCGGATCGGCGGGGTCCTTGGAGGCCGACCCGCCTCCGGGCTTCTTCCCGTCGCTCTCACCAGGCGAAGGATCGGCGCTGGAGGACGTCTTGGTGTCCGGTCCTGCGGTGTCCTTCTTGTCGTCGTCGTTGACGACCAGAACCGTGGTGATCACGGCCGCCGCGACGACGGCGATCGCCGAAACGATCGCGACGACGGTCGTGTTGGACTTCTTGCCCCCGCCGGAAGGACCGGCCGGGCCGCCCGGCAGGGTGCTCTGACCCCACTGCTGGCCGGCCTGCTGCCCGTATCCGGGCTGTTGTCCGTACGGCTGCTGATACGGGTTCTGCCCTTGTCCGGGCGGCTGTTGCCCGTACGACGGCTGCTGGTACGGATTCGGCTGCTGAGAACCCGGCTGCTGGTACGGGTTCGGCTGCTGCGGATTCTGCTCGCCCCCGGGCGGCTGTTGTGGCCACATGGCGAGCACCTTATGCGGCGCTGACGGAGTCGACCACGCCCGCCCTCCGTTCGGTACCGAGCCGGTACAAGGCAGGCCTTACGGATCATGGTTACCCGGTGGTAACGTCAGGTCATGCCCACAGAGCCTCTGCCGCCCATCGGCGAAATGATGGCGGCCACCGTGCCGATGGCCCGCACTTTGAACCTGGAGTTCGGCGAGACCAGCGCGGAGCGCGCGGTCGTCTCGCTCCCCGACCAGAGCGCGTTCCACAACCACGTCGGCGGCCCGCACGCCGGTGCCATGTTCACGCTCGCGGAGTCGGCCAGCGGTGCCATCGTCCTCGCGGCGTTCGGTGACCAGCTCAAGCGGGCGGTGCCGTTGGCCGTACGCGCCGAGATCGGCTACAAGAAGCTGGCGATGGGCGCCGTCACCGCCACCGCCGAACTCGGCAGGCCCGCCGCCGACGTGCTGGCCGAGCTGGACGCGGGGGAGCGGCCGGAGTTCCCGGTGAAGGTGGCCATCACCCGCGAGGACGGTGCCGTGACCGGCGAGATGACGATCATCTGGACGCTCCGGCCGCACGGCTGACCAGGCCCGGAACCGGCGGCGAAGGCCGCCGCGACCCGCCCCGGTGCGGGTCCGCCGTTCTCCTGCATCGAGTAGGCTGCCGGGACACGTGCCCGTGTCTCTTCCGGGTGCGTGCGCGGGTTGCCGACCGACCGACGCCACCCGCGTTCATCACCGGCGGGAGGAAGCGCGTTGCACGTCCAGGAATGGCTCGAGACCGTGCCCGCCGTCAGCGTCTACCTGCTGGTGGGAGTGGTCATCGGGCTGGAGAGCCTGGGCATCCCGCTCCCCGGTGAGATCGTCCTCGTCAGCTCCGCGCTGCTCGCGTCGCAACACGGTGACATCGACCCGCTGATCCTCGGCCTGTGCGCCACCACCGGTGCGATCGTCGGCGACTCCATCGGATACGCGATCGGCCGCAAGGGCGGCAAACCGCTGCTGGACTGGCTCGGGGGCAAGTTCCCACGGCACTTCGGGCCGCACCATGTGGCCATGGCGGAGCGGTCGTTCGAACGCTGGGGGATGTGGGCGGTCTTCTTCGGCCGCTTCGTGGCCCTGCTCCGCATCTTCGCCGGGCCGCTGGCCGGCGTGCTGAAGATGCCGTACTGGAAGTTCCTCATCGCCAACGTGCTCGGCGGCATCCTCTGGGCCGGCGGCACAACCGCCGTCATCTACTACGTGGGCATCGTCGCCGAGGCGTGGCTCAAGCGGTTCTCCTGGCTGGGCTTGATCGTCGCCGTGCTGTTCGGTCTGACGTCGATGATCATCCTGCGGCGCCGTGCGAAGAAGGCCGAGGCCGAGCGCGTGACGGCCGTGGAGCCGGGTGCGGCGAGCGCTCAGGGCGGGGGGCCGGTGGGGGAGAAGACCGGCCCCACGCCTGACGCTCCGGGCAACGACGGCCGGGAGGCCGTCCCGGCCGCCGATCGCACCGACTGACCAGTCAGCCGCGGCTTCGTCTCAGCGTGATGACGAGTCTCAGTGGTCTTCCGACGGTTTCCGGCCCTCGTCCGACGGTGAGATCTCGTCGCGGTGCATCCGGGCCAGGTGCTGGTACATCAACGCGTTCGCCTTGATGCCCTCCAGCTCCTCCGGCGACAGATCCCGCTTGATCTTGGCCGGCACTCCGGCCACCAGCGACCCGGGCGGCACCTGCATCCCCTGCGGAACCAGTGCGTGCGCGGCGATCAGGGAACCCGCGCCGATCCGGGCGCCGTTGAGCACCGTCGCACTCATGCCGACGAGGACCTCGTCCTCCACCGTGCAGCCGTGGAGGACCGCGTTGTGCCCCACGGAGACGCCTTCACCGACGTGGGTGGGGAAGCCCGGGTCGGCATGCACCGTGCAGTTGTCCTGGATGTTGGACCCCTGCCCGATCGTGATGATGTCGCAGTCGGCGCGCAGCACGGCTCCGTACCAGACGCTCGAAGCCGCGCCCAGCGTCACGTCTCCCACCACCACCGATGTCGGTGCGGCGTAGGCGTCCTCGTCGATCTTGGGCTGCCGGCCGCTCACTCCCGCGATCACCGCTCGCTGCTCCGCCATCGCTCCCCCTCGCTTCCCGGCCGGATCGTCACCGGCCTCTCCTTGAACCGTATGCGATCGATGGGGGGAAGATCACAGGGGTCCTACGGGCTCCCGCGGAGCGCGATCCCATTACCGTGACGGCGTGCCATCGATCCGTGATTCCTTCGCCTCACTGGCGTCCCGCGTGGTGCACGCCCTGTGGCGTCACGCGCAGCGCGCCGGTGCGGTCACCGCCGCCCGCCCGGGCCCGTACGCCTTCCGCCGCATCGGCACGGGCACCCGGCTGGCGTTCCCGCAGGGAACGGTCTTCGGCACCCCGTGGATCGAGCTGGGGGACCACTGCATCATCGGGCAGGAGGTCACGCTCGTGGCGGGGATGATGCCGGACCTCGACCTCGGCCCAGACGCGGTCCTCACTCTCGGCCACGGCGTCGTGCTCGGCCGCGGCAGCCACGTCGTCGCTGATACGCGGGGGTCGGTCACCGTAGGGGACGACGTCTACTGCGGCCCGTACGTGTACATCACCTCGACCAACCACTCCTACGACGACCCGCACGAGCCCGTCGGCAAGCAGTGGCCCCGCAGCGCCAGCGTCGAGATCGGCAGCGGGAGCTGGCTGGGTGCCGGAGCCGTGGTGCTGCCGGGCGCCCGGCTGGGCCGGAACGTCGTCGTCGCCGCGGGTGCCGTCGTGCGGGGGGAGGTGCCCGACCACGC
>NZ_JACBXA010000233.1 GCF_013870515.1 Streptomyces albidus (ex Kaewkla and Franco 2022) | reverse complement strand
GGAGCTGCCGACGGAGGACCCGGCGCAGGCGGTCGACCGCATCGGCACCGCGCTCACCGACATCAACTCGGCCACCGTCGCGGGGGCGCTGCGCGCCGCCGTACGCAGCCAGTGGGGCGACGAACTGCCCACCCGCTTCGCGGTGATCGGCATGGGCCGCTTCGGCGGTGCCGAGCTCAGCTACGGATCGGACGCCGACGTCCTGTTCGTGCACGAGGCGCGCGAGGGCGTCAGCGAGCAGGAGGCGAACAAGGCGGCCTACGCCGTCGCCACCGAGCTGCGCCGGCTTCTTCAACTGCCCACCACGGACCCGCCGTTGCTCATCGACGCCGACCTGCGCCCGGAGGGCAAGTCCGGGCCGCTGGTGCGCTCCCTCGAGTCCTACGACTCCTACTACCGGCGCTGGTCCTCGGCATGGGAGAGCCAGGCGCTGCTGCGCGCCGCCCCCGTCGCGGGGGACGAGGAACTGGGCCGCCGTTTCGTCGAGTTGGTCGACCCGCTGCGGTATCCGGCCGACGGGCTCACCGACGAGTCGCTGCGCGAGATCCGGCGGCTGAAGGCCCGTATGGAGGCCGAACGCATGCCGCGCGGTGCGGACGCCACCACCCACGCGAAGCTCGGCCGCGGAGGCCTCGCGGACGTCGAGTGGACGGTGCAGTTGATACAGCTCCAGCACGGTGCGGCGGTGCCCGGGCTGCGTACGACCCGTACGCGCCAGGCGCTGGCGGCCGCCCGCGAGGCGGAGTTGCTGAGCGAGGAGGACCTCCACACCCTCGACGAGGCGTGGCTGCTGGCCACGCGGGTCCGCAACGCCGTGATGCTCGTACGGGGACGTGCGGGCGACACCTTCCCGTCCGAGGCACGGGAGTTGGGCGCCGTCGGACGCTACCTCGGTTACGAGTCGGCCGGGCCCGGCCCCCGGGTGGGGGAGCCGAGCGGCAGCGGGGAGATGCTGGACGACTACCGCCGCGTGACACGGCGGGCCCGTGCTGTCGCCGAACGCCTCTTCTACGAGGGCTGACGGGCCGGTTGGGGCGCCGCCGGCCCGGGCGGGATCACCGGGCCGGGACGGCCGGAGCGTACGCCCACCCGTCTAGGCGGGCGCGGCGGCCAGCTTCGGAAGGCGGTACGCGAGGCGCCCGTACCAGCCGTAGGAGAGGGCGAAGCCGAAGCCCAGGCAGATCACGCCGCCCACGGCGTCCAGCCAGAAGTGGTTGGCCGTGCAGACGATGACGATCAGCGTGACGACGGGATACAGCGCCCCCAGCACCCGCACCCACAGCGGCCCGGCGAGTGCCGCGATGGTGAGGCCGCACCACACCGACCAGCCGATGTGCATGGACGGCATCGCGGCGTACTGGTTCGACATGTCGGCGAGGTTGCCGGACGCCATCGAGCCCCAGGTCTGGTGGACCTGCACGGTGTCGATGAAGCTGTCGCCGCGCATCAGCCGGGGCGGCGCCAGCGGGAAGAGGTAGTAGCCGAGCAGGGCGATGCCCGTGGTGGCGAAGATGACGAGGCGCGTCGCGGCGTAACGCCCGGGGTGGCGGCGGTAGAGCCACACGAGCACACCGATGGTCACGACGAAGTGCAGCGTCGCGTAGTAGTAGTTCATCGACAGGATGAGCCAGGTGACGCTGTTGACCGCGTGGTTGATGCTCGCTTCGACGGCGATGCCGAGGAAGTGCTCCGCCCGCCAGACCCAGTCGGCGTTGTCGAGAGCCTGGACGCGTTGCTCCGGCACGGCGTTACGGATCAGGGAGTAGACGCCGTAGAAGACTGCGATGAGGACGCTCTCGAACCAGATGCTCGGCCGTCGCACCGCCCGTAGCCGCTTGGGTGCGGCTGGTCTCCCGGTGTCGTCGGCGACTTCGCCCCCGGCGGTCCCCTTGTCGGCCGTCCCCGGGTCCGCGTCGTTCGGCCGGCTTGCGTATGTGGTCCTTGTAGTCGGTGCCCCCATGAGGGGACAGTCTGCCAGACCAGGACATCTCACCGATCATCCTGCGGTCTGGTATCAGGCCGTTTCCGTCCTCCTTGCGACCGAGGGGACGGACGCAGTCGAACCCCGCACGACAAGCTCCGGCAGGAAGACGAACTCGCTGTGTGGAGCGGGTGTACCGCCGATCTCCTCCAGCAGCGCACGGACCGCGGCCTGCCCCATCGCCGTCACCGGCTGACGGATCGTGGTGAGCGGCGGATCGGTGAAAGCGATGAGCGGTGAGTCGTCGAAGCCGATCACCGAGACCTCGCGCGGTACGTCCAGGCCCTGTTGGCGTGCGGCCCGGATCGCGCCGAGCGCCATCATGTCGCTGGCGCACACCACCGCGGTGCAGCCGCGCTCCAACAGGGCGGTGGCGGCGGCCTGTCCGCCCTCCAGGGTGTAGAGCGAGTGCTCCACGAACTCGCGGGCCTGGTCCGTCGTCAGCTCCAGTTGCTCCCGCATCGTGCGCAGGAAGCCCTCGATCTTCCGCTGCACCGGCACGAAGCGCTCCGGCCCGAGAGCCAGCCCGATGCGGCGGTGTCCGAGCGATGCCAGATGCGTGACGGCCAGGCGCATCGCGGCGCGGTCGTCGGGGGAGACGAAGGGCGCGCGCACCTTCGGCGAGAAGCCGTTGACGAGCACGAACGGCACGCCCTGCCCGCGCAGCCGCTCGTAGCGCTGCGTGTCGGCGGTGGTGTCGGCGTGCAGCCCGGAGACGAAGATGATGCCGGCGACCCCGCGGTCCACGAGCATCTCCGTCAGCTCGTCCTCGGTGGAGCCGCCGGGTGTCTGCGTCGCCAGTACGGGTGTGTATCCCTGCCGGGTGAGGGCCTGGGCGATCACCTGGGCGAACGCCGGGAAGATCGGGTTCTCCAGCTCGGGGGTGATCAGACCGACCAGCCCCGCACTGCGCTGCCGCAGCCTGACGGGGCGTTCGTATCCGAGCACGTCGAGAGCGGCCAGGACGGATTCACGGGTGGCCGCGGCGACGCCCTGCTTGCCGTTGAGGACACGGCTGACCGTCGCTTCGCTGACCCCCGCCTGTGCTGCGATGTCAGCTAGTCGCGCGGTCACAGGGGTGGACTGTACCGGCCGCGTCACACCCTGCGCACCGGTGCCCGCGCCGCAGCGGCCGGGCAGCCGCCGGACAGTCGTCGTACTGCGGCCGTCGAGCAGCAGGTCGAGATCTGCAATTCAACTTGCTGAAACTTGCCGCAAAGTCTTTCGCAAAGACTTCCGCGCTGTTACGTTCCTCCGCAGCCGGGCGCCGTCCAAGGCGCCGGGGGTCCCCAGGCCGGTGGGCGGGGGGCGCACACGTGGGAGGGGATGGACATGCGGCGTGGCACAGGAGTCATCGCGGCGGCTGCGGTGCTCGCACTGACGGCGACGGCGTGCGGCGGGGGCGACGGAAGCAGCGAGAGCGGTGCCAAGGGCGAGATAGCCGGCACCGTCACCTACTGGGACACCTCGAACGACGCCGAGAAGGGCACGTACAAGAAGATCGCCGAGGACTTCGAGAAGAAGCACCCGAAGGTCGATGTGAAGTACGTGCACGTCAACTTCGGCGATGCCAACCAGAAGTTCAAGAACGCCGCCGGCGGCAACTCCGGCGCTCCCGACGTGATGCGCACCGAGGTCGCCTGGGTCGCCGACTTCGCCAACCTCGGCTACCTCGCGCCACTCGACGGCACACCGGCCCTCGACGACGCGTCCGACTACCTCAAGACCGCGGCGGGCAGCACTCGTTTCAAGGGCAAGACCTACGCGGTCCCGCAGGTCACCGACACCCTCGGCCTCTTCTACAACAAGAAGATGCTCGACGACGCCGGGGTGGAGGTGCCGAAGTCCTTCGCGGAGCTGAAGAAGTCCGCGAAGAAGATCAAGAGCAAGAGCGGCAAGACCGCCCTCTACCTGCGCGGCGACGACCCCTACTGGTTCCTGCCCTACCTCTACGGCGAGGGCGGCGACCTCGTCGACGCCGGGTCCAAGAAGGTCACCGTCGACGACGGGCCGGGCGCCGACGCCTTCTCCACCATGAAGGACCTGGTCGACTCGGGTGCCGCCGAGACCGACAGCAGCGACGGCCAGGAGAACGGCCTCAAGGCCTTCCAGGACGGCGACGTCGCCATGATCATCGACGGTCCCTGGGACATCGCGGGTGCCCAGCAGGGCAAGCAGTTCAAGGACGACAAGGACAACCTCGGCGTCGCGCCCGTACCCGCGGGAAGCAAGCAGAGCGGATCGCCGCAGGGCGGCTGGAACCTTTCGGTGTACGCGGGCACGAAGAACCTGCGCACGGCACAGGAGTTCGCCAAGTACATGAGCTCCGCCCCGGTGCAGAAGCGCACCACGGAGGAGCTGAGCCTGCTGCCGACGCGCGAGTCCGTCTACGAAGAGCCCTCGGTGCGCGAGAACACCATGGTCGAGTTCTTCAAGCCGGCCGTGGACAAGGCCGTGCAGCGCCCCTGGATCGCGGAGGGCAACTCCCTCTTCGAGCCGATCCGCGGCCAGATGGACGCCGTCCTCACCGGCAGCCGCAGCCCGGAGGGCGCCGCCGACAAGGTCGGCGACGACTTCCGCAAGCTGCTCAAGGGCTACAAGTAGGACGACGAGTAAGAGGGGACGGGCCAAGGGGCCATGGCTGTGGAGACCACCAGCCGGTCGGCGTCCGTGACCGAGGGCGGCGTGAAGGACGCCGCCGGAGGTCACGGACGCGGGACTGCGAAGAAGAGCGAGGGCACCGGGAGGCTGCGCAGGGCGCTCGCCCGGCACTGGTACGCCTGGGCCATGGTCGCCCCGGTCGTCCTCGTCATCGGCGTCATCATCGGGTATCCGCTGGTGCGCGGCGCGTACCTGTCGCTCACCGACGCCGACGAGGCGAACGTCGCGCGCACCATCGGCGTCAACCACATCCCGGCGACGTACCACTTCACCGGGCTCGACAACTACGTCGCGATCCTCAGCGACAGCGTCTTCTGGGACCGGCTCGGCTGGACCGTGGTGTGGACGACCGGCTGCGTCTCCGTCACGTTCGGGCTCGGCCTGACGCTGGCGGTCATGCTCAACCGGCGCTTCGCGGGCCGCTCCTTCTACCGGGTCGCGATGATCGTGCCCTGGGGCATTCCCGCCTTCGTCTCGGTCTTCGCCTGGAAGATGCTCTTCAACGAGAAGAACGGGCTGCTCAACAAGGTGCTCGACGGCGGCGGCGTGGACGCCGTCCCGTGGCTGGGCGATCCCGTGTGGGCCAAGGTCGCCGTCATCGGCGTCAACGTGTGGCTCGGCGTCCCCTTCATGATCGTCGCGATGCTGGGAGCCCTGCAGGGCATTCCCGGCGAGCTGTACGAGGCGGCCGAGATGGACGGCGCCGGCCCCTGGCAGCGGTTCCGCAACATCACGCTGCCGGGCGTCCGCACGGTCAGCAGCACGGTCGTCCTGCTCAGCACCATCTGGACGTTCAACATGTTCCCCGTGATCTACCTGCTCACCAAGGGCGGGCCGGAGGACTCCACCGAGATCCTGGTGACGTACGCCTTCCGGCTCTCCTTCGTCAACAGCCCCCGGGACTTCGCCACTTCGGCAGCCTGGGGAGTGCTCATCCTGGTGCTGCTCTCGCTCTTCACGGTCGTCTACAGGCGCGCGCTCCGCCGCCAGGGAGAGGTGTGGTGACGATGCGTTCCGAGCCCAGGAAGCGTGGCGAGCGGAGCCCGCTCGCAGCGTTCGGGCTGCACGCGGGGCTGCTGGCCGCGACCGTCGTCGCGCTCTTTCCGCCGCTGTGGCTGCTGGTGACCTCGTTCAAACCGAAGAGCGAGTCCTTCTCCGCCGCGCTGGTGAAGAACTTCACGGTGGACAACTACTCGCACGTGGTGGCGGACACCTACTTCCTCACCTGGTTCGCCAACTCGCTGGTCGTGGTGGTCGGTACGACACTGATCGGCGTCTTCATCGCCGCCACTACCGGATACGCGATCAGCCGCTTCCGCTTCCCCGGCATGCGGCCGCTGATCTGGGTGCTGCTGATCACCCAGATGTTCCCCATGGCGGTGCTGATCGTGCCGCTCTACAACACGCTTGCCGCCATGGGCCTGTTGAACCAGCCCGTCGGCCTGGTCATCACCTATCTCACCGTCGCGGTGCCGTTCTGCGCCTGGATGATGAAGGGCTTCTTCGACACCATCCCCGTCGACATCGACGAGTCCGGACGGGTCGACGGCCTCAACCCCTTCGGCACGTTCTGGCGGCTTGTGCTCCCGCTCGCGAGACCGGGCCTGGCGGTCACCGGCTTCTACACCTTCGTCACGGCGTGGGCCGAAGTCGCGTACGCCACCGCGTTCATGACCGGCGAGGAGAACCTCACGCTCGCCGGCGGCCTGCAGACCTTCGTCAACCGCTACGGAGCCGACTGGGGCTCGATGACGGCCGCCGCCGTCATCATCGCCGTACCTGCCGCCGTCGTCTTCGCCTTCGCGCAGCGCCACCTCGTCGCCGGACTCACGGCGGGTGCGACGAAGTCCTGAACCGCCCGGCGCGCTCTCAACTGCCGTACGGCACCGCACTTCTACCTCACAGGGACGACATGACCCAGCATCTCGGCCGTGCCCGTACCGCGACCTCCACTGCCGGCCCCGGCCCGCAACAGGACCGCACAGGCTGGTGGCGGAACGCGGTGATCTACCAGGTCTACCCGCGCTCCTTCGCCGACGGGAACGGCGACGGCATGGGCGATCTCGCAGGCGTGCGGTCGCGGTTGCCCCATCTCGCGGGGCTGGGCGTGGACGCGGTGTGGCTCAGCCCGTTCTACGCCTCGCCGCAGGCCGACGGCGGCTACGACGTCACCGACTACCGCGCCGTCGACGGCCGTTTCGGCGACCTGTCCGACGCCGCCGCGCTGATCGAGGACGCACACGGGCTGGGCCTGCGCGTCATCGTCGACATCGTGCCCAACCACTCCTCGGACCAGCACGAATGGTTCCAGCGCGCGCTGGCCGAGGGCCCCGGAACACCGGCACGCGAGCGTTACCACTTCCGCCCCGGCAAGGGTGAGCACGGCGAACTGCCGCCCAACGACTGGGAGTCGGTCTTCGGCGGCCCCGCATGGACGCGGACGAAGAACCCCGACGGAACCCCGGGCGAGTGGTATCTGCACCTCTTCGCACCGGAGCAGCCCGACTTCGACTGGCAACACCCCGCCGTCCACGACGAGTTCCGCACGGTGCTGCGCTTCTGGCTCGACATGGGCGTCGACGGCTTCCGCGTCGACGTCGCCCACGGCCTGATCAAGGCACCCGGCCTTCCCGACACGGGATCCTCCGGCCAGCTGAGGCTGCTCGGCAATCAGGAACTGCCCTTCTTCGACCAGGACGGCGTGCACGCGGTCTACCGCGACTGGCGGCGGGTCTTCGAGGAGTACCCCGGTGAGCGCATCGGCGTCGCCGAGGCGTGGGCGCCCAACTCGCAGCGCACCGCGCTCTACGTGCGCGAGGACGAGCTGCACCAGGCGTTCAACTTCCACTATCTGCAAACCGGTTGGGACGCGGACGCCTTGCGTGCCGTCGTCACCGAATCACTCGACGCGATGCGTCCGGCCGCGGCGCCCGCGACGTGGGTGCTGTCCAACCACGACGTCGTACGGCACCGCACTCGTCTGGGCGGCGGCCTGCCCCGCGCCCGCGCCGCCGCACTGCTGATGCTGGCACTGCCCGGCTCCGCGTACCTCTACCAGGGCGAGGAACTGGGCCTGCCCGAGGTCACCGACCTGCCCGACGAGGCACGCCAGGACCCCTCCTTCTTCCGGGAGACCGGTCAGGACGGACTGCGTGACGGCTGCCGCGTACCGCTGCCCTGGACGAGTGGTGGCAGCTCCTACGGCTTCGGCGAAGGCGGAAGCTGGCTACCGCAGCCGGAGGGCTGGGGTGAACTCTCCGTCTCGGCGCAGACCGGCGACCCGGACTCCACCCTGGAGCTGTACCGAAGGGCGCTGCGCCTGCGCCGCGAGAACGACGACCTGGGCGCGGGGGAGTCCGTCGAGTGGCTGCCCGCACCCGACGGAGTGCTGGCCTTCCGGCGCGGCGGCTTCGTGTGCACCGTGAACACGGGCGACGAGCCCGTCGAACTCCCCGCGCGGCCGGGCCAGTTGCTGCTCGCCAGTGGCACGTTCGACGACGGCTCGCTCCTCCTGCCGCCGGACACCACCGTCTGGTGGACCACCGGGCCGGCAGCATGACGTCGGTTCTGCCCGCCACCCGTCTCGCCGACATCGCCGGACAGGCCGCGGTCAGCGAAGCCACGGTGAGCCGCGTGCTCAACGGCAAGGCGGGCGTGGCCCGTTCGACCCGTGCGCGCGTGCTCGCCGCGCTCGACGTGCTCGGGTACGACAGGCCCGTACGCCTTCGGCAGCGGAGCGCGGGACTTGTGGGGCTGGTCATCCCGGAGCTGACCAACCCCATCTTCCCCGCCTTCGCCCAGGTCATCGAGCAGGCACTGAGCGGCTACGGCTACACGCCCGTGCTGGGTACGCAGATGCCCGGAGGAGCGACCGAGGACGAGCTGGTCGACCAGCTCGTGGAACGAGCAGTCACCGGCATCATCTTCCTCTCCGGGCTGCACGCCGACCTCACCGCCGACACGGGCCGCTACGCGCGGCTGTCCGACCGAGGCGTGCCCTTCGTGCTCATCAACGGCTACAACGAGGGCATCGCCGCGCCCTTCGTCTCCCCGGACGACCGGGCATCCTCCCGGATCGCGGTGCGCCATCTGCGGGAGCTGGGCCACGAGCGGATCGGGCTTGCCGTCGGGCCGGACAGGTTCGTGCCGGCCCGACGCAAGACGGAGGGCTTTCTCGAGGCCCTGGGCGAAGCTCACCGAGCGGAGGGACTCGTCCGGCACACGCTCTTCACGGTCGAGGGCGGGCACGCCGCAGCGGAGGACCTGCTGGAGGCAGGGTGCACGGGCATCGTGTGCGGCAGCGACCTCATGGCTCTCGGCGCTGTAAGAGCCGCCCGGCAGCGCGGACTTGAGGTCCCACGCGACGTCTCGGTGGTCGGCTACGACGACTCCGAGCTGAACGCGTTCACCGATCCGCCGCTGACGACGGTCCGGCAGCCCGTACGCGCCATGGCGAACGCCGCCGTGCACACCCTGCTGGAGGAGATCTGCGAGAACCCGGTCCCGCAGACGGAGTTTGTCTTCCAGCCGGAGCTCGTCGTGCGGGGTTCAACGGGGCAGGCACCCCCCGCCACGAGCAGGAGCCGAGCCCGCGGAGGGTGAGGTGACAGCCGGGCTGCCGTC
>NZ_JACBXA010000232.1 GCF_013870515.1 Streptomyces albidus (ex Kaewkla and Franco 2022) | reverse complement strand
AGCTCCCTGCCGATGCCGGACTGCTTGTAACCCCCGAACGGGGCAAGGGGGTTGAAGCGGTCCTCGTTCAGCCGCTGGTACGCCTCGGTGACGACGCCGCGTGAGACCCGCAGTTCGCCGGCGAGCACCCGCGAGGCCGGGAGCTTGCTGCCGACGGGGAGGCGGCCGTCCGAGATCGCGAGCCGGATCTGCCGGGCCAGCCAGTCGGACAACCCGCCCCGCGGCGCCTGCGCGGTGTCCAGCTGAAGGAAGTCGGAGCCGGCCGTTTTGGCCCTCTCAACTGCACCTTCATTGGCTCTGTCCACCGGGCCATTGAATCAGCACAGTGGACGCACGGACAGCAGCCACGCCCCGGACGGGCGGCTCGGAAACGGGGACGGAACGTGACGACGACCGGCTATGTACACGGCTATTCGGAACGTGAGGCCCGCCGCCTCGGAGACCAGGCGGACACCCTCGCGGCACTCCTGCACGGTGGCACGGCCTATCCGCCCGGCAGCCGCGTCCTGGAGGCCGGCTGCGGAATCGGCGCCCAGACGGTGCACCTGGCCGCCTCCAGCCCGGGGGCGCACATCGTCGCGGTCGACGCCTCCGAGGACTCCCTCGTCCAGGCGCGTGAGCGCGTGACGGCCCAGGTGCCGCAGGCGCTCGTGGAGTGGTGCAGGGCCGACCTGTTCGATCTGCCGTACGGCGATGGGGAGTTCGACCACGTCTTCGTGTGCTTCGTGCTGGAGCACCTGCACGAGCCGGCGCGAGCGCTGTCGGGACTGCGGCGGCTGCTGCGCCCGGGAGGCACCGTCACCGTGATCGAGGGAGACCACGGATCGGTCTTCTTCCACCCCTACAGCGCCCACGCACACGCAGCCGTCGACCAGCAGGTGCGGCTGCAGTCCGCGGGCGGTGGAGACGCGCTGATCGGGCGGCGGCTGCACCCGCTGCTCGCCGACGCCGGCTACGCGGAGATCGACGTACGGCCGCGCACGGTCTACGCCGACCAGAGCCGCCCCGAACTGGTCGAGGGCTTCACCCGCAACACCTTCATCGCCATGGTCGAACTCATCCGCGACGACGTCCTGGCCGCCGGCCTGAGCACACCCGAGGACTGGGACCGCGGCATCGCCGACCTGCGACGGACCGCCGAGCCGGGCGGCACCTTCCACTACGCCTACTTCAAGGCGCTGGCGGTCAACCCCGGCACCGGCGCGGCATAATCCCGTACATGACCCTCGAATGGGAACAGGTCAACGTGGACGCGGCGGACCCGGTCGCGCTGGGGAACTGGTGGGCCCAGATGCTCGGCTGGGTGGTGATCACCGACTCGCCGGAGGAGTTCGAGATCCGCCCGTCGGAGAACCGGCTGCCCGGTCTCATCTTCGTCCCGGTCCCGGAATCCAAGACCCTCAAGAACCGGCTGCATCTGGACTTCCGGCCCGACGACCAGGAGGCCGAGGTCGGCCGGTTCCTCGCACAGGGCGCGCGCCGGGCCGACGTGGGTCAGGGCGACGAGCCATGGGTCGTGCTCGAAGACCCCGAGGGCAACGAGTTCTGCATCCTCGGCCCACGACGCGGCTGAGGTCTCAGGTCCGAAGTCGCGGGCTGAATTCGCGGGCCGAGGTCGCGGGAGGAACCCGTCAGTCGCGGCGCTTCTTGGGGCGCCAGACGACGAGGGCACCGGACTGGTGGACGTCCTCGTACGGGACCAGATCGCGGCGGTAGGAGGCGTGGACCTGCGCCTCACGCTGCTGCATCGCCGCCGCCGCGCCCTCGACCGCCTGCTGGAGTTCGACGACGCGGGACTTCAGCGCGGCGACCTGGTTCTCCAGTTCGATGATGCGCTTGATGCCGGCGAGGTTGATCCCCTCGTCCTGGCTCAACTCCTGCACCTGGCGCAGGAGTTCGATGTCCCGCGCGGAGTAGCGGCGACCGCGCCCGGCGGCACGGTCCGGAGAGACCAGGCCGAGGCGGTCGTACTGCCGCAGCGTCTGCGGGTGCATGCCCGAGAGCTCAGCGGCGACCGAGATGACGTAGACCGGTGACTCGTCCGTCAGTTGGTAAGGGTTGCGTCGTGCACCTCGGCCGTTCACCTCAGTCTCCCTTCGCGGCCTTGAACAGCGCTGCGCGCGGGTCCTCCGCGGAAGTCGCGTCGCGGTAGGACTCCAGAATGCCCTTCGCCTTGTCGCTCAAATCCTTCGGCACCGAGACGTCGATGGTGACCAGGAGATCGCCGCGCGTCCCGTCCTTGCGGACTGCGCCCTTGCCGCGTGCCCGCATCGTACGGCCGCTGGGCGTCCCCGGCGGCAGTTTGAGCGTCACGGGCGGACCGCCGAGCGTGGGCACCTTGACCTCGCCGCCGAGCGCCGCCTCCGGGTAGGTGACGGGCACGGTCACCGTCAGGTTGTCGCCCCTGCGCCCGAAGACCGGGTGCGAGTCGACGTGCACGACGACGTACAGGTCGCCGCCGGGACCGCCCCGCTCGCCCGGTGCTCCCTTGCCGCGCAGCCTGATGCGCTGCCCGTCGCTGACGCCGGCCGGGATACGGACCTGCATGGTGCGCGAACTCGTCGCCCGGCCGGACCCCTTGCATTGGTCGCACGGGTCCTGGGCGATCAGACCGCGGCCCTTGCAGTCGACGCAGGGGTCGGTGAGCGAGAAGCCGCCACCGCCGCCGCGCGAGACCTGGCCGGTGCCGACGCAGGTGGGGCACACCCGCGGCGTGCCGTTCTTGTCGCCCGTACCCGCACACGCCTTGCACGCGGCCGAGGACGACATCCGCAGCGGGACCGTCGCCCCGTCCACGGCCTCGGTGAAACTCAGCGTCACCTCGGACTCGATGTCCTGACCGCGGCGCGGCTGCGTGCGCGTACCGGCGCCGCCGCGGTTGAACAGGCCGCCGAAGACGTCACCGAGCCCGCCGCCGAAGCCTCCGGCGCCACCGGCCGGACCACCGGCGCCTCCGCCCGGCTGGCTGCCTCCGAAGAGGTCGCTCAGGTCGAAGTTGAAGCCGCCGGCACCACCGGGGCCACCCGGGCCGCCGGTCCTGATGCCGCCGTTGCCGAACAGGGCGCGCGCCTCGTCGTACTCCTTGCGGCGCTTTGCGTCGCCGAGCACGTCATAGGCCTCGGACGCGTTCTTGAAGCGGTCCTCGGCCTTGGCGTCGCCCCTGTTGGCGTCGGGGTGGTTCTCCCGGGCGAGCTTCCGGTAGGCCTTCTTGATCTCGGCCTCGGTGGCGTCCTTGGGAACGCCGAGGACCTTGTAGTAGTCCTTCTCGATGAAGTCCTTGGTACTCATCCGCGGCGTTCCTCCTCCCGCTCGGTGTCCCGCTCGGTGACCGGCCCGGAATCCGGACCGGCCCCTCGCTCGATGCCCTGCTCGCTGTGGTCAGCCCTGGTCCGGGCCACCGTTCTCCTCTTCGTCGGCGGGCTCCTCACCCGGTGCGCCCCCGGCGCCCGGCTGAGGCTCGGCGACACCGACCCTGGCGGGACGGATCGTACGCTCGCCGATTCGGTACCCGGGCTGAAGGACCTGCACGCACGTGGTCTCTGTGACGTCCGGCGAGTAGGAATGCATCAGTGCCTCGTGCACCGTCGGGTCGAAGGGCTCGCCCTCCTTGCCGAACTGCATCAGACCCATCTTGGCCGCGACCATCTCCAGCGACTCGGCCACCGACTTGAAGCCGCCGACCAGTTCGCCGTGATCACGTGCACGGCCGATGTCGTCGAGCACGGGCAGCAGCTCCGTGAGGAGGTTCGCGATCGCGACCTCCTTGACCGAGGCTCTGTCCCGGTCGACACGGCGGCGGTAGTTCTGGAACTCCGCCTGGAGCCGCTGCAGGTCCTGCGTGCGCTCGTGGAGCGCGGTGCGGGTCTGGTCCAGCTGGGCGGTCAGCGCCGCCTCCGGAGAACCGTCGCCCTGGACCTGCCCCTGCAGTGGTTCCTGCCCGGGCCGGCCTTCCTCGTTCTCTGTCACGTCCCCGGCCAGGTCCGCCGGACCCCCCGCCTCGTCGGCGGGGGAAGATCCGGCGGCCTGCGCCGCAGCGTCATCAGGCTGTACGGCGTCGGTGGGGACGTCGGGCTTCTGTTCGAAGCCCGGGGTCTCCTCCGTCACGCTGCACCGTCCTTCGGCTTCTGCTCGTCGTCGACGATCTCGGCGTCGACGACGTCCTCGTCACCCTCGGCCTTGGCCTCACCGGCACCGGCGGCACCGGCCTCCGCACCCTCGGCGTCACCCTGGGCGGCCTGCGCGTCGGCGTACATGGCCTGACCGAGCTTCTGGCTGGTCGCCGCGACCTTCTCGCTGGCCTCGCGGATGGCTGCGGTGTCCTCGCCCTTCAGCTTCTCCTTGAGGTCCTCGGTGGCTTCCTCGACCTCGGTCTTGATCTCCGCCGGGACCTTCTCCTCGTTGTCCTTGAGGAACTTCTCGGTGGTGTAGACGAGCTGCTCGGCCTGGTTGCGCGTCTCGGCGGACTCGCGGCGCTTGGCGTCCTCGTCGGCGTACTGCTCGGCGTCGCGCATCATGCGCTCGATGTCGTCCTTCGGCAGCGCCGAGCCGCCGGTGACGGTCATCCGCTGCTCCTTGCCGGTGCCGAGGTCCTTCGCCGAGACGTGCATGATGCCGTTCGCGTCGATGTCGAAGGTGACCTCGATCTGGGGCACGTTGCGCGGGGCGGGCGGCAGACCGGTCAGCTCGAACATGCCGAGCTTCTTGTTGTACGCCGCGATCTCGCGCTCGCCCTGGAAGACCTGGATCTGCACCGACGGCTGGTTGTCCTCGGCCGTGGTGAAGGTCTCCGAACGCTTCGTCGGGATCGTCGTGTTGCGCTCGATCAGCTTGGTCATGATGCCGCCCTTGGTCTCGATACCGAGGGACAGCGGGGTGACGTCGAGCAGCAGGACGTCCTTGACCTCGCCCTTGAGCACGCCGGCCTGGAGGCTGGCGCCGATGGCGACGACCTCGTCCGGGTTGACGCCCTTGTTGGCGTCCTTGCCGGCCGTGAGGTCACGGACCACCTCGGCGACGGCGGGCATACGCGTCGAGCCGCCCACGAGGACCACGTGGTCGATCTCGGACAGCTGGATGCCGGCGTCCTTGATGACGTTGTGGAACGGGGTCTTGCAGCGCTCCAGGAGGTCCTGGGTCAGCTGCTGGAACTGGGCGCGCGTGAGCTTCTCGTCCAGGTGCAGCGGGCCCTCGGCGGACGCCGTGATGTAGGGGAGGTTGATGCTGGTCTCGCTCGAGCTGGACAGCTCGATCTTGGCCTTCTCAGCGGCCTCGCGGAGACGCTGCAGCGCCATCTTGTCCTTGCCCAGGTCCACGCCGTGGCCGGACTGGAACTGCTTCACCAGGTAGTCGACGACGCGCTGGTCCCAGTCGTCACCACCGAGGTGGTTGTCACCGTTGGTCGCCTTCACCTCGACGACGCCGTCGCCGATCTCCAGCAGCGAGACGTCGAACGTACCGCCACCGAGGTCGAAGACCAGGATCGTCTGGTCTTCCTTCTCCATGCCGTAGGCGAGGGCCGCGGCCGTCGGCTCATTGACGATGCGCAGCACGTTCAGACCGGCGATCTCACCGGCCTCCTTGGTGGCCTGACGCTCGGCGTCGTTGAAGTACGCCGGGACGGTCACGACCGCGTCCTCGACCTTCTCGCCGAGGTAGGACTCCGCGTCGCGCTTCAGCTTCTGCAGGATGAAGGCGCTCATCTGCTGCGGGTTGAAGTCCTTGCCGTCCAGGTTGATCTTCCAGTCGGTGCCCATGTGGCGCTTGACCGACCGGACCGTCCTGTCGACGTTGGTGACCGCCTGTCGCTTGGCGACCTCGCCGACGAGCACCTCGCCGTTCTTCGCGAAGGCCACAACGGACGGCGTGGTCCTGGCGCCCTCGGCGTTGGTGATGACGGTGGGCTCACCGCCCTCCAGAACACTGACGACAGAGTTCGTCGTGCCCAGGTCGATGCCGACCGCACGTGCCATTTCGGGTTCCTCCAGCTGATGTCTTGAGTGAAGCTGGCTCAAGAGTGCCTGGCCCGTCTGAGAACGTCAAACGCCCTGAGCGGAATCGACTCAACTCTTATGCGGTCTTTATGCGCACCCCACCCTGAGCAGGGACGACACCGCACCCGTGATCGGCGGCACTCCCGCGACGCAGATCACCGCGTGCCCGGGTATCAGCAACACCGGGAAAGTGGGTAGTCTCGTACGGATCAGATAAGTTACCGCTTAGTAAGCCCAGAGCGAGCCGGGTACACACGCTCGCCCGCAGGTCCGAGGAGCCCCCATGCAACTCGCCGCGATCGTCGTTTCGCTGGTGCTGGCCGCGGTCGGCATCGCGCTGTTCGCGCGCGCCATCGCGCAGATCTACCGCTTCGTCAGGCTCGGAGCGCCGGTGCCCGCCGGCACCCGCAGTGACGACCCGGCGCAGCGCACCCTCACCGTCGCCCGCGAGTTCTTCGGTCACACGCGCATGAACCGCTGGGGCATCGTCGGCTTCGCGCACTGGTTCGTCGCGGTCGGCTTCTTCGCCCTCGTGCTGACCCTGGTGCACGCGTTCGGCCAGCTCTTCGCTGCCGACTGGACCCTGCCGCTGGTCGGCACGTGGGCGCCGTACGAGGTCTTCACCGAGTTCCTCGGGCTGATGACGACGCTCGGCATCCTGACGCTCATCGTGATCCGGCAGCTGAGCCTGCCCTCCCGCGCCGGGCGCAAGTCCCGCTTCGCGGGGTCCAAGGCGGGCCAGGCCTACTTCGTCGAGTACGTCATCCTCACCATCGGCGTGGCCATCCTGGTGCTGCGCGGACTGGAGGGGGCGCTGCACGACGTCCACGGCTACGAGCCCGCGTACTTCGTCTCGTACCCGATGGTCGCCGCCTTCAAGGGGCTGAGCCTCGGCACCCTGCAGAACCTGACGTACCTGGTCGCCCTGATCAAGATCGGCACGTCCTTCGTGTGGATGATCGTCGTCGGGCTCAACACCAACATGGGCGTCGCCTGGCACCGTTTCCTCGCCTTCCCCAACATCTGGTTCAAGCGGCGGGCCCGCGGCGGCACGGCGCTGGGCGAGCTGAAGCCGATGGTCTCCGGCGGCAAGGAGATCGACTTCGAGACGGCCCTCGACGACGAGAACGAGGAGGAGGTCCGCTTCGGCGCCTCCCAGGTCGAGGACTTCTCCTGGAAGGGCATCCTCGACTTCTCCACCTGCACCGAGTGCGGCCGCTGCCAGTCGCAGTGCCCCGCGTGGAACACCGGCAAGCCGCTCTCGCCGAAGCTGCTGATCATGTCGCTGCGCGACCACGCGCACGCCAAGGCCCCGTACCTGCTCGCCGGCGGCGGCAAGACGATGGAGGGCGAGGAGAAGGCGACCGAGGAGCAGCTCAAGGACGTGCCCAAGTCGGCGCTGGAGGAGGCTGAGCGCCCGCTGATCGGCACGGCCGAGGAGAACGGCGTCATCGACCCGGACGTGCTGTGGTCGTGCACCACCTGCGGTGCGTGCGTCGAGCAGTGCCCCGTCGACATCGAGCACATCGACCACATCGTCGACATGCGCCGCTACCAGGTGATGATCGAGAGCTCGTTCCCGAGCGAGGCCGGGACGATGCTGAAGAACCTGGAGAAGAAGGGCAACCCCTGGGGCCTGGCCAAGAAGCAGCGGCTGGAGTGGACCAAGGAGCTCGAGGAGGAGACCGGCTTCGCGGTGCCGGTCGTCGGCAAGACCGTCGACGACCTCACCGAGGTCGACTACCTGTACTGGGTCGGTTGCGCGGGCGCCCTGGAGGACCGCGCCAAGAAGACGACCAAGGCCTTCGCGGAGCTGCTGCACATCGCGGGCGTCAACTTCGCGATCATGGGCGGCGACGAGAAGTGCACGGGTGACTCACCGCGCCGCCTGGGCAACGAGTTCCTCTTCCAGCAGCTCGGCGAGGAGAACGTCGCCACGCTGAACGCCGCCTTCGGCGAGTCCGCTCCGGAGGAGGAAGGCGACGAGGGCGTGACGGTCGAGAAGTCGAAGAAGAAGATCGTCGCGACCTGCCCGCACTGCTTCAACACCCTCGCCAACGAATACCCGCAGCTCGGCGGCCACTACGAGGTCATCCACCACACCCAGCTGCTCCAACACCTCATCGACGAGGGCAAGTTGGTCCCCATCACGCCGGTCGAGGGTCTGATCACCTACCACGACCCGTGCTACCTGGGCCGTCACAACCAGGTCTACACGCCCCCGCGCGAGATCATCGGCAAGGTCCCCGGGCTGCGCAACGAGGAGATGCACCGCCACAAGGAGCGGGGCTTCTGCTGCGGCGCGGGCGGCGCCCGCATGTGGATGGAGGAGCGCATCGGCAAGCGCGTCAACAACGAGCGCGTCGACGAAGCACTCTCCCTCGACCCGGACATCATCTCGACGGCCTGCCCCTTCTGCCTCGTCATGCTGACGGACTCCGTCAACGGCAAGAAGAACGACGAGCAGGCGAAGGAGGAGCTGCGCGTCGTGGACGTGGCCCAGCTCCTGCTCGACTCCGTACGCACGCCGGGCGAGCCGAAGGACGAGTCCGAGACGGAGGAGGCGCCGGAGCCCGAGCCGGCCAAGTAGCAGTCCTCCTCGGACATTTACCGCATACGAACGGAGCTCGTCGTCAAGAACGACAAGCTCCGTTCGTATGCGACAAACCCCAATCGAATTCAGTCACTTAGCGTTCTTCACACGTCAATCCCCTTCGGGGGATACCCATCGGCCATCCCGCCGCTTAACCTCGCTGACCAGCGAAGGCAGAAAGGGTGCGCACAAACGGTGCAGCGAAGGAGGCGACCCCAGTTGCTGGACTGCGGCGACGTCGTGGCGGCGACCCGCCCTGTCCCCGTGCTGCGCAGAGCGCGCAGCGCCGCTGTCCGGTGCGGAGTCGGCAGAGCGAGAACGGGCTGCCGCTGGGGCCCTCCCGCGAGTCGCGCAGCCTGGCCTTTATGCGCGTACGCGCAGAGCAGAGCACTGAAGACCACGCGGGACGGCAGGACGAGCGACCTCGCTCACGACCACACTCCTGACCACCCCCGCACGCCGTACGGGCTCGCGACGGACTCCGTCCGTTCGCCGGACCACACCGTCGGGGAGGGGGACGGATGTTGACCAACGAGCGCCTGTGCCGACTGCACTTCACCTCGCGGGACCTTCCCCGCATCCGCATAGAGGTCGAGGAGTGCGCCGCATCCGCAGGCCTGGGGGAACCGCGCAGAGGGGAATTCGTGGTCGCCGTCGACGCCGTGGCCACCAACGCGGTCGAACACGCCGGAGGAACCGGCCGGTTGGTGATGCGTCACCGCGCCGGCGAGCTGGAGTGCCAGGTCGAGGACTCCGGCCCCGGATTCTCCGAAGACGTCATCCCCGAACTGGCACCCGGCGTCGCAGGAGCCACCGAGGGCCGCGGGCTGTGGCTCGCCCGGCTCGTCACCGACCGGCTCACCGTCGA
>NZ_JACBXA010000231.1 GCF_013870515.1 Streptomyces albidus (ex Kaewkla and Franco 2022) | reverse complement strand
TGGCGGGCGCGCTCGGCGTGGCCGTCACGGACGCGCTGCTGGAACGCGGACTGCTTCAGCAGTCGACGGGCTTCTCGGTCACCGACGCGGGTCTCGGATGGTTCGCGGACCTGGGGATGGACCTGTCTGCCCGGCCCGGCAGCCGCCGCCCGACGGCGCGTTCCTGCCTGGACTGGACGGAACGCCGCCCGCACCTGGCGGGCCGCGCGGGTGCCGCGCTCTGCACGTACGCCCTGGAGAGGGGCTGGTGCGAACACATCGGCAGCCAGCGGGCGTTGAGGGTCACCGGCAAAGGCCGGGACGCTCTCGCAGAGCTGCTCGGGATGCCCGCGGAAGTGGCCGCATGAGCGCGTACGAGACCTTCCGCGCACTGCACCACCGCGAGCAGCCCCTGTTGCTGCCCAATGCCTGGGACCACGCTTCGGCCGCCGCCCTGCACCGTCGCGGCTTCCCCGCCGTCGGCACGACGAGCCTGGGCGTCGCCTCGTCGGCCGGGCTTCCCGACGGCAGGCGTGCGGCGCGCGCCGAAACCCTCGCTCTCGGGCGGGGGCTGGCGCGGCTGCCCGTACCGGTCAGCGTCGACATCGAGGACGGCTTCAGCGATGACCCGGTCCAAGTCGCCGAGCTGGCCACGGAGTTGGCACGGGCAGGGGTGGCGGGCGTCAACATCGAGGACGGGCGGTCCGACGGCACCCTCACGGATCCGGTCCTCCACGCGGCCAAGATCACCGCGGTGAAGGAGGCCGCCCCCGGTCTCTTCGTCAACGCCCGCACCGACACGCACTGGCTCGGCGTGGACGCCACGGTCGAGGGGGTGCTGCGCCGCTGCGCGGCATACGTGGAGGCGGGGGCCGACGGTGTCTTCGTACCGGGGCTGACGGCACTGGACGAGATCGCCCCCGTCGCGAGGGAGTCGGCGGCACCCCTGAACGTGCTCCACTCCCCGGCCCACCCCACCCGCGAACAGCTTGCGGAGGCGGGGGTGCGGCGCATCAGTCTCGGCTCGCTGCTCTTCCGCGCGGCGTTGCAGCACGCCGTCGACCTGGCCTGCTCGATCGCTGAACCGGGCGTGGAGCAGAGCGCGCGGATCCCGGGCTATGCAGAAGTGCAGGGGCTGCACGAGGAGTTCGGCCCGTAGCCGTCGTCCGGAGCACCTGTGGGCGGAGCCGCGCGTCGCGAACAAGGAGTGGGTCCGGGTCATCGACGTGAGCGGCCTCCGCCCGTAACAGACGGCGGGTTCACGGCCGGTACACGTACGGGGTGGTCGTGCTCAGCGCGGCGAAGCCGAGCCTGCGCAGGATCGGGCTGCTCTCGCTGGACGCGTCCACCTGCAGATAGCGGTAGCCGCACTCGGCGGCGATGCGGGCGCGGTAGGCGATCAGTGCCCGGTAGATGCCGCGGCCCCGCCATTCGGGGACCGTGCCTCCGCCCCACAGGCCGGCGAAAGGCGTGCCCGGCAGCAGCTCCAGCCTGGCCGCACTCACGGGGACCTCACCGGCCATGGCGACGACGACCACCACGCTCGTCGCGGACTCGGCGAGCTGCGCCCGGAGTTGGTCCCCGAGCCACGTGTCCGGCTCGCCGAACGCGGCCTCGTGAACGTCCGTGACGAGGTCGAGTTCCGCCGGCTCGGTCACCTGACACAGCCGCACTCCCTCGGGGAGCCGGACCTCCGTGGACAGTTCGGCTGCCTCGGCGACCATGAGCGTCTCCTGAGGCTCGGGCGTGAACCCGGCCGCCTCCAGACGTGCACCCAGATCGTGCGGACGGTCGTGGGCGTAGAGCTTCCACTCGAACTCCCGCTCCTCCGCGGTGAAGTACCCGACCTGTGCCTGGATCGCCGCGTCCGCGGTGTCCGCGTCCACGTCGGACCAGATGACACCGGTCCAGCCGTTCCAGTCACGGTCCGCGCCGACCTGCCGCACCACGTCGCCGACTCGCTCGACGCGGGAGCCCGTCCCGTCCGCCGGGGCGTACTGGCGCATCCGCGCGTCGAATTGAGCGAGTACGGCTTCTGGGTCCATCCGCTCAGCCCAGCACCCCCGCCGGGGCCCGGCAACGGGTTTTCGCCCTCCCGGGCCCCGCAGGCCGACGCCGCCGCAGCCGACGGCGGTGAGACAACGGACGCGTCCTTCTCGGAACGTCGGCCGGCTCGGTGATCCCGACGTCCTGGTGCCGCCTGGCTGTCGCCGTTGCGGTCCTGCCGGGCGGGGCCAGCCGGGCGGCTGGAGCCGCGCGCATACACCCGCAGCGCTGGAGGGAATGATGAGCACGGGCTGAAGAGTTCGATTATGATTCCCCGCCCGCCAACCGTTCGTACGGCCGAGAGGCGGGGCCCGTGGCAGGTCACGGGTGCCTGCCACGGGGGAGATGCGCCGTGTCGTCATCCATGCCAGCGTTACCGAAGATCGGCACCTTGATCGGTGCCCTCGAAGAACACATCACGCTCCCGCCGGGCAATCGTGGTCCGTCACCTCTGGTGGTGCTCAGCCAGCTGAACGAGGGCCGGGAAGCGGAATTGATCGCCGATGGCCTGTGCGCCCGCTTACGGGCGGGAGGACGGGCGCGCGTCCCGTACGCACAGGTCGCAGGGGCACCTTCAGGGCCGCGGAGTGAACGGGTCGGAGAGGTCTTCCAGAAGCTCGAGGAGGAGCTCAAGCGGAACCGGCCTGGGGGCTTCGGACGGTTGCGATTACCCCAATTCACCCTGATGTGCAGTGTCGTCGAGACACAGCTCGCGGAGCGCCAGGCGTCCGTCCGGGCGAAGGAACTGCGCGATCAGTGCTTCGCGGAACGCCGCAAGGACTCCAACCTCCTCAAGGCGCTGGCGGTGATCAGCGGCGGCGACCAGTCCCCGACGGGTGTCCCGTCCCTCGTCTGGTACTGGACACGCCAGCCCCTCTTCAACGTCCTGCCGCGCTGGCTGTACGGGCGGCTGCAGGAACGACGGATGACGCGGAAGGGCAGCTGGTACCGGCAGTGGTCGACCCTGCCCAAGGGCACCGGCTTCTTCCAGGATGCCGCGCGGTTCGCCGACGAAGCTCCTGCCCCCGGTACCGAGAACATCGTCCGTGGAGGCCTCTTGGATCCCTCCGACGGCGAGCCGGAGACCGAAGACGAACGCGAGAAGCGGCTGGAGCGGACCACGGACGTGCTCCTGCGGGCCATGCTCTCCGATCTGGACGCGGCCTTCCACCGGCGCAGGATCTCCCCCTGGGGGCGGCGGCGGCAGTCCAGATTCGTGATCGTCCTTCCGCAGACCGATGCCTACCGGGACTGGACGCCGCGCCTGATCGGGAAGTTCACCGTGGCCGTCGAGCAGACCGGGAGCACCGGCGTGGTGCTCGTCGCCGCCGAACGCTCCGAGGGTGAGCGCACAGAGAACCTCTCCGAGGCGGCCGTCACTCTCAAGTCCTGGCTGGGTTCACCGGGCAGCGGCGGCGCACGTGTCGTGCGGGTGGGTGTGGAGAGTGTGCAGTCGCCTGATCCCGACGCCATCCGGTGGCTGGGACGCTATCCGGAGATCTCCGTCCCGATCTGTTCGGACGTCGCGCCGGTCGCCGAGGCGGCCGTCGCAACGGCCGTCACCCTCGGTCTCCTCGCGGGAGGGGGTGCCTACGGCGTGCAGTGGGCGCTGGATCGCAGCACCTCGGAGTGCATCGGCGCCGCGGTGCGACCCGCTTCGTCCTTCCCCGAATCGAACCGCAAGCCCGGCGGTTCGGAGCCCCGTGAGGTGTACGACGCCGCAGCCGCCTCCATCGGACGCCAGAACAAGGCAGCTGACAGAGCCGAGAAGCGCGGAGCTGTCGTACGCACGGTCGTCTACCTGGGCGTGCCCGTGAAGGTCGGCTCCTGGGAGGACGCGCTCTACAGCGGGGCGATACCCGAGGTGCGGGGCATCGCCCTCGCCCAGGAAGAGCTCAACGAGGAGACGTCCAGGGACCAGGGCAACAAGGTCTGGCTCCGCGTGCGCATCGAGGACGCCGGGGCGAGGTTCTCGAAAGCACCGGCCGTCGCCAAGGCCCTTGCGAAGGAAGCCGGTGAGGCGAAGAGCGACCTGGTGGGAGTCGTGGGCCTGGGACAGAGCCGCAAGGCCACCATGGAAGCCCGCGACATCCTCGGGGGCGCCGGACTGCCCATGATCGGAACTGTCGCGACGGCGCAGGAGATGCAAGGCCATCCCATGTACCGCCAGGTGGCGCCGGACAACGGCCGCGAAGCGCGGATCGCTGCGGACTTCGCCCGGCGCGGCAACATCGTCCGTACCGCGCCGGACACCTGCGCACCCGCCGAGAAGGCGGTGGTGATCGCGAACCCGAACGACACGTACAGCAACAACCTCAGCGTCCGCTTCACTGAGGCGTTCGGAACCACCCACACGCTCTGGTACGACCCCGACGGGAAGGACACCGGCCGGCCCGCCCGGTCGGAGAACGCCGAATGGGTCGGAACACCCCGGGAGATGGCCGAGCAGGTGTGCCGGCACCTGAAGGACGACCCCCGCACCGTCGTGTACTGGGCCTCGCGGTCCAACGAGTTCAACGCGTTCCTCGACGACTTCGACGGCGGAACCGCGTGCAACGGCCGGGTGAGCGTCCTGGGCGGAAACGACCTGACGAACTCCGTCGTGGACAAGCAGAAGCCCAGCGAGAACCACCCCGGTACCCGGCTCTACTACGCAGCGCATGCTCTGCCCGACAGCTATCCCCCGCACACCCGGGCCAGGACGTTCCGGCACGACTACCTGGCCCGGTACGGAAGGGATCAGTGGAGCAACGACGGCCGCACGCCGCTGGCGTGGGACGCGATGCGGGTCCTCTCCTACGCGGTCAACACGGCACGTCACGATGTGGCGCCGGCAGGGTTCGACGCGAGCACCGTGCAGCTCGCCCTCGTCAACGGGCCGGGCGGGGAAGCGGGAGTCCGCGGTGCCACCGGGTCGCTCGTGTTCGGCAACCACGGCCAGGTACCGCGTGACAAGCGGCTGCTCATCCTGCACGACACCAAGCGCGGCGCGGAGGTCGCGCTGGAGTGCGGAATACGCGACAACGGCGACGAGCAGGAGAGATGGGGATCGAAGAAGGAGTTCGCCTGTCCGAAGGACCAGGATGAGGGAGAGGACGGGGAACAGGACTAGGGCGTGTCCGCAACGTCCCGCCTGGGGCGGCGGACGACGCTACTTTGCGGACACCCCCTAGGACGGACCGGACCTGGAACCCCTCGTCGTCCGGATCCTCGTCACAGGCGGCGTGCGGAGCGGGACATCCGCAACGGCGGATTGCCGCCTGCGTCCCGGCGCCGCGAGCCACGCCACGATCCGGACGACGACGTGCCTGGTCGCACGGAACGCCCGTTCAGGGCAGCACCGCGATGCCGTCCAGTTCGACCAGGGCCTCCTCGTCCCACAGCCGCACCACGCCGACGACCGCCATCGCCGGGTAGTCACGCCCCGCGCAGCGGCGCCAAATGCCTCCCAGTTCGCGGGCGTTGTCGCGGTAGGCGGAAACGTCCGTGGTGTAGACGGTGACGCGGGTGAGGTCGGCGGGGCTGCCGCCGGACGCCGCGAGAGCCGTCAGCAGATTGGTGAGCGCCTGCTCGAACTGAGCCGGGAGAGTGTCGCCCACGACGGTGCCCTCGCCGTCCAGCGCAGTCTGCCCGGCGAGGAAGACGAGCCGGGAGCCCGTCGCCGTCACCGCGTGGGAGAAGCCGGTGGGCGGGGAGAGTTCGCCGGGGTTGGTGCGCTGGAGGTGGGGGCCGCTTGCAGCGTCGGTCACCTGTAGAGCTCCTTCGCGATGATCGAGCGCTGCACTTCGCTGGCGCCCTCGTAGATGCGGGGTGCGCGGACCTCACGGTAGAGGTGTTCGAGGAGGTGGCCTCGCTGGAGGGCCGAGGCTCCGTGGATCTGCACGGCCGTGTCGACGGCCTGCTGCGCCGTCTCGGTGGCCAGCAGCTTGGCCATCGCCGACCGCCGGGCGATGTCGGGCTCTCCGCGGTCGTAGGCCGCCGCTGCCGCGTAGACGAGCAGGCGTGCGGCCTCGATCCGGGTCGCGGTCTCCGCCAACTGGTGGGAGACGGCCTGGAGATCGCGCAGCGTGCCGCCGAAGGCGGCCCGCTTCCCGGCGTGTTCGACGGACGCGTCGAGCGCTGCCTGCGCCATGCCGGTCGCGAAGGCGCCGACGCTGGGTCGGAAGAGGTTCAGCGTGCGCATCGCGACGCCGAAGCCGCCGTCCACCTCACCCAGCAGGTCCTCACGGGAGACCGGCACGTCCTCGAAGGTCAGGGTGCCGATGGGGTGCGGGGAGAGCATCTCCAGTGCCTCACCCGTAAGTCCGGGCCGTCCGGCGGGCACCAGGAAGGCGCTGACGCCACGGGATCCGGCACCCTCGGTCGTACGCGCGAAGACGGTGTAGACGTCCGCGAAGGGCGCGTTGGAGATCCATGTCTTGGTGCCGGTGAGGCGCCAGCGCTCGCCCGTGCCGTCCGGCTCGGCCCGCAGCGCGAGAGCTGCCGCGTCACTGCCCGCGCCCGGCTCGCTCAACGCGAAGGCCGCCACCGCACGGCCCGCCGTCACCTCGCCCAGCCAGCGTTCCCGCTGTTCGGCCGAGCCCGCCAGAGCGAGGGGGCCCGCGCCCAGACCCTGCAGGGCCAGAGCCGTCTCGGCCTCGGTGCAGGAGTAGGCCAGGGACTCGCGCAGCAGGCACAGGTCCAGAGCGCTCGCGGGGCGGCCGTCGGGCGCGAAGAGACGGCCGAGCAGGCCGAGTTCGCCGAGCTCGGCGAGGAGTTCACGGTTGACGGCGCCGTCCTCACCGGCCTCGGCCAGCGGGCGCAGCCTGTCGGCGGCCAGGGCCCGTAGCTCCTCACACCACTTCTGCTGCTCCGGCTCCAGCGCGAACTCGGGCATCGGCAGGGCCTCCTCGTCGCCGTGCGGCTGATCGCCGTACTGCTGATCGCTGTATCGCGGACCGTTGACTGTCGTCACCAACACGTTACGCTCAACGGCACACCGGCGATACCGGCATTCCAGGCCCTGCCAGAAGGCAGGCGAAGGCCGCAAGGGGGCACCACCATGCACCTGAGCCCGTCCGCGCACCTCGACACCTTCGCCCGCGACCATCTGCCACCGCCGGAGGAATGGCCGCAACTGGTCTTCGACCGTCCCGAGCTGCACTATCCCGACCGTCTCAACTGCGGCGCCGAACTGCTCGACCGCACCGTCGAGCGCTTCGGCGCGGAGCGGCCGGCCCTCCGCGCCGACGACGGCGAGGTGTGGACCTACGGCGAACTCCGCACCCGGGTCGACCGCATCGCTCACGTCCTGACCGGCGACCTGGGCGTCGTACCGGGCAACCGTGTCCTGCTGCGTGGCCCCAACTCCCTTCATCTGGCGGCATGTTGGCTTGCCGTGATGAAGGCGGGCGCGGTCGCCGTCACGGTGCTCGCCGCGCAGCGCGCCCACGAGCTGCGCACCGTCTGCGCCATGGGCCGCATCAACCACGCGCTGTGCGACATACGGTCCGTCGACGAACTGACCAAGGCCGAGGTGCCGTTGCTGCGGGTGACGACCTTCGGCGGCGAGGCGCCCGACGACCTGCTGTCCATGAGTGCGTCGAAGCCCGAGCGTTACGAGGCGGTCGAGACCGCCGCGGACGACGCCGCGCTGATCGCCTTCACCTCCGGCACCACGGGACAGCCCAAGGGCTGCGTCCACTTCCACCGTGACGTGCTCGCCGTCGCCGACACCTTCTCCGCCCATGTGCTGCGCCCGCAGCCCGAGGACCTCTTCGCGGGCAGCCCTCCGCTGGGCTTCACCTTCGGACTCGGCGGCCTCCTGATCTTCCCGATGCGCGCCGGAGCGACGGCGCTGCTGGGGCACTGGAGCGGCCCGGAGCAGATGCTCGAGGCCGTCGAACGGCACCGCGTCTCCGTGCTGTTCACGGCTCCGACCGCCTACCGGGGGATGCTCTCCAAGCTCACCGCGACACCGCCGGACCGCGGTCGCCCGTACGACATATCCTCGCTGCGCCGCTGCGTCTCGGCCGGAGAGAACCTTCCCGCGGCAACCTGGGAGTCCTGGCTCGGGACCACGGGGCTGCGGCTGATCAACGGGATCGGCGCGACGGAGATGCTGCACATCTTCGTCAGCGCCGCCGACGACGAGATACGCCCGGGCACCACCGGTGTCCCGGTCCCCGGTTTCGAGGCCCGCGTGGTGCACCGCGACCCGGACGGAGGTCTCGTGCCCGTTCCCGACGGCGAACCGGGACTGCTCGCGGTACGCGGCCCCGTCGGCTGCCGCTACCTCGCGGACGCGCGGCAGCGCGAGTACGTGCGCGACGGCTGGAACCTCACCGGCGACACCTACATCCGGGAACCCGACGGCTACTTGCGCTACGTGGCACGCGCCGACGACATGATCGTCTCGGCCGGGTACAACATCGCCGGGCCCGAGGTCGAGGACGTCCTGCTGCGGCATCCCGATGTGGCGGAGGCGGCGGTGGTCGGCCGCCCCGACGAGCTGCGCGGACAGGTCGTGGTGGCGCACGTCGTGCTGCAGGACGGAACGGCGGGGTCCGCGGTGGGGAGCGAAACAGCCGCGGAACTGCGCGACTTCGTCACCTCGGAGCTCACGCCGTACAAGTGCCCCAGAGAGATCGTCTTCGCCACGTCGCTGCCGCGTACGCCGACGGGGAAGCTCCAGCGGTACCTGCTGCGCGAAGCCGCCCAGGAACCACCGATCTAGAGTGACGGCGTGAACGAGCAGCCCCCCACCGTGCCCAGGCCGTCGCCGAGTTCGCTGATCCTCACCTTCTACGGGGCGTACGGGCGGGCCTTTCCCGACAGCACGGTCCCCGTCGCCGCCCTGATCCAGCTCCTCGGGGCGGCGGGCGTCGACGGACCCTCTGTCCGCTCGGCGGTCTCCCGGCTCAAGAGGCGGGGGCTGCTGACCGCCGACCGGCCCGGCAGCAAGGCCGCCGGATACGCGCCGTCGCAGGCCTGCCGCCAGCTGCTCGACGACGGCGACCGCCGCGTCTACGCGCGGCCCGAGCCCGACGGCCGGTGGCTGCTCGCGGTCTTCTCCGTTCCGGAGAGCGAACGGGGGCGCCGTCACATACTCCGCTCCCGCCTGGCCCGGCTCGGTTTCGGCAACGCCGCCCCCGGCATCTGGATCGCACCGTCCCACCTGGAGGAGGAGACCCGGCACAGCCTCGCGCGCCTGGATCTGACGCCGTACGTGGATCTCTTCAGCGGTACGCACGAGGGCTTCGAGCCGACGGCGGAGGCCGTCGCACGCTGGTGGGACCTGGGGGCTCTCGCCGCGGCGCACCGATCGTTCCTGCACATGCACGAGCCGGTGCTGCGTTCCTGGTCACGGCGCCGCAGAGTGCCGCCCGAAGAGGCTTACCGGGACTACCTGCCCGCCCTGGACGCCTGGCGGCGCCTGCCCTACGCGGACCCGGGGCTGCCCATATCGCTGCTGCC
>NZ_JACBXA010000230.1 GCF_013870515.1 Streptomyces albidus (ex Kaewkla and Franco 2022) | reverse complement strand
CGGCCGTTGTGCGCAAAGCGAGCCGGTGCTCACCTGCGTACACGTTCATCGAAGCCGGGGCCGCCTCTGCCGTACGGGCGAGAGGCGGTCGTCGGGACGAGCCGTGACCATGAGGATGCGGCCTGGCAGTACGGTTGCGCCGCCGGTTTCCGGCGGCGCAACCGTTTCAGGGCTCGTCGGAGTGGAAGGCGTCGAGGACGTTGTCCTTTTCATGCCCCTTTAATCAAGTTCTCACCAGAATATATGGATGCAGGATGTGACCCGGGCCACGCGTATTGCCCGTAACGCTTCGCGTTGCAGCGCGATGACTCAAGAGGTGACAGCCGAGGCAGGAATACGGAGCCTGAGCCCCGCGCTCATAGAGGCGTTGTATTCCTCCACTGCTCAGCCCGCGCCGTCGGTTCATCCCCACCGGCGGTTTGCCGTTTCCATCGTTCCGAGAGGTTGTTCGTGTCGGCCAGCACATCCCGTACGCTCCCTGCGGAGATCGCCGAGTCCGAATCTGTGGTGGCGCTCATCGAACAGGGAAAGGCTGAGGGGCAGATCGGCGGCGACGACGTGCGTCGGGCCTTCGAGGCTGACCAGATTCCGCCAACCCAGTGGAAGAACGTACTGCGCAGCCTCAATCAGATCCTCGACGAGGAGGGTGTGACGCTGATGGTGAGTGCCGCCGAGGCCCCCAAGCGCACCCGTAAGAGCGTCGCGGCGAAGACCCCTGCCAAGCGCACCGCCACGAAGACGGTTCCGGCCAGGGCAGCCGCGGCGAAGAAGGCCGCCAAGCCGGAGGTCCCCGCAGAGGCCGACGTGGTCCTCGCTGAGGGTGCCGTCGAAGCTGCCGCTGCTGAGATCGCAGCCGAGCCGGTCAAGAAGGCCGTGGCCAAGAAGACCACGGCCAAGAAGACGGCCAAGAAGGCGACCGCGAAGAAGACCGCCGCTCCGAAGAAGGCGGGCGGCAAGAAGTCCGTCGTCGACGAGATCCTCGAGGGCGGCGAGGAGCCGACCGACGAGGCACCGGCGAAGGCGAACAAGCCCGGCGCGGACGACGGCCCCACCGCCGAGGTGAAGAACGAGAACGAGGGCTTCGTTCTCTCCGACGACGACGAGGACGACGCACCGGCGCAGCAGGTCGCTGCCGCGGGCGCCACGGCCGACCCCGTCAAGGACTACCTCAAGCAGATCGGCAAGGTCCCCCTCCTCAACGCCGAGCAGGAGGTCGAGCTCGCCAAGCGGATCGAGGCGGGCCTCTTCGCCGAGGACAAGCTGGCCGCCGCCGACAAGCTGGCGCCGAAGCTCAAGCGCGAGCTGGAGATCATCGCCGAGGACGGCCGCCGCGCCAAGAACCACCTGCTGGAGGCCAACCTCCGACTCGTGGTCTCCCTGGCCAAGCGCTACACGGGCCGCGGCATGCTCTTCCTGGACCTGATCCAGGAGGGCAACCTCGGTCTGATCCGCGCCGTCGAGAAGTTCGACTACACCAAGGGCTACAAGTTCTCGACGTATGCCACCTGGTGGATCCGGCAGGCGATCACGCGCGCCATGGCCGACCAGGCCCGCACCATCCGTATCCCGGTGCACATGGTCGAGGTCATCAACAAGCTCGCACGCGTCCAGCGTCAGATGCTCCAGGACCTGGGCCGTGAGCCCTCCCCGGAGGAGCTGGCCAAGGAGCTCGACATGACGCCTGAGAAGGTCGTCGAGGTCCAGAAGTACGGTCGCGAGCCGATCTCCTTGCACACGCCGCTCGGTGAGGACGGCGACAGCGAATTCGGTGACCTCATCGAGGACTCCGAAGCCGTCGTGCCGGCCGACGCGGTCAGCTTCACGCTTCTCCAGGAGCAGCTGCACTCCGTCCTGGACACGCTCAGCGAGCGCGAGGCCGGAGTGGTCTCGATGCGCTTCGGTCTCACCGACGGCCAGCCGAAGACGCTCGACGAGATCGGCAAGGTCTACGGCGTGACGCGTGAGCGGATTCGTCAGATCGAGTCCAAGACGATGTCGAAGCTGCGCCATCCCTCCCGTTCCCAGGTCCTGCGCGACTACCTGGACTGAGCGAGGCGCGCACAAGCACGCGGCAGGGGCCGGCGATCCTTTCACGGGATCGCCGGCCCCTGCCGCGTGAAGGGCTCCTCCCCAGGATGCGGAACTGGTCCATCCGGATCACTCTGGATGGTCCGGAAGGCCGCTAGGTCAGGAGGCCGAATGCGTCCGCTGCGCGCGATACCGTTGCCCTCGCTCATATCCGTGCTGCTCGGGGCCCTGCTGGCGATTCTGCTGGCGCCGCAGCCGGCCGCAGCGCGGGACCGGATCGTGGTGGGGGGCCATCCGGTGGACGCGGCCACGCACCCGTGGGTGGTGGCTCTGGCCAGCCGAGACCGGTTCGGGGACTCGCGCTCGGGCCAGTTCTGCGGGGGAGCGCTCGTGGGCGTCCGTACGGTGATCACCGCAGCCCACTGTCTGAGCACGGAGGTGCTCGGCGTGAAGCACGGCGAGGTGGACGATCTACGGGCCATATCGGGCAGGGGCGACCTCGGCACGCGCGAGGGGCGAGAGATGCCGGTGAGCAAGGTGTGGATCAACCCCGGCTTCGATCCCGAGTCCAACGCGGGGGACATCGCCGTACTCACCCTCGCCGACGCCATGCCTGAGGGGGCGACGGCCGCGATGGCGGGGAGCGGGGACGCCGCGTACGCGGCGGGAACGGCCGCGGAGGTCTTCGGCTGGGGAGACACCAGTGGAGCCGGCAAGTACGCCTCAGGGCTGCGCTCGGCCCAGGTGAAGATGCTGAAGGACTCGGCATGCGCCAAGGCCTATCCGGCCGGCACGCACGGTTCGTCGGGGGGCGCGTTCGAGAGCCGGTCGATGGTGTGCGCAGGGGTCGCCGCGGGCGGCCGTGACGCCTGTCAGGGGGACAGCGGAGGGCCGCTGGTGGCCGGGGGGCGCGTGGTGGGGCTGGTCTCCTGGGGGGCGGGCTGCGGCGAGGAGGGGCGGCCCGGCGTCTACACCCGGGTCTCGGCCATGGCGGAACTCGTGCGCGCCCACAGCGGCTGAAAAAAAGGAGCGAAGGAAGTGAGAAAAGCCTTGGCGGACGGGATCGGCGACAGTTGTTCGCTGAGAGCGGAAATGCGGAGCCGTCCCGTCATAGGGCCCCGGAGATATTCGCGTCCCGTACTCGGACAGCGAAAGGCGGCCACCCGGTGTCACCGGATGACCGCCCGCCGCTTTCCGGCCTCAGTGCCGGTCCGAGCTCGTCGGTTCGGGACGTTGCGTCAGGTCAGGCCGCTCAGCCCTCTCCGGCTTCCGCGTTCGCGGGAGCCGCAGTGAGCTTCTCGGTCTCGTCCTGTATCTCCGCAGCAATCTTCTTCAGTTCAGGCTCGAACTTGCGGCCGTGATGGGCGCAGAACAGAAGCTCTCCACCACTGAGCAGCACGACACGCAGGTAGGCCTGAGCATTGCAGCGGTCGCAGCGATCGGCGGCCGTCAACGGAGTCGCAGGGGTCAGAACAGTAGTCACGTCGCCTCTTCTCTAGCTCGACGAGCTGTCGTACCAGGGTCAACATCCAACCAGGTCGAAAACGTTCCCGCTCTCGACGAATCCTCGAAGATTTCTCCCCGGGGCGGCTGCATGTTGCCGGGTGGCGGCGAATGAGCCGTATTACGTGGGTTGCTTCGTCGTCATGTCACTTGGTTGCTGTTGTCCAGTTGTTTGTCTGTGCAGTGTTCCCGTTGTTGAAGGGGACGTGCCCGGAGCCTAAATGGTTCATGCCTCAAAGGGAACGTGATGTGTGTGTCACCCGCCCGAGTTATCGAACAGTCTATCGAAGATGGGCTAGCATGAACCCCTTCCTGGGTGGCGCGGCACGCCCTGTCCTGCACTCTCGGTACCCTCTGACGCGGCAACCAGCCACCAGAAGCAGAATTCAGCGAGGAGCGAACCGCGTGACCGCCGACCCCACCGTGGCCTCCGGCAGGGGCAACACCAAGCCGTCCACCGCTCTGCTCACCGGTCCCGACCGGGACGGCGGATCGAACTACACCGCGAGGCACCTGCTCGTCCTCGAGGGGCTGGAGGCGGTTCGCAAGCGCCCGGGCATGTACATCGGCTCCACCGACAGCCGGGGCCTCATGCACTGCCTGTGGGAGATCATCGACAACTCCGTCGACGAGGCCCTGGGCGGGCACTGCGACCGGATCGAGGTGACCCTCCACGAGGACGGCTCCGTCGAGGTCCGGGACAACGGCCGGGGCATCCCGGTCGACGTGGAGCCCAAGACCGGCCTCTCCGGCATCGAGGTCGTGATGACGAAGCTGCACGCGGGCGGAAAGTTCGGAGGCGGCTCCTACGCGGCCTCGGGCGGTCTGCACGGCGTCGGCGCCTCCGTGGTCAACGCGCTCTCCTCCCGGCTCGACGTCGAGGTCGACCGGAGCGGCAGGACGCACTCCATCAGCTTCCGCCGCGGCGTCCCCGGCATCTTCACCGAGTCCGGGCCCGACGCCCCCTTCGACCCCACCAGCGGCCTTCTCAAGGGCAAGAAGCTCCCGAAGAACCGCACCGGCACGCGTGTGCGCTACTGGGGGGACCGGCAGATCTTCCTCAAGGACGCCAAGCTCTCCCTGGAGACGCTGCACGCCAGGGCCCGGCAGACGGCCTTCCTCGTCCCGGGCCTGACGCTGGTCGTGCGGGACGAGCGCGGGCTCGCGGGCAAGGAGAGCGCCGAGGGGCAGGACGGAGCCGGCAGCGGGGTCTCGGAGGAGGTCTTCCGCTACGACGGCGGGATCAGCGAGTTCTGCGAGTACCTGGCGCAGGACAAGCCCGTCTGCGACGTGCTGAGGCTCCAGGGCAAGGGGAACTTCAAGGAGACCGTGCCGGTCCTGGACGACCGCGGGCACATGATCCCCACCGAGGTCCAGCGTGAGCTGGACGTGGACATCGCTCTGCGTTGGGGCACCGGCTACGACACGTTGCTGAAGTCCTTCGTCAACATCATCGCGACGCCCAAGGGCGGCACCCACGTCTCCGGCTTCGAGCGGTCGCTCACGAAGACCGTCAACGAGGCGTTGCGGTCCGCGAAGGTCCTTCGAGTCGCCGAGGACGACATCGCCAAGGACGACGCGATGGAGGGCCTGACGGCGGTGGTGACCGTACGGCTGGCCGAGCCGCAGTTCGAGGGGCAGACCAAGGAGGTGCTGGGCACCTCGGCGGCCTCCCGCATCGTCGCGCAGGTCGTGGCCACGGAGCTGAAGAACTTCTTCGGGTCGACCAAGCGGGACGCCAAGCAGCAGTCGCGTGCGGTGCTGGACAAGGTCGTCGCCGCCGCCCGTACGCGTATCGCCGCGCGCCAGCACAAGGAAGCGCAGCGGCGGAAGACTGCCCTGGAATCGTCGTCCCTGCCCGCCAAGCTGGCCGATTGCCGTAGTGACGACGTCGACCGCAGCGAACTGTTCATCGTCGAGGGGGACTCGGCGCTCGGAACGGCGAAGCTCGCCCGCAACTCCGAGTTCCAGGCGCTTCTGCCGATCCGCGGCAAGATCCTCAACGTTCAGAAGTCCTCGGTCTCCGACATGCTCAAGAACGCCGAGTGCGGCTCGATCATCCAGGTGATAGGAGCAGGTTCCGGGCGGACCTTCGACATCGACCAGGCCCGCTACGGCAAGGTCATCTTCCTCGCCGACGCCGATGTGGACGGCGCGCACATCCGCATCCTGCTGCTCACGCTCTTCCAGCGCTACATGCGGCCGATGATCGAGGAGGGCAGGGTCTTCTCCGCCGTGCCTCCGCTGCACAGGATCGAACTGGTCAGCCCCAAGAAGGGCCAGGACAAGTACCTCTACACCTACTCCGACAACGAGTTGCGTCAGACGCTGCTGGAGCTGGAGCGCACGAAGGTCCGCTACAAGGACTCGATCCAGCGCTACAAGGGTCTGGGGGAGATGGACGCCGACCAGCTCGCGGAGACGACCATGGATCCGCGGCACCGCACGCTGCGAAGGATCAACATCAGCGATCTGGAGTCGGCGGAGTCGGCGTTCGACCTGCTGATGGGCAGCGAGGTGGCACCGCGCCGTGAGTTCATCGGGGCCTCCGCGGCGACGATGGACCGTTCACGGATCGACGTCTGACGCGACCGGCCGGAGGCTCGTAACGGCTCCGGTCATACCGCCCGTTCTGGTTCATCACCTGAAGGGGTGAACCGTCCGGGATGCCCCATCCGTGATCTTCTGCGTCTGCCCATCCTTGGGCATGCGCACCGATGATCCCTGGCACGACGCCCTCGCCTCCGGTTGGGGTGACGACGACGCACGGCCTGCCGCCCCGCCCCGGAGTGACCGCGTCGAGAAGCGGGGAGAGCCCGTGGACGCGCACGCGGCGGTCTATCTCACGGTCCAGCGCAGCGCCGCGTTCCAGCAGGTGCGCCGTCGCCATCGCCGCTTCGTGCTGCCCGTCAGCGCGGCGTTCCTGGTCTGGTACCTGGCCTATGTCGTGACGGCCACCGTCGCACCGGGCCTGATGTCCCGCCCCGTCGCGGGAGTTCTCAACGTCGCGATGGTCGCGGGCCTGGCGCAGTTCGCCAGCACCTTCCTGCTCACGTGGGCGTACGTGCGCCACGCCAGGCTGCGACGGGACCAGCTCGCGCTCGAACTGCGCTGGGAGACACAGGACATGGCCCGCCTGCAGGCGGCCGCGCAGATCCCCGCGCAGACGGCCGGGAGCGCGCAGGCGCCCGCGCAGAGCGCGCCCGTACGCGGCGGTGCGGCAAGGCGTGCCGATCCCCGCGCAGCTCCTCGCTCTGAGTCCCGCGCTGCTCGTCGCACAGATTCCCGTGCCAACGCCCCCGCCCCTCGCACCGCTTGGGAGACCATGCCTTGAGCGGCAACCACCAGACGCTGACGCTGGTGCTGTTCAGCGCCGTCATCCTCGTCACTCTCGCCATCACGAGCTGGGCGAGCCGCCGGCGTCACGGTTCGCCGGAGGAGTTCTACGCCGGCGGCCGGCTCTTCAGCCCCATGGAGAACGGCTTCGCCATCGCCGGCGACTACATGTCGGCGGCGTCCTTCCTCGGTATCTCCGGCGTCATCGCGCTCTACGGCTACGACGGCATGCTGTACTCCGTCGGCTTCCTGGTGGCGTGGCTGGTGGTGCTGTTCCTCGTCGCCGAACTCGTGCGCAACTGCGGGCGGTTCACGCTCGCCGACGTCGTGGCCGCACGGATGCGGGAGCGCCCGGTCCGCATCGCGTCCGGCATCTCCTCCGTCACCGTCTCGGTGATGTACCTGGTCGCGCAGATGGTCGGCGCGGGCAGCCTCGTCGCGCTGCTGCTGGGTGGTGCGAGCGGCTCCGCCCGTTCCTGGACGGTGATCGGCGTCGGGGCGCTCATGATCGTCTACGTCTCGTGCGGGGGCATGCGCGCCACCACGTGGATTCAGATCGTGAAGGCGGTGCTGCTCCTCGGGGGAGCGCTGACACTGACGGTTCTGGTGCTCGTGCGCTTCGGCGGCGACCTCGGGTCGCTGCTGAGTACGGCGGCCGAACGCAGCGGCCACGGACGCGACTTCCTCGCCCCCGGCCTGCGCTACGGCGGCGAGTGGACGCACCGTCTCGACTTCATCAGCCTCGGACTCGCGCTCGTGCTGGGGACGGCGGGGCTGCCGCACATCCTCTCCCGCTTCTACACGGTGCCCACGGCGCGTGCCGCGCGCCGCTCCGTCGTGTGGTCGATCGGCCTGATCGGCGTCTTCTACCTGATGACGATCGTGCTGGGCTTCGGAGCCGCCGCTCTGCTGGGCGGAGGTGCCGTCCGCGAGTCGGACCCCGCGGGGAACACGGCGGTGCCGCTGCTGTCGCTGGAGTTGGGCGGAGGTGCCGGATCGACGGGCGGTCCGGTGCTGTTCGCGGTCGTGGCAGCCGTCGCCTTCGCCACGATTCTGGCCGTGGTCGCGGGGATCACGCTGGCCTCGTCGGCGTCCGTGGCGCACGACCTGTACGCCTCGCTGAGCAGGCGCGGTACGCGCGGCGAGGTGGGCGTCGCACGTGTCGCCGCAGTGGGTGTGGGCATCGCAGCGATCGGACTCGGGCTGCTGGCGCAGCAGTTGAACGTCGCCTTCCTCGTCGGCCTCGCGTTCGCGGTCGCTGCGGCGGCCAACCTGCCCGTGCTGCTCTACGCGCTGTTCTGGCGCCGGTTCACCACGCGTGGTGCGGTCTGGGCGGTCTACGGGGGGCTGGTTCCGGCCATCGTGCTCGTGTTGCTCTCGCCAGTGGTGTCGGGCGGGCCCGGTGCCCTCTTCCCCCAAGTCGACTTCGCCGTCTTCCCGTTGGAGAACCCGGGCCTGATCGCGATCCCGCTCGGCTTTCTCGCCGGCTGGCTCGGGACCGTCACCTCGCGTGAGCCGGCGGACGAGGCCAAGCACGCGGAGACAGAGGTGCGTTCGCTCACGGGGGCGGGGGCCGTATGAGGGCGGAAGGCGGGCGTCAGCCTGTGAAGAAAAAGGTCCAGACCTATTGACATGTACGCGGTGAAGTCGCAGATTCTCTTCAAGAGTTAACGGCATGCCAATCCGTGAGATCCGCTCCACAGGAAGGCAACCGCTCGATGAGATCCAGGACTTCCGCGACGGCCGGGCTGCTGGCCGCCCTCGCTCTCGCCGCCACCTCCCTGGTGGCGGCTCCCGCAAGCGCCGCCGAGCCCGACGGGCCCGAGGGGAACGCCGTGGCCTCCTTCACCGACGACTTCGACGGCCCCGCCGGCGGCGCCGTCGACGGGTCCAAGTGGAGGTTCGAGACGGGCGACAACGTCAACAACCACGAGCGTCAGTACTACACGAACGGTACGGACAACGCCGCGCTCGACGGCCAGGGCAACCTCGTCATCACGGCCAAGAAGGAGAACCCCGGCAACTACCAGTGCTGGTACGGGCCTTGCGAGTACACCTCGGCACGTCTCAGCACGGCGAGCACGTTCACCACCACGTACGGGCACGTCGAGTCCCGCATGAAGATCCCCCAGGGGCAGGGAATGTGGCCTGCGTTCTGGATGCTTGGCAACGACATCGGCAGCGCGGGCTGGCCGGCCTGCGGTGAGATCGACGTCATGGAGAACGTCGGCTTCGAGCCGAGCACCGTCCACGGCACGCTCCACGGGCCCGGCTACTCCGGCTCCGGCGGCATCGGCGCCGGCTACTCCCTCCCGAACGGGGAGAAGTTCGCAGACGGTTTCCACACCTTCGCCGTCGACTGGTCACCCGAGAAGATCACTTGGTCCGTGGACGGGAACGTCTACCAGACACGCACCCCCGCTGATCTGGGCGGCAACCGCTGGGTCTTCGACCACCCCTTCTACATGATCCTCAACCTCGCGGTCGGCGGCTACTGGCCCGGCGACCCCGACGGAAGCACCAGCTTCCCGCAGCAGCTGGTCGTCGACTACGTGCACGTGAGCGGCGGCAACTGACCGAGGATGCCGGGCAGTCGGCGTCCCGTCCGGGCCGGGCGGTCCGC
>NZ_JACBXA010000023.1 GCF_013870515.1 Streptomyces albidus (ex Kaewkla and Franco 2022) | reverse complement strand
CAGCACCAGAGCGTGCTCGCGGCACTCGACCATCACGGGGCAGCGGGCGCAGACGCGCTTGGCGGCCTGCTCACGCGAGAGCCGAGCCGCAGTGGGTTCCTTCGACGGAGCGAAGAAGAGCCCCGCCTCATCCCGGCGGCAGACTGCCTCCGAGTGCCAGGGACCCGCCTCGTCCCCACGCGTGGACGCACGCTGGAGGGGAACGGGGACGGCTGCCTGAAGGGACTGATGCGGCGGTTGCAGCACGGTCTACTCCTGACGAGACGGCGGGTGGGTTCACCAAGACCCGATTCGCTGCGCACGGCAGTTCGCGCTGCCGCCGTACGAGAGACGATGCCCAGGCTCTACCCGCTGTGTGCACCGGTATGCATACCGTAGGAATGCACGCCGTCACACGAACTCGCGCCCGCGTGCGCCCCCAGGACGGGTGGTGTCGGAGAAGCCTCGTGAACTCCCGCCGGGCGCCTCAGAGTTCCTTGCGCAGCCGGTCCCGTAGATCGCGCAGCGTCTTCCCGCGCTTCGGCTTCGCTTCGACCCCGCCGAAGATCGCCGCGCCCTGCACGAGCACCACCGGCGCGCGTGAATCCTCTGCCTCAGCGGTGCGCACGTCGAAGCCGCCGAAGACTCCGGCGCCCTTCTGCCGCAGGGTGACGTTCTCGGGGACGCGGATCTCGATGCCGCCGAAGATCGCCGTCGCGTTGATGACCAGATGCTGCTGCTCGAAGACGGCCTCGGTCAGGTCGATCTCGATGCCACCGAAGCAGGCGAAGGCGTTGATCTTGCCCGGGGCCCGGAAACGGCCCTTCCGAATCGATCCGCTGAAGATCGCGACCAGGTTGTCCTTCGGGCCGCAGCCCTGGTACTGCCCGTGATCCACCGGGGCCGGTGCGTCGTAGCGCTGCTCGGACGGGCGGCCCGCGGGCAGATCGCGCACCAGGGGCTCCAGCTCGCCGAGCGTCTTGGCGGCGTACACGCTGTCGATCCGCTCCGAGTGCTCCGCAGCGTCGAGCCGGCCCTCCGCCAGGGCCTCGCGCAGGATGTCCGCGATCCGGTCACGGTCGGCGTCCGAGGCGCGCACGGAGGTCTCGACCGCCTTGGCCTCCTTCGCCTCGGGCCTGGCCACGGGCTTCTTTTCCAGCGGGTTTTCCAGCGGAGAATCAGTCACGGAGGCAGCCTACCCAAACGCGATAGATCGCGACTAGACCGCGGTGGGCATCAACTCGGCATCAACCGGGCCGATCCGGTGAGTTCGACCTCACCTCCACACCACCGCCTCGGCGCTCTACGCTGTTTGACGCGCGCGCACCGCCGAGTGCCGTATGAGCCGTACGAGAGGAAGACCCCACCGATGGCCGCCAGCTCCCGCCCGTCCCGCCCGGAATTCGACTACACGGACCTGCTTCCTCTGGGCGAGGACCCCACGCCGTACCGACTCGTGACCGCCGAGGGCGTGCGCACCTTCGAGGCCGACGGGCGGACCTTCCTCCAGGTGGAGCCGGAGGCACTGAGCAAGCTCGCCGCGGAGGCGATGCACGACATCTCGCACTACCTGCGGCCCGAACACCTCGCGCAGCTGCGCCGCATCCTGGACGACCCCGAGGCCAGCGCCAACGACCGCTTCGTGGCACTCGATCTGCTGAAGAACGCGAACATCGCCGCCGCGGGCGTGCTCCCCATGTGCCAGGACACGGGCACCGCCATCGTCATGGGCAAGCGCGGCCAGCAGGTGCTCACCTCCGGCGGCGACGAGGAAGCGCTCTCCCGCGGCATCTACGACGCGTACACCGAGCTCAACCTGCGCTACTCGCAGATGGCGCCGCTGACCATGTGGGACGAGAAGAACACCGGCTCGAACCTGCCGGCGCAGATCGAGCTGTACGCCACCGACGGCGACGCGTACAAGTTCCTCTTCATGGCCAAGGGCGGCGGCAGCGCCAACAAGTCCTTCCTCTACCAGGAGACGAAGGCCGTGCTCAACGAGGCGAGCATGATGAAGTTCCTGGAGGAGAAGATCCGTTCGCTGGGCACCGCGGCCTGTCCGCCGTACCACCTGGCGATCGTGGTGGGCGGCACCAGCGCCGAGTACGCCCTGAAGACGGCCAAGTACGCCTCGGCCCACTACCTCGACGAGATCCCCGCCGAGGGCTCCCCCGTCGGCCACGGTTTCCGTGACAAGGCGCTGGAGGAGCAGGTCTTCGAGCTGACGCAGAAGATCGGCATCGGCGCCCAGTTCGGCGGCAAGTACTTCTGCCACGACGTGCGCGTGGTGCGCCTCCCCCGGCACGGTGCCTCGTGCCCCGTGGCCATCGCCGTCTCCTGCTCGGCCGACCGCCAGGCCAAGGCGAAGATCACCGCCGAGGGCGTCTTCCTCGAGCAGCTGGAGACCGACCCGGCACGCTTCCTGCCGGAGACGACGGACGAGCAGCTGACGGAGGGCGCCGGAGCGGACAACGACGACGCCGTGCGCATCGACCTCACCCGCCCCATGGCGGAGATCCGCGCCGAACTGTCCAGGCACCCCGTGAAGTCGCGGCTGTCGCTGACCGGCACGCTCGTCGTGGCCCGCGACATCGCCCACGCGAAGATCAAGGAGCGCCTCGACGCGGGCGAGGAGATGCCGCAGTACCTCAAGGACCACCCCGTCTACTACGCCGGCCCGGCCAAGACCCCCGAGGGCTACGCCTCCGGCTCCTTCGGCCCGACGACGGCCGGCCGCATGGACGCCTACGTCGGGCAGTTCCAGGCGGCGGGCGGCTCCATGGTCATGCTCGCCAAGGGCAACCGCAGCCCCCAGGTCACCGAGGCGTGCGCCACCCACGGCGGCTTCTACCTCGGTTCCATCGGGGGTCCCGCCGCCCGGCTCGCGCAGGACTGCATCAAGAAGGTGGAGGTGCTGGAGTACGAGGAGCTGGGCATGGAGGCCGTCTGGCGGATCGAGGTGGAGGACTTCCCCGCGTTCATCGTCGTGGACGACAAGGGCAACGACTTCTTCACCGACCCCGGACCGGCACAGCCGTTCGTGACCTCGATCCCCGTACGCACGGCGTAGGGGGTGTCGGCGAAGTAGCGTCGTCCGCCTGCAAGGCGGGGGGGGCGTTGCGGACACGCCCTAGCGCCGCCACCGCCTCACCGGACGCGCAGCGGTACACCCGTGGTGCGCTGCGCGTTGCTGGGTACTCGCCGGGGTGGGAATGTCCTCGCGGACCGTGGACGCTTCCCCGTACGGAGGTGGAGGTTCATGACCGGCAGCACCGGCGGCGACGCCAGCGACAACAGCACCACGGACAGCACAGGCAGCACGCAGTACCGGACCGAGCACGACTCGATGGGCGAGGTCCAGGTGCCCGCGCACGCCAAGTGGGGTGCGCAGACCCAGCGGGCGGTGGGCAACTTCCCCATCAGCGGGCAGCGCCTGGAGCGCGCCCACATCGAGGCCCTGGCCCGCATCAAGGCTGCGGCCGCCCAGGTGAACGCCGAACTCGGAGTGCTGGAGCCGCAGTTGGCCGAGGCCGTGCGCGCGGCGGCTGAAGAGGTCGTATCGGGGCGCTGGGACGAGGAGTTCCCGGTGGACGTCTTCCAGACGGGCTCCGGTACGTCCTCCAACATGAACATGAACGAGGTCGTCGCCACTCTCGCCACCGAGCGGCTGGGTGCGCCCGTGCATCCGAACGACCACGTCAACGCGAGCCAGTCCTCGAACGACGTGTTTCCGTCCTCCATCCACATCGCGGCGACGGCGGCGGTCACCCGCGACCTGATCCCCGCGCTGGAGCACCTGGCGGCGTCGCTGACCCGCAAGGCGGAGGAGTTCGCCGACGTCGTCAAGTCCGGGCGGACGCACCTGATGGACGCGACGCCGGTCACTCTCGGGCAGGAGTTCGCGGGCTACGCGGCCCAGATCCGTCACGGCGTCGAACGGCTCGGCTCCACGCTCCCCCGCCTCGCCGAACTCCCGCTGGGCGGTACGGCGGTGGGCACGGGCATCAATACCCCTCCCGGCTTCTCCGCCGCCGTCATCGACCGCGTCGCGGCTTCCAGCGGGCTTCGGCTGACGGAGGCCCGCGACCACTTCGAGGCGCAGGGCGCGCGGGACGCCCTGGTGGAGACCTCGGGCCAGCTCCGTACGATCGGCGTGAGCCTCACCAAGATCACCAACGATCTGCGCTGGATGGCCTCCGGCCCCCGCACCGGCCTCGCGGAGATCTCCCTGCCCGACCTGCAGCCCGGCTCCTCGATCATGCCCGGCAAGGTCAACCCGGTGATCCCGGAGGCCACTCTGATGGTCGCCGCGCAGGTCACGGGCAACGACGCGACGATCGCGGCGGCGGGAGCGGCCGGCAACTTCGAGCTGAACGTGATGCTCCCGGTGATGGGCAAGAACCTGCTGGAGTCCGTGCGGCTGCTCTCCAACGTCTCCAGGCTGCTGGCCGACCGCACGGTCGACGGCATCGTGGCCGATGTGGAGCGGGCGCGCGAATACGCTGCGTCCTCTCCCTCCGTGGTCACCCCCCTGAACAAATACATCGGGTACGAGAACGCGGCGGCCGTCGCCAAGGCCGCCCTCGCCCAGAGGATGACGATCCGTGAGGCGGTGCTGGAGGCCGGACACGTGGACCGCGGCGACCTGACCCTCGAACAGCTCGACGAGGCCCTCGATGTCCTCCGTATGACACATCCCTGAGATGAATCCGGACCGGAGCCGACGGGCGGCCGGCGGAACGCGGGAGAGGCCCTGACGGGGCACCGCCGGTCCACGGTGGTGAGGTTCACGCTGCGCGCACGACCCCGTTGGGGCGCAGCTCACGGCGGTGGTGGGTCGTCGCACCTAAGATCTGCGCATGACAGCGGAGACGGCAGGAACGACGGGAGAAGCCGGCACGCGTGGCGACGGAAACGGCCTGGACGACGGGTACGACGGGTACGCAGCCACGCGCGGAGCGACCGGCGAGCGCGGCGGAGACGGCGGCGAGGACGACCGCTGGGCGCCCGGCACCCGGATCCTGTGGCGCTACCGGGCCAACGGTGAAGGGCACCCCCACATCTGCCGTCCCGTCACCGTCGTCCGCGACACCCCCGACCTGCTCGCCGCCTGGGTGGCGCCGGGCACGATCTGCGTGAAGCCGGAGATGGCCGACGGCACGCCCGTGCACCACGAGCCGCTGGAGACCCGCTACACCAAGCCGCGCAGGACCGTGCTCTCGCGCTGGTTCGGCACGGGCGTACTGAAGCTCGCCCGGCCCGGCGAGCCCTGGTCCGTGTGGCTGTTCTGGGAACGGGACTGGCAGTTCAAGAACTGGTACGTGAACCTGGAGGAGCCGCGGCGCCGCTGGGCCGGAGGCATCGACTCCGAGGACCACTTCCTCGACATCGCCGTCTATCCGGACCGCAGTTGGGAGTGGCGGGACGAGGACGAGTTCGCCGCGGCGCAGCACGCGGGGCTCGTGGACGGCGAGCTGGCAGCCCGCGTACGGGCCGCCGGACGGGCCGTCGTCGAGGAGATCCGTGCCTGGGCACCGCCGTTCAGCGACGGCTGGGAGAACTGGCGCCCCGACCCGCACTGGCAGCTTCCGCAGCTTCCGCGGGACTGGGACGGCTGGCCTGCGCCGGGCCGCGCGGCGGGAACGAACGGCTTCACCGCGACCGAGGGTGCCGACGAGCACGCGTCCGTCGCACGGGCGGGATCGGGCACCGGAAGCGGTGAGGGACGTCCGTGAAGCGGACCCGCCGGCGTCCGCCCGTCCGGAATGCGGTCGCGGACCCGGCCGGAGGGGCCTCCAGGCCCCCTCCCGCACTCGATTCGACACCCGGGAGAGCGGGTCCGGGGGCCCCGCCGAGACCGTCTTGTTCCGCACTTGCCGGTATGTGCCGCATCTGTCCCGCGACACGCGCCCGGTTCGACCTCCCGTTCCCTCTTGCTGCGCCCCCATACTGCAAACGTAGGATCAACCTCCGTAGGCGCACTGCTGCAACAACTCCCCTCCCCCCTCGGGGATTTGGCATGTGGCCAGAGAGAGGAGATCGACCGTGAGCAGCAATGACAGAAACGGCGGGGGTTCCTCGGAACCGCAGGCCGGGGGGGTCTACAAAGACTTCGACTGGAACGGAATCGACCGAATCGGACAGGCCGAGGCTTTCGACGCCATCGGGGACCGTTACGACGAGGCCTTCCCGCACAAGGAAGGCCAGATCTCCTGCGGTGCCTGGCTCGCCGAGCAACTGCCCGCCGGTTCCCGCGTCCTCGACCTCGGCTGCGGCACGGGGCTGCCCACCGCACGTCAACTGACCGAGGCGGGGCACCGGGTCGTCGGAGTGGACCTCTCGCCCGGCATGGTGAAGCTGGCGCGCGAGAATGTTCCGGAAGGCGATTTCCGCCGTATGGACATCTCCGATGTGGAGAAGCACGGTCTGGGGCCTTTTGACGGCGCTGCCGTGTTTTTCTCGTTGCTGATGCTGCCGAGGGTCGAAATTCCGTACGCGCTGCGCATGCTGCACCAACAGTTGCGAGAGGGTGCTCCGATGGCCCTGTCGATGGTGGAAGCGGATGTGGATGACTTCACTTTGCCGTTCTTGGGGAACACGATCCGGGTATCCGGCTATCTACGGGACGACTTGCGCCGGGTCGTACACGACGGGGGTTTCGAGATCGCCGGGGAGGATGCTTATGCCTACGCACCGGCAAGTACGGATGTGCCACCCGAGATCCAGCTTTTCCTGCAGTGCCGACGACGCCCGTAGCAGCGGAGCAGTGAGCGCTACGCGCGCAAGACGCGCAGCCCCGGATGGATGGAAACCGAACGCGTGACGGAGCACCAACAGCCTGCGACCAGCACAGCCGTGCCGCCGCCACCGCCCGTGGGGACACCCCCGAGCAGTGGACCCGCGACGGGGCCCTCCGGCATGCCGTCCGGCACGCCCGCGCATTCCGGAGGCACGGGGAGCGAGAACGACCGGCTGCCCGAATTGTCCGGACCCCCCGGCGAGTTCGGGGAGACCGGGAAACCTCGCGCCTCACAGGCGTCCCACGGTGACGGGGTGGAGCAGGTGCGCCCCGGCTCACGTCCGCAGCCCGAGTCCGGGCACGCGTCCGGACAGGAGCGCTCCGAGTCCGCACGCGGTTCGGGCGCCGGCGCGCGCGGCGGCGCGGGGCGAGCCGTCCCCGAGCCCTCGCACGGCCCCAAGTCAGCCCCCCAGAAGGCGGCCCAGGCCCCCTCACAGCAGCCCTCGACCGCGGAGAGCGGTGCCGTGTCACATCCGACCACCGGCGACATGACGGCCGCCGAAATGCCACCTTCCTCGTCGGCCTCCGCCTCGGACCCACCGTCGGACCCCACGGCCGTACGCGAGGTGTCCGCCGTCGACGGCGACGCCGCCGAACGCGAGCGGCGCGGCGGTGACCGGCTGCGCTTCGTCGGTGCGGCCACCCGCCGTATCGCACGCGGCATGGACCTCGACGAGACGGTGCTCGGCCTGTGCCGGGCCAGCGTGCCGGCCTACTCCGACGCGATCCTCGTCTACCTGCGCGACCCGCTGCCCGTGGGTGACGAGCGGCCGACGGGCCCGGTCGTGCTTCGGCTTCGCCGCAGCGACCGCATCCCCGACGACCCGAGCGCCATGGTGGCCGCCGCGTCGGCGGCGAGCGAGCACGGGCAGGACGGCGACGCCCTCGGCGCCGTGCCTGCGAGCACGTCGGGGGTGTCGCTCTCGGCGATCTCCGACGGCACGGCGGGCGCCGCCGAATACGTCGAGGTGCTCTCCGGAGGACCGCTGGCGGAGGTTCTGCGCGGCGTACGCCCCGTCTTCGCCGACGCGCCCGCCGCACGCGACGCCCTCCCGGAGCTGCTGGGCACCGACCCCGACGTCCCCTCCGGGCACCGGGTGATACTCGCTCCGCTGCGTGGCCGCCGAAGGGTCATCGGGGCCGCCGTCTTCCTCCGCAGGCCCGAACGCGCCGCCTTCGAACCCGACGATCTGCTGATCGCCGCCCAGCTCGCCACGCACACCGCGCTCGGCGTGGACAAGGCCGTGCTCTACGGGCGTGAGGCGTACATCGCCGACGAGTTGCAGCGCACCATGCTGCCCGACGAGCTGCCGCAGCCGACCGGCTGCCACCTCGCCAGCCGCTACCTCCCCGCGGCCGAGACCGCCCGCGTCGGCGGCGACTGGTACGACGCGATCCCGCTGCCGGGCAGCAGGGTCGCCCTCGTCGTGGGCGACGTGATGGGCCACTCCATGACGTCGGCGGCGATCATGGGACAGCTGCGCACCACTGCACAGACGCTCGCCGGACTCGACCTGCCTCCGCAGGAAGTGCTGCACCACCTCGACGAGCAGGCTCAGCGCCTGGGCAGCGACCGCATGGCGACCTGCCTGTACGCGGTCTACGACCCGGTCGCCCACCGCATCGTCATCGCCAACGCGGGACATCCGCCACCCGTGCTGCTGCATCGCGACGGCCGGGCGGAGGTGCTGCGGATACCAGCCGGTGCTCCGATCGGCGTCGGCGGCGTGGACTTCGAGGCGGTGGAGCTGGACGCGCCCGCCGGCGCGACGCTGCTCCTCTACACCGACGGGCTGGTCGAGTCGCGCCAGCGGGACGTGTGGACCGGCATCGAGCATCTGCGGGAGAAGCTGACCGCGACCGCGCGGCTGACCAGGCCGGGCTCCTCGGCGCCTCTGGAGCCCCTGTGCGACGAGGTGCTGGACATCCTGGGCCCGGGCGACCGCGACGACGACATCGCGCTTCTCGCCGCCAGGTTCGACGGGATCGCCCCGAGCGATGTCGCGTACTGGTTCCTGGACCCGCGGGCCCAGACGGCCGGGCAGGCCCGCAGGCTCGCGCGGCGCGCGCTTGCCCGCTGGGGTCTGGAGGAGCTGTCGGACTCGGTCGAGCTGCTGGTGAGCGAGGTCGTCACCAACGCCGTCCGGTACGCCGAACGTCCCATCACCCTGCGGCTGTTGCGCACGGACACGCTGCGCTGCGAGGTGGGCGACGACGTGCCGCAGCTGCCGCGTCTGCGGCAGGCACGGGCCACGGACGAAGGCGGCCGGGGCCTGTACCTCGTCAACCGGCTGGCGCGGCGCTGGGGCGCCACGCGGCTGTCGACGGGCAAGGTGGTGTGGTTCGAACTGCCGGTGTCCTGAACGGATTCCGCGTAGCCGGACGAACGTCGGCCGGGGTGTTCCCCTTCGAAGGGGAACACCCCGGCCTTCCGTTTCCCGGGACCTTCCCCGGCACCTGTCGCGGGCCTGGTGTGCCCGCGAGCTTCAGCCGGACTGGTCCGCTGTCCCGTCCGTACCGGCGTCGTTGGCCAACAGGGCGATCTGCACGCGGTTGTTGAGAGCCAGCTTGGTCAGGATGCGCGAGACGTGGGTCTTGACGGTGGGCAGGCTCATGTACAGCTCGGCGGCGATCTCGGCGTTGGACCTGCCCCTGCCGACCGCCACGGCCACCTCCCGCTCGCGCTCGCCCAGCGCTTCGAGCTGCTCACGTGCCCAGATCGCCCGCGAGTCCCGGCCCGTACCCTCCGAGACCCGGTCGATCAACTGCCGTGTCACCTCCGGGGAGAGCACCGGCTCACCCGCCGCCACCTTCCGCACCGCGTCCACGATCTCTTCGGGTGCTGTGTCCTTCAGCACGAAGCCGGCGGCGCCGGCGCGCAGCGCTCGCAGCACGTGCGCGTCCGTGTGGAATGTGGTCAACGCGATGACCTCGGGGGGCTGTTCGCGCCTGCGCAACGCCTCGGTGGCCTCCAGCCCGTCGACCACCGGCATGCGGATGTCCATCAGAACGACCTGCGGCGAGTGCTCGTCGATGAGCGGCGGCACCTCGCTGCCGTCCGCCGCTTCGGCGACCACCTCCACATCGGGTGCGCCTCCGAACATCAGCCGGAGCCCGGAACGTACGAGGGGGTCGTCATCGACGAGCAGTACTCGGATCGGGGTTGGCGCGTTCACCAAGGGGCCTCGGAATCATGTCGCGTCGGGCTGTGCGGGCCGCCCCCGCTCACACACCGGGGCCGGCGGCCGGTGCGGCTGCCTCCGGCAAGCGGGGGCGCGCCGCCCACGGCAGCCAGGCCAGCAGCCGGAACTCCGCGCCGGACCGGCCGTGTTCGAGCCGGCCGCCGATGAGTCTCGCACGCTCGGCAAGCCCGATGAGGCCTTGTCCGGCACCGGGGACCCCTGATCCCGAACTGCCGGGATCGAGGGCGAACTCCCTTGCCGCGGGCTCCACTTCGGACGGGACCGGGTTGCTCACGCGTACGGTCAGCCCCTGCCCCGGGCCGCCGGACACCTCCACGGTGACCTGAGTACCGGGTGCATGCTTACGCGCGTTCGTCAGGCCCTCCTGGACGATGCGGTAGGCCGTGCGGCCGACGAATGCGGGTGCCTCGGCGGTGGCTGCGCCTCCCCCGTCGTCTTCGCGGGCCCCGCCGCTGTCGTGACTCCCGCTGGACTCGCGGATCTTGGCGCTCCCGCCGTCCTCGCCGTTCTCCTCGACGCCGGCGATCCGCACGTCGAGAACGACGTCCGTACCCGCCGCACGGGACTCCTCAGTCAGCGGCGTCAGATCCCCCAGCACAGGCTGTGGACGGGACCCTTCGGCGGACGACGCGCGGAGAACGCCGATGATCTCCCTCAGGTCCTCGAGCGCTTCGTGCGCGCAGTCCCTGATCACACCGGCGGTCCGCTGGATCTCCTCCTCCGGCGCTCCCGGATTGAACTCCAGCGCCCCCGCGTGGACGCTCAGCAGCGAGAGCCTGTGTGCGAGCACGTCGTGCATCTCACGCGCGATGTCCTCCCTGGCCTGGCGCCTGGCCTCCGCATGCGCCCCGTCCGCCCGCTCCCGCAGTGAGGCGACGAGCTGACGCCGCGACCGTACGTACAGCCCCCAGCCGATCGACCCGGTGAGGAGCACGAAGTAGGTGATGCCCGAGACGGTCGCCGGGTCCTCCAACTCGGGCCCGCGGGCCAGGAAGAGCGGCACCGGGGCGAACGCCAGCGCGGCGACCCACCCCGTCGTCCGCAGCGTGCGCCCGGCGGCGACCGTGAAGACGGCGACGACGGTCGCACCGGTCACGAAGTGCGAGTATGTCCCCGCCACCAGCAGCAAGACGGCCAGTTGCACGGGCCAGCGCCGGCGCAGGAACAGCGCGGCGCAGGCAAGCGCCCCGACGGCCTGGTCCGCGAGCAGCACGCCGGGCGACGGATGCTTGCCCAGCAGCACCGCGTCGGCGGTCAGCACGGCGAAGCATGCCGCGAACAGGAAGAGGCTGAGGTCGGCGAACCAGTCGCCCGCGGTACGGCGCACGTCCGGAATGTACTGCGGGGCACCCGTCGGCGGCAGACCGAGTGCACGGCGCGAGACTTTCGGACGACAGCCGCGACAGCTTTCGGTACTTCGGTCGACGCGGGCAGGCGGGCCCGTCGTGAGAACGCGATGAGGGGCCCGGAAGGCTCACCGGGCCCCTCGTGAACAGCAGGAGGTCAGTCCGCGAGCTGCGCCTCTGCCTCCAGGGTCGTACCGACCGCCTGGACGACGGCCGCGATCTTGAACGCCTCCTGGACGGTCTCGCGGTCCACACCCGCCTTGCGCAGCACCTGCTCGTGCGAGTCGAGGCACTGGCCGCAGGCGTTGAGCGCGGAGACGGCGAAGGACCACAGCTCGAAGTCGGCCTTGTCCACACCGGGGTTGCCGAGGACGTTCATCCGCAGACCTGCACGCAGATTGCCGTACTCCGGGTCCGACAGCAGATGCCTGGTGCGGTAGAAGACGTTGTTCATCGCCATCACGGCGGCGGCGGACTTGGCCGCCTCGTACGCCTCGGGGCTCAGGTTCTCCTTCGCCTCGGGCTCCAGCGCGCGCAGGGCGATGCCGGACCGCGAAGCGATCGCGCAGGCCAGCACCGTCCCCCACAACTGCTGCTTCGGCAGCTGCGAATTGCCTATGACGGAGCCGAGGTTGAGCTTGAGGTCCTTCGCGTATGCGGGGAGGGCCGCCTTCAGGTCATCGAGTGCCATCGGGCCTCACGCCCCCGCCAGCAACTCGACCGGGTCGAGTGTCTGCTCGCCCTGCGTCCAGTTGCAGGGGCAGAGCTCATCGGTCTGCAGGGCGTCGAGCACCCGCAGGACCTCCTTGGGGTTACGGCCGACGGAGCCGGCTGTGACCATCGTGAACTGGATCTCGTTGTTCTGGTCCACGATGAAGACCGCGCGCTGCGCGAAGCCGTCCTCACCCTCGACGCCGCAGTCCTGCATCAGCTCGTGCTTGGAGTCGGCGAGCATCGGGAAGGGCAGGTCGCGCAGGTCCTCGTGGTCCTTGCGCCAGGCGTGGTGCACGAACTCCGAGTCGCCGGAGACGCCGAGGATCTGGGCGTCGCGATCGGCGAACTCCTCCTCCAGCTTGCCGAAGGCGGCGATCTCGGTGGGGCACACGAAGGTGAAGTCCTTGGGCCAGAAGAAGACCACTTTCCACTTGCCCTCATGGGTCTTGTGGTTGATCTGCTCGAACTCCTGCCCCTTCTCCAGGGAGACGCAGGCGGTCAGATCGAACTCGGGGAACTTGTCACCGACGGTGAGCAACGTGCACTCCTTGCGAGACGGAATGACCAACTTGCATGACATTCCTAGTGGTTGATCGAGTCACCCACAGTGCCATATCGAGCGTTGATCACAAAAATCACAGCAGGCGAGTGCCCGTCGACGACAGTTGCAGCGTCCTGCCTGGTGCCGACACCTGTCCTTGTCCGTCTTGACAGACAGACCGCTTCTCAAGCAGAGGGGTCCCCGTCTACGCGCCCGCCACTGGTGACGGTTGGTAGACGGGGAGGCCTCGACAGTCGGGGCAATGAAGGAGGACCCGCTGCTGAGCGGTCATTCCCCGACGCGAGGGGTTTGTGGCGATGGCGGCCCGATCGTCGGCACTCGCGCATCAGCCACTCATGCGGTGCGTGAGCGCTTCTTCCGCTTGGGCTTGGAGCGTTCGTCGAGTTGGAGTTCGCGTTCGGCGCCGCGGGTTCCGGCTGCGATCTGCCGGCTGCGTTCGCGCTCCGCGTTGAACTCCGCGCCCAGCAGGATGGCGAGGTTCGTGATCCACAGCCACACCAGGAAGACGATCACTCCGGCGAGCGCTCCGTATGTCTTGTTGTACGAGCCGAAGTTGGCGACGTAGGCGGCGAAGCCGACGGATGCGACGAGCCAGATGGCCAGTGCCAGCAGTGCGCCTGGAAGGACCGACTTCAGGCCGGACAGCCGGGCGTTGGGAGAGGCGTAGTACAGGACGGCGAACATGAGCACGACGACCAGCAGCAGGACCGGCCACTTCGCGAAGTTCCAGGCTGTCACTGCGGAGCCTCCGGCCCCGATGGCCGAGCCGACTTTGGTGGCCAGCGGTCCGCTGACCACCAGAGAGATCAGTACGACGGCTTGCAGCAGGACGAGAAGGAGCGTGACGAGCATCTGAAGGGGGCGGAGCTTGAAGACGGGCCGGCCTTCCTCCACCTCGTAGATCACATTCGAGGCCCGCATGAACGCACCGACGTAACCCGACGCCGTCCACAAAGCCGCGGCGACACCGACGACGAGCAGCACCCCGGCTGCTTCCTTGCTCGCCGCCAGGCTGCTGATCGGCCCCTTGAGGGTGTTCACCGCGGAGGCGGGCCCGATCGAGCTGACCAGGTCCGTGGCGGCGCTGATGATCTTCTTGGGGCTCATGATCAGACCGACGAGGGAGAGCAGCGCGATGAGCGCGGGGAAGATGGAGAGCACCCCGTAGTAGGTAAGGGCCGCTGCCGAGTCGGAGAGATTGTCTTCCTTGAACTCGCTGAGCGTGCGCTTGAGCGTCTGCCCCAGTCCCGCCTTCCTGGGATGGGCGGGACCCTCGGGCTGCCGGCCGGTGCGCTTCTCGTCGAGGTGGCTCACGGACGCCGAGCGCTCGGTAGCCCCGGCCTCTCGGCCGGTGTGCTTCTCGAAGGGGCCCTCAGCGGCTGGCTCCGGTGCCGGACCTTCGCGCTGCCTGTCGGGACGTTCCTCGGGACCGCCCGGTGATGCGGGCTCCGATGCAGACATTCGAACCTCCTCCGCAGCTGCGTGGGGCTGCGCACACGTGCCATTTGCTGTGCACCTTCGTCTCCACGCTAGGGGCGGGTTTCCTGTGCTGCATGCGGAGCAATGTGATGTTGCGCGTGCGCTGCAGTTCCGACGGGACAAGGGACGGCGTCGATCACAGGTGCTAGCAATCAAGATCAAAAATTCCGCTTCCATGATCGGAACCGGCCTGTGCCCAGGGAGCCGCCTGTCGGACTCGAACCGAGGACCTTCTGTTTACAGGCGCGCTGGTAGAGGTCGCGCCCGTCGCTCGCCTCGTTGGCGTGACCTCCCAACAACAGACGAGGGCCCCTGTCACATCGAGTTTCTCTCACGGTTGGCGGCTCCCGCCGTAAACCGGCTGTATGCCGGGCCCACGAAAGGCTGAAAGCACCTGTCCGGACTCCTTCGGCAGGTACGAACGTCGTGCACCGGCCCACGCCCTGGCACCGCCCCCGCGCTGGCTAGGCCCCGGCCGAGACGCATCCGAGTTTCGGCGAGCGAAGGGCAGGCCCCCATGGCATTGCTGACCAGGCCCCAGGAGGAGCGGGTCACCAAGCGCACACCGGGGGCTGTGGTCGTCACGTGGCTGACGACGACGGACCACAAGAAGATCGGCTCGCTCTACATGGTGAGCGGCTTCGTCTTCTTCCTCTTCGCGGGGCTGCTGGCGTTGGTGATGAGAGCCGAACTGGCCCGGCCGGGCATGCAGTTGATCTCCGCCGAGCAGTACAACCAGGCGTTCACGATGCACGGCACGATCATGATGCTGTTCTTCGCCACACCGCTCTTCGCCGGATTCGCCAATGCCATCATGCCGCTGCAGATCGGCTCTCCGGACGTGGCCTTCCCCCGCCTGAACATGCTGTCGTACTGGCTTTACCTCTTCGGCGGACTCATCACCGTCATCGGCTTCCTCACCCCCAACGGCGCCGCCGACTTCGGCTGGTTCGCGTACACGCCCCTCTCGGACGGGCAGCACACTCCAGGACTCGGCGGGGACCTGTGGGTCATGGGACTGGCGCTGTCGGGCTTCGGAACCATCCTCGGCGCGGTCAACTTCATCACGACCATCATCTGCATGCGCGCGCCGGGAATGACCATGTTCAGGATGCCGATCTTCACGTGGAACATCCTGCTGACCAGCGTGCTCGTCCTGATGGCATTCCCCGTGCTGGCCGCCGCGCTCTTCGCACTTGAGGCGGACCGCAAATTCGGCGCCCACATCTACGACGCCGCCAACGGGGGGCCGCTGCTGTGGCAGCACCTCTTCTGGTTCTTCGGCCACCCCGAGGTCTACATCATCGCCCTGCCCTTCTTCGGGGTGGTGACCGAGATCCTCCCCGTCTTCAGCCGCAAGCCGATCTTCGGATACGTGGGCCTGGTCGGCGCCACCATCGCCATCACCGGTCTCTCGGTCACCGTCTGGGCCCATCACATGTTCGCGACGGGTGCGGTCCTGCTGCCCTTCTTCTCGTTCATGTCCTTCCTCATCGCCGTGCCCACAGGCGTGAAGTTCTTCAACTGGGTCGGCACCCTGTGGAGAGGATCGTTGTCGTTCGAGACCCCCATGCTGTGGAGTCTCGGCTTCCTCGTCACGTTCCTCTTCGGCGGTCTGACAGGCGTCCTGCTCGCCTCCCCGCCGATGGACTTCCACGTCACCGACAGCTATTTCGTGGTCGCCCACTTCCACTACGTCGTGTTCGGCACCGTGGTCTTCGCGATGTTCGCGGGCTTCTACTTCTGGTGGCCGAAGTTCACCGGGCGGATGCTCGACGAAACCTTGGGGAAGATCCATTTCTGGACCCTGTTCATCGGATTTCACACCACCTTCCTCGTGCACCACTGGCTCGGTGCCGAGGGGATGCCGCGGCGCTACGCGGACTACCTGGACGCCGACGGATACACCGCGCTGAACACCGTCTCGACCATCGGCGCGTTCCTGCTGGGCCTGTCCACGCTTCCCTTCCTCTACAACGTCTGGAAGACCGCCACTACCGACACCAAGATCGTCGTCGATGACCCTTGGGGATACGGCAGGTCCCTGGAATGGGCGACCTCCTGCCCGCCGCCCAGGCACAACTTCTGCAGCCTGCCGCGCGTACGCTCCGAGTCCCCCGCATTCGACCTCCACCACCCGAAAATCGCCGCCGTTCAACGTCACGACAACGAGCGAGGCGACATCGGTGCTCCAGCCGTACCCGGTCAGAGCGACAACTGAAGGGAGCAGGAGCAGCCATGCCAACCCTCAAGACCAGCCGTAGTGAGACCGCAGCGGGTCTTGCGCAATTGGAGGGGTACTTGGCGGCCCAGACGTACAGGAAGGGCGCGCGAGTTGAAGCGGAAGCATTCGCCGAGCGTCTTCCGTGGCTCACCACGGCTCAGCACGAGGATGTCGTCAGGATCTACACCGAAAACCGAATGGCATTGACCCGGCGCGTACTTGAAGGCGTCGTAGAGCGCTGCTCAGAGCTTCGGGGGGAATACACCGCCCGTTACGAGCAGTTGCGCCGACGCCTCTTCTGTCATCTCACTCTGATCGCCCTGGCAGTGCTGGCCCTTGGCGTGCCAGTACAGTATTTGGCCCTCCGCTGACGTCACCGATACCGGCGATTCACAATGCGGTGCCGGAGAGGCCGGAACGTGGACTCCGCCCTCCTAGCGAGTGCGACTGACACCTCATTCGAGCCCACCGAAGCTGTCCGGCCTGAGAGGGGAAACCTGTGGTCAGCGAAATCCAACTGCGCGCCCTGCTCGCCACTGAAGGGCCCGGCCCCCGGCTCGTACAAGTGGAGGGCAGGGTGCTCATTGTCGACGCGGCCACGGCGAAGGACCGCTGGCCCGGAGCGGTCGACCTGCTCTCACGTGAGGATCTCGTCGCCATGCTGGGGACCGAGAGGCCCCCGGGCAGGAACTTCGCAACACGGCAGGCATCTTGCAGGCCCTCGTCGATAACCGAGGACGTTGACCACGGCCGCCGGTGTCCGAAAGGGGGTCACGGAATCGGTGCTGCCCGGTCCGCGCTGCCGGTGCAGCAGGCGGTCAGCGGCCGAGGGCCTTCTCGAGCTCCTGCTTGTTCATGGAGGAACGCCCCTTAATGCCGCGCTGGCGTGCCTCGTTGTAGAGCTGGTCCCGTGTGGGTCCGCCGCTGGGAGCGAGGCGGTTGCCGGAGCGCTTTCCACCGCGCGCCGGGGCGGACTTGCCTTTCAAGGAGGTGCGGCTCTTCTGGTCGGCCTCGCCTGTACGTGCGCGCTCCTTGTTGACCGTGCGGGCCGCGATTTCCTTGGCCCGGCCCGTGGAGGTTCCGCGCTGCTTGGCGCCTTCCTTGACGTGCTCGTACTGTCGTTCACGCTTGGAATTCGATCCCGCCGGCATGACTCCTCCTCTGTTTTAGGGCGTACGGCCTTTGGGTTCCCTCGCCCTCGGACTCCACACCCCTCTGGTACCGCGCCAGGAACCTCGATGACTGGGCTATAGCGCCAGGGGTAGTAGAGGCGTCGTGAACCGCGATCTGCCTACTTTCGCCTTCCTCCGGCAGTTGGTCGAACTCATCGAGCGAGGGGAAACGGTCTTCGTCCGGTGGTCCCGCGGGCCGGAGACGGACCGTCGCGGCAGTCCGGGAAGTAGAGATGAACTGACCGGTGTAGAGATGCCCGGCCTCTCGGCGAACCCTCTGCGCCCCGAGGAGTGGTGGGGCGATCAGTCGACGAGATTGTGGGTTGCGCGCAGGTTGTACGACTACAGCCACCTCCGCGAGGACAAGAGGCCCGGGCATCCACCCGTGGGTTCTCCTCGGCGAAGCGGCTGGACGCGGTCCAGACAACGAGCCACTCGTCCGCAGGATCCGCCCGGTGGCCTGGCTCGCCCAGAGCGTGATCGACGAAGCCGAGTCCGAGGTCGCCCGGCAAAGGGGTGCGTGGGGGCCGATGCGGAGACCGGAGCGCTTCTCGCCACACGACCCCCGCGAGGGCCCTGGCCCCGGGTAGCAGCAGGAGGAGAGCCCCCACATCCGAGGTGCTTGGCTGCGGCCGCGAAGCAGCGGGCCGGGCAGGCGGCACGGGGTGGAGGCACACGCTGGCTGCCGGAGAGCTCTAACGGGCTGAACTCGTTATTGAGGACTCGACCCTTCGCCAATGCCCGTCAAGCGGGGGCAGTGCGAGTTGAGCTGCGCGCGAGGTGCACCCCTCATCACGTGAACCGCAGCGATGAACCGTCGTCAAGGCCTGAACCGCCCGCTTCAGGTCTTTCGTGCCGGGGTACAGGGGAGCGGCCCGACTTCACGCATCCGTTTAGGGGAGGCATACGTGTCCAAGGAAGCCGCGTCGCCGTACGGCGAGCGACCAGCGCCGCAGGGCCGTGTCGCCAGGGCGCGGCAGTGGATGCGGAGAGCTCTCGGCGCGCGTGGAGGTCACGAGCGCGACGTGCTGATCATCATCGGCAAGAGCACTCTGGCCGCGAGTCTTTCCTGGTTCGTGGCTCACGATGTGATGCAGGCTCAGACCCCCGCTTTTGCCCCGTTCTCAGCTGTCCTGATCATGCAGGTGACTGTCTACCGGTCGTTGTTGCACGCGCTGCGCTATGTGGGTGCCGTCGCGCTGGGAGTGCTTCTGCAAGGAGCACTGGGGCTGCTGGGCGGGCCGGACATGCTGACATTCGTTTTGATGGCGCTGGCGGCGCTGTCGATCGCGCGGTGGCGGCCACTGGGCTCGCAGGGCTCGAACGTGGCGACGGCTGCCTTCTTCGCCTTCTCCACCTACATCTCCGCCGCCAGTATCAGTCAGGGGTTCATGCAGCTCGGGCAGATCATCCTGCTCGTCCTCATCGGCTGCGGCGTGGGGGTGCTCGTCAACGTGCTGGTGCTGCCGCCGATGCGATACCGCGGCGCCGAGTACGGTATCCAGACCTTGGGACAGAGCCTTTGCGACCTGTTCAGCGACATCTATCCGGCTCTGAAGGAAGGCGAGCTGGAGGAGGGGCGCACACGGCACTGGCGGCATCGCGCGTTCAATCTCGGCTCGATCACCGAACAGGCGAAGTCCTCTGTGCATACGGCTTGGGAGAGCCTCTACTACAACCCCCGCCGCAAGCTGCAAGGGCACTCCGGGGAACCATCGTTTGACAGCTATCAAGAGCTGGTCGACGCCCTGGAGCGCGTCACGTACCAGGTGGCATCCATGACGCGAAGTTTCGTCCAGTGGCACGACGGCGATGGGGATCCAGAGCACCGCGACTTCCTGCAACACTACGGCGACTTCATCGCGTCCCTCGCGCGGGTCACCGAGGTCTACAGCAGGTTTCAGGGGGAGCACCTGCCCGATCAGTCCCAGGAGTTGTGCTCAAGGACGGAGGAGGCTCGCGAACGCCACGGGCGGCTTGTCGACTTCGCCAATGGGGGCCCTCTGCCGCTGGCGGACCCCTCCGAGCCCTACGGGATCCTGTTGGGCGAGGCGACACGGCTGATGGAGGAAGTCCAGCACACGTGCGACGTCCTCGAGCAGGCCGTCGGCCGATCGTCGGCTCAGCGCTCCTGACGAGGCTTGCGGGCCGTTTCCTCGGCGGGGCTTCTTTCGGGCTTCCTGCACTGTCTGTGCACAGTACGTCTTCGTGGGCACCAGCAAGGCCGGACGCCGGCGCTAGTGCATGCCCGAGGTGGGTGGCAACCGTCCCCAACGTCGCCAGCCATCGCACGCGCCGGTCAATCGGCCCGCCGAAGGACCTGCCCTAGCCTGCGCCTCCGTATGGCCGCAACCTCAAGCGACCGGAATGCGGCCGAGGCTATCGATCACCTGTAGGCGGCCATTCCGCCGCCCATGTCACCTCCGTGCGTACCCGAGACGGCCCATCCAGCGTCCATCTGCCCCGGCTGCCGGACCAGCACATAAGCTTTCTCCGACGAGGGCACTGTTGGGATACTTCTACGGGCTTAAGGAAGCGGGGGCCGGCCGTGAGCGGTGACACCCACGATGAGCACGTGGAGCTGCAGCAGCTGCGTACGGCGATGGAGACCCGTCCAGTCATCGACAAGTCCATGGGTGTGCTCATGGCTGCCTACAGCCTGGCCGAAGACGACGCGTGGAAGACCCTGGTAGCTGTCTCCCAGCAGACGAACACCAAGCTCTACACCGTGGCCGAGGAGATCGTCGCCACCACGCAGGAAGGCGTCGTAGACGGGCGCCTGCGCCGACAGATCGAGGCTGCAATGAAGGATCTGAAGACCCCGTAGCTCCCGCTCGACCGAGACGGCGAACTAACCGGACGCACGCCGAGAAGAAGCCCAGGGCCTGCTGAGGTCAGCGACACTCACGGTGGTCTCGGCGCGGATGCGATGCGTGTGTGGAGAGGGCCATGCCTGCGGAGGTCAGGACGACCTGGGCCTGCACCGGTCTCCGGCGATCGGGAGCCTGAGTGGCAAGGCTTCTTCCGCTATGCGGTAAAGGCTGGCGATTGAGTGTGGGCCGCTCACGTCCGGGGCGACGACCAGTCTGATTTCGGCCATAGGAGGCCAACTCCGGGCGCCTGCACCGCGAGATGCTCGAAACCTGCCGATGCGCATGTCTCTCCCTCGGCCCTGCGCCGGTCAGGCTTTCTCTGCCCGCACCAGCAGCGTCCCGATGTACCCCGGCTTTGGTGCGTCCAGCACCGCCGCCTGCGCGTTCGCGAAGCCAGCCGCCTGACACCAGCCCTCCCACCGCTCCGGCGTGTAGCTGTAGCGGTAGGTGAACATCGCCGGGCCCGCGAATCCGCCCTTGTACATGCCTTGCGGGCCGTACGCGCCAGGGATGGCCGGAGGCTGCGAGAACACCAGGACACCGCCCGGGTTCAGCCGATCGGCGATCAGCGGCAGCAGCACCTGCGGGTCCGCGAACCAGCACGCCCCGAACATCGAGAACATGGCGTAGCCGCAGGCGGCACCGGGCCGCACATGACCGCCTCACCGATGACGACGGGTACGCGTACCGCGTCCCACCGGTCACCACTCCGGGCAAGCATGAGCCGCAACTGCGTCGCAGGGATCATCACAGCGACACCGCCGCTTCGCCGCAGGTTGCGGCTGTGACCAGCGCGGCATGCAGTCTTCCCGGAACCGCTGTCCCGTTGTGGCTTGACCGCCAACTCCCCTGCCATGAAAGTGAGGCCTGCGGAGCCGAGCTGCTTTCGCCGAATCAGGATTTCCAGAGCCGCTTGGGCGACATGACATACGCGTCGTGAGGCCGTGTGCCGGTGATGACCCGAAGGGGCGCGCCCCAGTAGGGGCGTAGGGCTGTCAGCACCAGGTAGCGGGAGTGGTTGTCCAGGGTGCGGGCGGCTGTGGTGGCTGCGCGAAGTCCGCTGCCGTTGAGGATCTCGACCAGGTAGTGGAGCGTTCCACCGCAGGTGGCTGTGATGGCAGGGGTGTCGGTGAGGTGGGCAAGGCTGCCGCCGGTTTCGCGGGCAGCTGCTTCGATCGCAGCCAGGATGCGGACGAGGTGAATCGGACCGTCTTGCTCGTTCTCAGCCAGTAGCCGAGCCAGCTCGTCGGCGGTGCGTGAGCTCTTACCGGTAGACCATGAGTCGAGGAGTCGTGCCAGAGGCGCGGAATCCACCGGTCGGAGGGTCGCGCCTTCGTAGTCTGTCGACCGCACCCGGGGCAGCTGAAGGGATGCGCTGCTACTCGAGTTCGCTCTCTCGTGACGTGCCAATGTGCATCGCTTCTACTTGACCGGGCTCTTCGACCGGTGCTTGGTTTCCGCCCCGTCTTCCGGTCTGTCGGGAAACAAATCCTTGCTGTCTCACGGCAGTGCCGCATGTCCCGTTCCCGGCAGTCTTCCGGCTGCACTGGTTGCTGACTTCCCCCGCATCAGCCGTCCTGAGGCGGCCAGAATCCGCCCCCGGGCACGCCTACGAGTCGTCCCGTAGGGTGTGCGTGACGCGTCGGAGGGCGCGGGGTGTGCCGGGAAGTCTGGTCGGCGGCTGGGGACCGTTGTGTCCGACCGTCGATGGCTTGGAGCCCGTGTTGATGAGCCCCGCTTCCCGTGATGAGCAACGCACCTTCCTGAGCGTGTTGTCGTGGCCCGAACGCACGGCGGTCGCCAAGGCCTTGCGGACCGAGACGGTCGGTGGACTTGCCCTACTGGCCGCTGCTGTCGTCGCGTTGGTGTGGGCGAATTCGCCTTGGAGCGCGGGTTACGCGGCTGCTCGGGACCTTCACTTCGGGATCCCCGCGCTCGGGCTGGACCTGTCCGTGGGCCATTGGACTTCAGACGGTCTCCTCACCTTGTTCTTCCTGGTTGCCGGTATCGAGCTCAAGCGTGAGCTGGTGGTGGGTCAGCTCCGCAGCCCTGCGGCAGCGGCACTGCCGGTAGTCGCTGCGGTGTGCGGGATGGCAGTGCCCGCTGCGCTCTATCTGGCGACGGCTGCGGCGGGCGGAGGCTCCTCGAAGGGGTGGGCGGTGCCGATGGCCACCGACATCGCCTTCGCGCTGGCGGTACTGGCCGTCCTCAACACCCACCTCCCCTCCGCATTGAGGGCCTTCCTGCTCACCCTCGCGGTCGTCGACGACCTGGGCGCCATCCTCGTCATCGCGCTCTTCTTCACCAGCGACCTGAACCCGCCCGCGCTGATAGGTGCCGCAGCGGGACTCGTCGTCTTCTACCTGCTGCAGCGGTTCCGGGTGCGGGGCTGGTGGTGGTATCTGCCCCTGGGCGTCGCGATCTGGGCGCTGACCTACAACGGAGGCATCCACGCCACCGTTGCCGGTGTGGCCATGGGCCTCATCCTGCGCACCACCCGGGACAAGGAGACACCTGGCCGGAAGGCGGAGCGTGCCTCGCCGGGAGAGCGCACGGAACACCTGCTGCGGCCGCTGTCGGCCGGCGTCGCGGTGCCGCTGTTCGCCTTGTTCGCTGCCGGAGTCAGCGTCTCGGTGAGCGGGCTGGGCGAGATCTTCACGCGACCGGAACCGCTGGGCGTCGTGCTGGGCCTCGTGATCGGCAAGATCGCCGGAATCCTCACCGGTACCTACCTCACCGCCCGCTTCACCCGCGCGCGGCTCAACCCCGACCTGGCCTGGGCCGATGTCCTGGCCATCTCGACGCTCGCCGGCATCGGCTTCACCGTGTCCCTGCTCATCGGCGAACTCGCCTTCCCCGACCCGGCCGACGCAGCGCACATCAAGACCGCCGTCCTCGCCGGTTCCCTGATGGCAGCCGCACTGGCCGCGGTACTGCTCAAACGCCGCGACCGGATCTACCGACACCTGTGGGAAGCCGAGAACGTGGACGAGAACGCCGACGACATCCCCGACATCTACCAGCGCGGCACCACCGGCGGCACCGAGTCTCAAGACGGGCCCTGAAGCAGGGACGGCTGACGGTCTTCATGAGCCGCATCCAGAAGCAGCGGCCGCCTCCACTGATCCACGTCGGGCGGCGCAGCACGGTCCCGATGAAGGGCGTTGCCTCAAGACTCGATTCGCGTTAGCTTCTAACATAAGTTAGTGACTAACACGTCAGGAGTCCGTGATGCCTCTCTCCACAGTGATTGTCGCGGGAGCGGGGCCTACAGGGCTGGCTCTGGCGTGTGGTCTACGAGCTACCGGGGTGCCGGTCCGGGTCGTGGACAAGGCGAAGGGGCCAGCTGCCACGTCGCGGGCGCTGGGGCTGCAGCCGCGAGGCGCGGAAGTACTGGATCGTCTTGGTGCCCTCGCAGATCTGCCGGAGGGCTCGGTGCACATCCGTCAGGTGCTCACTCACGTCAACGGTGAGCCGATGGCACGACTGAACGTCGGACAACGCACCAAGCTGGTCACCAGGCCCGGACTGATCATTTCCCAGGCGGAAGTGGAAGCCCGCCTCCGGCACCGACTCCGCGACCTCGGCGTCGAAGTCGAGTGGGGACGGGAACTGCTCGCTGCGGATCAGAGCATCGGTGGCGTGACCGTCCAGATCGATGATGAGGCCATTGACGCCGGCTGGCTGGTCGGGTGCGACGGGGCACACAGCGGCGTGCGCAAGGCGGCGGGCATCGGCTTTCCCGGCGTGGCCGTCATCGAGCGCTTCCTGCTCGCGGATGTGCGCGTTCCTCTGTCTCTGCCCCAGGGGGCGGTTTCGGTCTGGCTTCGTGGAGATCAGATGCTCGGAGCCTTCCCCATGCCTGGCGCAGACGTGTGGCGGCTGATGGCTCCCGCCCCCACGGGCACGGCAGCGGACCTCGGTGGCGAGGAGGTTCTTGCCTTGCTCGTCGATCTCCTGCACGACCATGCCCGTCTCCCGTCTGTCGACGTCCAGGAAGCTTTGTGGACCTCGACCTTCCGTATTCACCGTCGGCTCGCCTCCACCTACCGGAAAGGGCGTGTGCTGCTTGCCGGGGACGCCGCACACGTCCACAGCCCCTTCGGCGGGCAGGGCATGAACACCGGGCTGGGAGACGCGGAGAACCTGGCCTGGAAACTGTCCCTGGTCGCCGCAGGCCAGTCCGGGGAAGGACTGCTGGATTCCTATGAGGCGGAACGGCGTCCGATCGCCGAGGAGGTCTTGGAGTCCACCAGCGCGATGACGCGCATGGTCGTCGGCGGGACGCCGATGGCGCGTCTCATCCGCGATCACGTATTCGTCCCGTTGATGAACCGGCCCGTCGTGCAGCGCATGATCTGGGAGAAGTCCTCCCAGCTGAAGGTCAGCTACCGCAAGAGTCCCTTGGCAGGACGGTCAGTTCGCAGCTGGGCCGTACCGGGGCCACACGCCGGCGACCGCGTCCCCGACCTGAAATGCGAACGGGCCGACGGCAGTCCGACCCGACTCCATGCCGAACTCGGCGCCCATTGGGCGCTCCTGACACCCGCCGACGGGGACTGCGCGACCGTGACACGCCGCCATCTCGGCACAGGAGGGAGAGTTACCGTACTCAAAGCCAGCGCCAGCAACGGCCGGGACGTCATGCTGGTGCGGCCTGACGCGCACCTTGCCTGGAGAGGTACGTCAGCGGCGTCGCTGGATCACTGGCTGACGCAGGCCCTCGGCCGGACCTGATCACCGATCGCGCTCAGGCTCCCGGCCCCCAGTGACGCACCGGAGGCACCGTTCGACATGGCACCGTCCCCCACAGCACCGAAGGGCCTGAGAGAACGCAAGAAGGCCCAGACGCGTCACAACATTCAAGAACAGGCTCTGAAGCTGTTCCTGAGCCAGGGGTACGAGAACACCACCGTCGAACAGATCGCTGCCGCAGCCGGCGTCTCCCACATGACGTTCTTCCGACACTTCCCCACCAAGGAAGCCGTCGTCGAAACCGACGACTACGACCCACTGATCGTCCAACTCATCACCCAGCGCCCCGCGGAGGAGAGCCCCCTCACCGCCCTGCACCACGCGCTCACCCAAGCCCTGTCCGCCATCTACGAAACCGACAAGGAAGCACTGCTCGTCCGCACCCGGCTTGTCCTGAAGACGCCCGCGCTCCGGGCCCGCGTCTGGGAGAACCAATACGCCACCGAGCAGATGTTCGCCGAAGCCCTCGCCGCACGCACAGACAGCACGGTCACCCTGAACACCCGCGTACTCGCAGCCGCATCGCTGGCCGCCCTGACCACCGCCCTCACCCACTGGGTGGACAGCGACGGCAACCAACACCTCCCCACACTCGTGGACCAGGCATTCCAAGCACTACACGGACAGGCACCACCCGCGACAACCAGCTGAAGCCCGAACTTGCAGGGTGCTCAGGCAGACCCTTGCTTCTCAGTGCGACCGTCGCCGAAGGCGGCTACACCACCACAGCTCGCCTGGCAGGTCACTTGCCCGGCTCCACGGTGCAGCCACAAGGTGCCGCCTGCGGGCCCCGGCTGACGACACGCGCCCAGCGCTGCCGCAGGCGTTCGTACTCGGCCAGGTCTTCCGGGCTCCACGTGATCCGTCCCCGGGCAAAGCGGCGAAGCAGTTCGTTCGCAGACGCAGCCGTCTCGCAGCTGCACGCTTTGTCTATGGAGGGCATTTATGGATGCTATACGTGCCCTTTCACCCCGCACATCCTCCGATGAGATGACTCGACCCTGAGCTTCTGCGCTCCGCATGTGCCGGGTACGGCTCGACCCGTCCGGTCGGCCGCCCGACCGTGGGACCGAGCCGGAGCGGCTACCCGCCGGGGGCCGAAACGCCGCCCGGCTGCGCATGCCGGACGTGTCCCGTGCCCTGGGCTCGGGCCATGACAGAGCCTGTTCCCGATCCAGGAGGGTCGCGGTCAGACGTGACGGGCTCCCCGGCCGGCACACTCGCCGGTCCACGGGCGCGGGACGTCTGCGCATGCTCACGCAACCGGCGCTGAGCAGCGGGCACCCGAACGCCTCCTGCGCGAGCGCTGTGAGCGAGGGCGTGGATACCGTCCGAGGTGTCGTCGAGCAGACTCCCACCCCCGCCGTCACAAGCGACTCCCACACCGATCCGCGCCCCACCCGGCTCCCAGAGGCACGTGACGGGCCGAGCCGAGGTGGTCGACCTCACCGGTAACCAGCCGTACGGAACGAAGGGGCCAGCAAGATGTCGCAAACCGTGCACCACCGCACCGCCACGATCGACGGCCTGGAGGTGTTCTACCGCGAAGCCGGCGACTCGAACGCGCCCGCCCTCGTCCTGCTGCACGGCTTCCCGACCAGCTCTCACATGTTCCGGAACCTGATCCCCGCCCTCTCGGACCACTACCGGATCATCGCGCCCGACCACATCGGCTTCGGCCAGTCGACGATGCCGGGCCTCGACGAGTTCCCGTACACCTTCGAGGCCATCACCGAGATCACCGCCGGGCTGCTCGCCCACCTGGGCGTCGACCGGTTCGCGATGTACGTGCACGACTACGGCGCACCCGTGGGATGGCGACTCGCACTGCAGGATCCTCAGCGCATCACGGCGATCATCACGCAAAGCGGCAACGCGTACACCGAAGGCTTCGTGATGTCCTTCTGGGACGGCCTGTTCGCCTACGCCAAGGCCCCGAGCCCGGAGACCGAGGGACCGGCGCGTGCCGCGCTGACCGCCAAGGCCACCCGCTGGCAGTACGTGAACGGCGTGCCCGACCCCACACTCGTCAGCCCGGACAACTGGGTCCACGACCAGGCGCTGCTCGACCGGCCCGGCAACGACGAGATCCAGCTCAAGCTCTTCCGCGACTATCCCACCAACGTGGATCTCTACCCGGCGGTCCAGAAGTACTTCCGCGACTCCCAGGTCCCGCTGCTGGCCGTATGGGGCCGGAACGACGAGATCTTCGGCCCGGACGGCGCCCGCGCGTTCCAACGGGATCTGCCCGACGCGGAGATCCGCCTGATCGATTCCGGGCACTTCGCCCTGGAGAGCCACCTGGAGAGCATCACCCACCACATCCGCGACTTCCTCGGCCGCGGCTTCCGCACTCGCGTCGCCGCCTGAGGCGCTGCCTGAGGCGGCTCTTCCCGCGATGCGACAACTCCTGCTTCTCCGCCGGCAATTGCGCGCGGGGCGGCCGGAGTCCGGTGACCGATACGAATGGAGGACTCCAGCGTGGGCGTCGTTTCTCCTGGTTTCCGGGGCCGGGCGCGGGAGTCCTCCCGCCGCCTGCCGCCGGGGCAGTACGAGACGCACGACTTCCCGGTGCTGTCGGCCGGTCCGACACCGCGGATCACCCGGGATGAGTGGGAGTTCGCGGTGACCACCGAGACGGGGGCCCGGCATGCCTGGAACTGGGCCGAGTTGACGGCGCTGCCCAGCGACAGTCCCACCGTCGACCTGCACTGCGTGACGAAGTGGTCGAAGTTCGACACCTCTTGGCAGGGCGTCTCCCTCGACGTGCTGCTTGCAGAGGTGGAGACCGCGGCGGACTTCGCCCTCGTCAGCTCCTACGGCGGCTACACATCCAGTCTGCCGCTGGAGGACCTGCTCGACGGCCAAGCCTGGATCGCGTACGGCTACGACGGCGACGACATCCCTCCGGAACACGGCGGACCCGCCCGGCTGCTCGTCCCCCACCTGTACTTCTGGAAGTCCGCGAAGTGGGTGCACGGCATCCAGCTGCTCACCGAGGACGAGCCCGGCTTCTGGGAGGGCCTCGGTTACCACGACTACGGAGACCCATGGCGCGAACAGCGGTATCAGGGCGACTAGGCACGCGCCTGCGCTGGCAGGTCGCCACACTCCTGGAACGGCACGCGGAGAACGAGACGGCAAGCACACTCGTGCTGGACGCGCCGGGCTGGCCCGGTCACCTTGCCGGGCAGCACGTCGACGTCAGGCTGACCGCCGAGGACGGGTACAGCGCACAGCGCAGCTACTCGCTGGCTTCGGCACCCGGCGGGCAGTTCGTCGAACTCACGGTGCAGCGCGTCGCGGACGGCGAGGTCTCCCCGTATCTGGTCGACCAACTCGCGGTGGGGGACCCGGTGGAGCTGCGCGGACCGGTCGGTGGCTGGTTCGTGTGGTCCCCCGAAAAAGTGGGCCCCGTGCTGCTGGTGGGCGGCGGCTCGGGCGTGGTGCCTCTGATGGCCATGATCCGTGCCCGTCGTACGACCGCCGCTTCCACACCGTTCAGGCTGCTGCACTCCGTACGCGGACCCGCCGACCGGTACTACCTGCCCGAGCTGCGACGTGGAGAGCCGGGCCTGGAGACCGAGTACCTCTTCACGCGGACGTCTCCCGACGACTGGCCCCGCCGGCCCGGCCGGATCCGCCGGGAGGACCTCACGGGCTTCGCCTGGCCACCCGAGACCTCCCCCCTCTGCTACGTCTGCGGCCCCACCGGTTTCGTCGAGAACGCGGCTGACCTGCTCGTCGACCTGGGCCACGACCCCGATCACATCCGCACCGAACGATTCGGTCCCAGTGGAGGCTGACATGGACTACCAGCCAGACAGCGACGAACATCAGGACGGAAACGCTCTCGCCGGCCCGCTCTCCGAGATCTTCGCCGTGGACCTGACCAGCGCCCTCGGCCGCTGCGCGAGCTGCGGCGTCACCGAGCCGGTGGCCCGGCTGCACGTCTACACCCGAGCACCCGGCTTGGTCGGGCGCTGCCCCCACTGCGGTCACGTGGCGCTCCGCGTGGTCCGCTCCCCCGACACCGCATGGCTCGATCTGTGCGGCACCGCGGCCCTGCGCATCCCCCTGACGTCCTGACGACCGATGCGACCGATGCAACGGATCCGCAGCGCGGCAGGGCGACTTGCACGGTTCGGCTCGTCCTTCTCGGCGCAGTTCGATTCGTCCTCGTCAGCGCAGTTGCTCGGCCAGTCCGACGATGATGCCCTCCGGGCCGCGGACGTAGCAGAGCAGATAGCTGTCCTCGAACCGGGCGATCTCGCCGAGGAGTTCGGCGCCGTGGGGGCGCAGACGGGCAACGGTGTCCTCGAGGTCGTCGACGGCGAACATGACGCGGTGCGTGCCCAGGATGTTGTGCGGCTGGTTGCGCGGCCGGGCGCTGATCGCCGCGGGGCTGCGGTACCTCGCCAGCTCGAGCCGGCTGTGACCGTCCGGGGTCCGGACCATCGCGATGTCACAGTGGACGCCGTCGAGTCCGGTGCACTGGTCGGCGACGAGGCCCTCGACCTCCGCCCTGCCCTCCAGCTCCATACCGAGTTCCACGAAGAACCCGATGGCGGCATCCAAGTCCTCGACGACGATGCCGACGTTGTCCATCCGCTGAACCGCCATGCTGGCTTCTCCTTCTTCCTCGTGCGGCCGGTGGTGGCCGCTGATGTCCCTGGGACGGAGCCGACGGCACGTTCTCGACATCCGCAGACCGCCGAACTCCGAAAAGAATCTGGATCGCGCCTCAGCGCCACCCGCTACAGAGTGTCCGCTCAGAAATCGACCCGGCCGATGAGCCTCCACCGACCGCGGCGCGTCCCGCACGTGGCCACGGATCACGCTTGCAGAACGGCACGCACGACGCCCGGCACCGGGTGTTCCCGACGAGCGAAAGGCATGTCATGAAGATCGCGGTCATCGGCGGCACCGGGCTGATCGGGTCGCAGGTCGTCAAGAGACTGAACGCCTCCGGCCACGAGGCGGTACCGCACTCCCAGTCCACCGGAATCGACGTCATCAGCGGCCAGGGGCTGGACGAAGCGGCGGCGGGGGCCGACGTCCTCGTCAACCTGACGAACTCCCCCACCTTCGACGAGTCTTCCCGGGAGTTCTTCCAGGCCTCGATGGACAACCTTCTGGCGGCGGCGCAGAAGGCCGGCGTCCGGCACTTCGTCATCCTCTCGATCGTCGGCGCGGAACAGGTGCCGGAGCTGGACTACTACCGGGCCAAGGTGCTCCAGGAGGACATCCTCAAGGCCGGACCGATCCCCTACTCGATCGTCCGCGCGACACAGTTCATGGAGTTCATCAAGGCGGTTCTGTCCTGGACCACTGTCGACGACACCGTGCGCCTTCCCAGCACCCCGATCCAGCCGATCGCCTCAAAGGACGTGGCCGAGGCGGTGGCGGAAGTCGCCGCGGGCCCTCCGCTGAACGGCATCCACAACATCGCCGGCCCCGAGATCTTCTCGCTGGACGAGCTCGGCCGGATCACCCTGGCCCACGACTCCGACAACCGCACCGTCGTCACCGACCCCGACGCCGGCATGTTGTCCGCCATCAATGGTGACGTCCTCACCGACAAGGACGCCCACATCGCCCCCACCCGCTACGCCGACTGGCTTTCCTGAATCGTTCGCCCTCGCCTGCGCGTCGATCGCGGAGGCCGGAGCCCGCACGCCGATCAGTATCCGGATCGACGGGCCGCACAGTCGTCGGACGCGAATGCGCCCCGCCTCAATCGAGTTGAGACGGGGCGCCCGGGCATCGGATGCCGGATATGACCGGCATCGGGCCGATGAGTTCTCGACGCGGACGGAGTCGGACAGTCATGACTACGCAGATACTCGAAACTCCCGAGGTGGACCTCGCCTACGACGTCCACGGCCCGCTGCCGACCGCCGACGGACGCCCTCCGCTGGTCATGATCGGACAGCCGATGGACGCCACCGGATTCACCGCGCTGGCATCCCACTTCCCCGACCGCACCGTGGTCACCTACGACCCGCGCGGCCTCGGCCGCAGCACCCGCAAGGACGGCCGGTTCGACCATGCTCCGGCGACCCAGGCCGTCGATGTGCACGCCCTCGTCGAGGCGCTCGGCTCGGGCCCCGTCGAGCTGTTCGCGAGCAGCGGCGGAGCCGTGACGGCCCTCGCCCTCGTCGCGGCCCACCCCGATGACGTGACCGTCCTGGTCGCGCACGAGCCGCCGCTCATTCCCGTGCTTCCCGACGCCCAGGCCGCCGAGCGTGCCCGGTCCGGTGTCCGGGAGGCGTACGAGGCCAAGGGCTGGGGTGCCGGTATGGCGGCCTTCATCGTGATGACGTCGTGGCAAGGCGAATTCACCGACGGCTACTTCGCCCGACCCGCCCCGGATCCCGCCTCGTTCGGGATGCCTTCTGAGGACGACGGCCTCCGTGAGGACCCGCTCCTGTCCGACCGGTCCTGGGCTGTCAGCAGCTACCGGCCCGACGTCGGCGCGCTGGCCGCGGCGCGGACACGGGTCGTGATCGCAGTGGGCGAGGAGTCCTCGGGCACCTTCACCGGACGCACCTCGGTGGCGACGGCCGAACTGCTCGGTCAGCAGGCGACGGTGTTCCCGAGCCACCACGGGGGCTTCCTCGGCGGCGAGTTCGGCTACGCGGGGCAGCCCGAAGCGTTCGCGCACAAGTTGCGCGAGGTCCTCGACGAGGCCGGCTGAGGGCCGGACCTCTCATGGGTCACGCGGCGTTCCGGGCGACGCGGGCTTTCAGACGGGAGCGCCGCCGAAGCCGATCTCGTTCCCGTCGGGGTCGTGGTACGTGACCTTCCGCACGCCGTTCGGGTAGGTCTCACGCTTTGCGGGCTCCAGTCCCCGGTCGGCGATCCCGGCGACGCGGGTGTCGAGGTCGTCGACGAAGATCGTGTGCATGGCGTGGCCCGCGTGCTCGGGCCGCTCCTCGATGAACACCGAGCAATGTTCCGCGAGTTCCCATACGGCCTCCGTGTCGCTCACGACGAACGTGGGCGGGGATCCCAGCAGGCGCTCGTACCAGGCCAGGGCCGCCGCGCAGTCGTTGACCGGCAGACCCGCAAAAAGGTCGACGCTCATGCTGCATGGTAGGTCCGGAGGCTCCGCCAGACGTCGCTGAGCGGCGGCGAGCTGGGTGACTCGGACTACGGGGTCCGACGCGAGGGCGGGAGCACCTCATCCAGCGGGCCCTGCCGGCAACCGGCCACCGTCTCGGCCGGGGCGAGGAGCAGCCCGACTCCGGCCAGCGCGAAGACGATCGTCAGCAGGGCGTCGCCCGCGATGCCGACGAGAAGGGCAAGCGTCCAGGCGCGTAAGGCGAACGCCCGTAGAAGCCGGACCGCGTCGGATGGTGGTGCGTTCACGTTTCTCTCCTCATTGTTCCGGTGCCGCGAAGCGTTCCCTCGCGGCTTGAGCCGCCATGTCCTGGGCGGCGCCGATGAGTTGCAGGGCGCGCCCCGCCCGGTTGCTCGAACAGGACGGCGGCGTCGGCCAGTTGGGCGCCCGGCGAGCGGGCGGGGCTGTCGTGGTTCGGCCGTGGTCGCCGGTCGGGGCGGTGGTACCGCGCGGGATCCGCCACCGCCTTGCATCTGGTCAGCCGCGCAGGAAGTACAGGACGGTCGTGGTCACGGCCGTGGTCAGGATGACGCCCCGAAGGAGCCGGGCGGGGAGGCGGCGGCCGAGATGGGCGCCCGCGTAGCCGCCGGTCACCGCGCCGACCAGCATGACGGCGAGGAGAAGGGGAGTCTTCAAGGCGTCCGAGGCGACGAGGAACAGCACGGTCGCGCTGAGAAAGATGGCGGCCAGCTGCGCGACCCGCATCGGGTTGCCGGCGGCGGGGTCCAGGCCGACGCCGACGCTCCACAGGGCCATCATCAGGATGCCTACGGCTCCGCCGAAGTATCCGCCGTACACGGCGATGAGGCACTGGCCGATCAGAACAGCTCGGGGACTCAGGTGGACCGAGCGGCCCAGCGCGGTGCCCAACGCCTGGGAGAGCCGTCGTCCGAAGGCGAGAACCACCGTGGCGAACGCGAGAAGCCACGGCGCCGCGGCGTCGAACGACGACGCCGGCAGGGCCAGCAGGAGGACTGCGCCGATTCCGCCGCCGATCACGCTGACCACTGTCAGCGACTTCGTGGACGTCGTCCCGACCGGGGTGAGTTCGCGTCGGTAGACCCAGGTGCTGGCCACCGCCCCCGGTACGAGCGCGATCCGCGACACCGCGTTCGCCGTCACCGGTGGCAGGCCGAACGCGACGAGAGCGGGCAGGGCCACGAACGTTCCCCCGCCGCCGACGGCGTTCAGCGCTCCGGCTGCGACGCCGGCGAGCAGGACGAGCAGTATCTCGGTCACACGGCGAGCATCGCCCAGCCACCCGCCGGTCCACAATGCGCATTCGCTGCGCAATCGCTGTACCCAGCCTAAGGCGCAGCCGTAGGCTCAGGCGATGCGCTACGACTTGGGCGATCTTCGGCTCTTCCTCCACATCGTGGAGGAAGGGTCGATCACGGCGGGCGCCCGCCAGATGCATCTGAGCCTGCCTTCGGCCAGCGCCAGGGTGCGCTCACTCGAGCATCACGCAGGGGTGGAGCTGCTGACCCGCGGCCGCCGGGGCGTGCGGCCCACTCCGGCCGGGACGACGCTCGCTCGCCACGCCCGCGACGTCCTCGCCCAGACGGCGCGGCTCGAGAGCGCCGTCGCGAGCTACACCCGGTCACCGACCGCTCCCCTGACCCTGCTGGGCGGCGGATCCGCCATGCATCGGCTCGTTCCGCAGGCTCTGGTCTCATTCCTACGGGCGCATCCCGACGTCGACGTCACGGTTTCCGAGAGCCGCACCCCGCAGACCGTGCGGATGCTCGCCGACGGCGAGGCGGACCTGGGGGTCGTCGTCGACGACGAGGCCCGGGACAGCGGTCTCGAGATGGAGCCCCTCGGGGACGACTCCCTCGTGGTGATCGCCCAGGCCGGCGGGATCCTCGCCGGCCGGACCTCGTTGACCTACAGCGAGGTCGCCGAGCACCCTCTCATCGGGCTCGACGCCGACTCCTCACTTCGCCGCTGGATCGAGAAGCACCTCGGCCCGCACGCCCCGCTCGTGCGATACCGCACCACGGTGGCCAACCTCCACGTCCTCATCGCGCTCGCCACCGCAGGCGTCGGGCTCGCCGTCGTTCCGCGCCGCGCCCTCGACCCCGGCCGGCCACTCGACGTGTGCGAGCTGCAGCATCCCTGGGCCCGCCGCCACCACCTGCTGGCCTGGGGGGTCAAGGACCGGACCTCGTCGACGGCCACCGCCGCACTCGCCGAACACCTGCGTCAGGCGGCGCTGTCCGAGCCGGCCTGGGCGGCCCGGCGGGAGGAATCCGGCCAACACGGGGCCGGATAGGCGGAACCGGCCCACGTCCTGAGCAGCCGTTCGCGAGATGGCAACGAACTCCGTCACCCCACTCTTTCGGGGGCGGCGTTCTGTGGTGGGATACCCACCATGCCTTCTCGCGTGCTGCACCTCCTCGCCTCCGCCGCTCCCCCCGCGGTCGACCTCGTGGACGTCGTCTGGCATGCGCAGGCTGAAGGCTGGACCGTGTGCGTCGGGCTGACACCGACCGCCGCCGAGTGGCTCGACGACCAGTTGCCGGCGTTGGAGGGGCAGACGGGATATCCGGTGCGGAGCTCAGCGGAGGCTTTCGGGGTCCGGGAGATATGGCCGCGCGCCGATGTGACGGTCGTGGCGCCGGCGTCCTTGAACACGGTCAACGCCGCGGCACTCGGACTGACGCCGAACTTCGTGGCGGGCCATCTCACCGAGGCGTTGTGCCTGCGCTCCCCTCTGGTGGTGATGCCGTGCGTGAACAGCGCATACGCAACGCATCCGCAGTTCGGCCGCAGCATCGAGATCCTGAGGGCTTCCGGGGCGCGGGTCCTCTTCGGAGAGGGCGGCTTCCAGCCCCATCCTCCCGGCGAGGGCGACCGGAAGGCGTACCCGTGGCATCTGGCACTCGGCGCGGCCCGGTCCCTCGTGGAGTAGTTCCGGCATGCACGTGACGCCGCCCGGGCGCACTCTGGTCGTATGGCAGCGCCGATCGTCGTGCATCCGCCGTCACCGTCCGGCGGGCGCCGCGTGACCACGAACGGACGGATCCTCGGGCTCGCGCACGACCTGCGGGAGTTCGCCGAGTTCCTTCGCCGTTCCGGTCTGGACGCCGGCTCCGTACGCCTGGACGACCCTGAGCTGATCGAGTGGCGGGGTGGCGGCCCCGAGGTCTGGAGCTAGCCGGGCCCGCCGGTGGTCACCCTCCCCCGGCCTGCGAGCCCCGGGGCGGGTCGAGTGCTCCGGAGAAGAGCCCGCCGGGTGCGGCGAGAGGTTGGGCGTCTGCCCCAGACCCGGGCCGTGGTGAGCCTGGGGCAGACAGATTCAGGCCGCGGCGGCCGCGGGCATCTCGTACTCGGCGTCATCCTCGACCTGGCGGCGCAGCCGTTCACAAGTGCGGGAGATCAGGCGGGAGATGTGCATCTGCGAGCAGCCGAACTGCTGCGCGATGTGACTCTGGGTCCGGCCGCGGAAGAAGCGCAGATAGAGAATCTCGCGTTCCCGCTCGGGCAGGCGCTTCAGGTACGGCTTCACGGCCTCGCGGGAGAGAGCGAGGTCGAAGCCCGGTTCGGTCTGCCCCAGGTAGTTCAGCAGCGAGTAGTCGTCCTCGCCCTCGCCCCTGGGGGCGTCCAGCGAGAGGGACTTGTAGCTTCCCAGGGCCTCCATTCCGAGCTGCACATCTTCCTCGCACAGTCCGGAGTGCTCCGCGATACGAGCCACTGTCGGGGAACTGCCTTCCGCGCTGAGCGTCTTGATGCATTCGCGCACGCGGTTGCGCAGATTCTGGACGCGTCGGGGCACGTGGACGTCCCACGTGTGATCTCGGAAATGACGCTTGAGTTCTCCGGTGATCGTCGGAATCGCGTAGCTCTCGAACGCGGAGCCCTCCGCCGGGTCGAAGCGGCCGACCGCCTTGAACAGGCCCAGCGCGGCCACCTGTTCCAGGTCCTCCACAGGCTCACCCCGGTTGCGGAACTTGCGGGCGAGGCGCTTCGCCATCGGCAGCCAAGCCGCGACCAGCTTCTCCTGCAGCTCCTCCGCTTCCGGCCCTGCCGGCAGCGCGGCGAGCCGCTCGAAGTCGGCGGCGGTGTCCGGCGCGTCTTGGTGACGACGACGGCTTTCAGAACGGAGTGGGGTGACGCTCATGAGACTGCTTCCCTCCCGCGGAACAAGTGGATCGGACACTCGCGGGAGACTCGGCACAGCCTTGGGATGTCGGGCGCAACGCCCGGCGGACTCCCGCGGTTGTGCCTGCATTCCGAAGCACTGAGCCTTCGTTTGTCCCGGCCGGCGAGGGCCAAACCCCCTTCTTTCCCGACCCTCGGCAGGACTCCGTCCCGGCGCCTTCATGTGCGCCCCGCTCAGCCCCCCGTCATCGTCCCGGGAGGGATTCGGCAAGGCCCCGCCCGGGCGTGAGGCGGATGACACTGCTCTGCGGACACGTCCTGGGGCGTGTATCGAAAGCGCCGGTCACAACCACCCGTTGCTCTGAGGCAGGGATAAACCGCTACTTCAGCGGTGGATGTGGCGAGTACGGTGTGGCTGCGGCCGGTGATCGCGTGCAGCGGCTGCTCACGGAGACAGACACGCGGACGCGAAGGAGCGAATGGTGCCAGGCGCTGTACTGCGAGGGGTGACTCTGGACTGTGCCGACCCGCGGACGCTGGCAGGCTTCTACGGTGCACTGACCGGGATGCGCGAACTCTTCAGTACGGACGAGTTCGCCGCTCTGACGGACGACTCCGGCTGTGATCTGGGGTTCCAGAAGGTCGACGGATACCGGGCTCCGCAGTGGCCGGGCCAGGACGTGCCACAACAGTTCCACCTGGACTTCCGCGCTGACGACCTCGATGCGATGGAAGAGCTGGCCCTGGAACTCGGCGCGGCCGAACCGGACCATCAGCCCGGCGACGGACGCTGGCGGGTACTCCTGGATCCGGCCGGCCACCCCTTCTGCCTGACGCCCTCCTGACACACCGGCGTTGACAGGTGCCCCCCCCCGTCAGACGCCGTACGAGTTCACCCTGGGGCGTGTAAGCAAAGCCCCGCCTGGGAGGTGGACGACGCTACCTTGCGGACACCCCCTAGTCGGCTGGGAAGTACGGGACCTCGGTCTCGACGTCGGTGGACGTGCCGCGCTCGGTGGGATCGATCCAGGGAACGGGCCGGGGGGCGAGGAAATGCTCGGCGGGGGTGATGTGCCGTTTCCTCTGCGCCGCGTTCGGAGGCAGCGGGTCGTGCATGACGCGGTCGCGGGCGACGCCGAGTTCGAAGAAGAGATCGCGGAGTCGCTTCACGAAGGGCGCCGGCCCGCTGATACGGACCTGCTGGCTGCCCCAGTCGTCACGGACGGCCAGGGCGGACCGCAGGCGCTGTTCGGTCTTCCCCGGCTGCTCGCCCCATTCCGGACACCACCAGGAGACCTCCAGGTCCGGATACCGGTCGGCGAACGAGGTCATCGCCTCGATGTCGTAGAAGTGCCGCCGGCTCCTGGCGACGAAGTACACCCGCGTACCCGGTCGCGGCTCACGGTCCACGAGCGATTCCAGAATGGCCTTCATCTGGGCCCAGCCGCTGCCCGCCGCGACGAGCGTGACCCCTTGCCCCTGCGGCACCTCCCCCATGGTCACCGCTCCAGAGGCAGGTCCGAGCTGCAGCTTGTCCCCGGGGGCCGTGCGGTCGCACAGCAGGGAGCTGAGCTTCCCTCCGTCGGCCCGTGCCACATGAAACTCCAGCGGTGCGCCGGGAGCCGGTGCCGAGGCGAGGGAGTAGGGCCGCCACACGCCGGGGAGTTGAGGGCTGTGCACCGTGGCGTACTGTCCTGCCCGGTACGGATAGGGCTCGTCCGTGCGGACCTTCAACACGGCCGTGTGCCCCTCGTGCAGCCGGTGGCCGACGACCGAAGCGTCCCACCACGCCGGCTCGTACCGCGCCTCTGCTTCCTCCGCACCGTGCAGCATGGCCTTCGCCGCTGCCTCGTACGCCGCACACCAGGCCGCTTCCGTAGCGCTGTCCCATGCGCTGCCACTGCCGAAGCGCACCGCGGCGAGGAGGCTGCGCCCCACCGCTTCGTACTGGTGCCGCGCGATTCCGAACTTGCGGTGGTCCCGCCCCAGCCGGGTCAGGAACGCGGGCAGGTCGGGATCGTCCAGCTGGCTGACTATGTGCCCCAACGCGCCGAAGAGACGGTCGAATTGCTCGCTCATGTCCTCCGGGAAGAGTTGCCGCGACTCCGGGCAGTGGAAGAACAGGTGGGCGTAGAAGTACCGGACCACATGATCGGCGCGTCTGCGGATCCGGTCGAAGCTCTCCCGCACCAGCTGAACGTCGTCACTCACTCTTTCCCCCTACCGTTCGGCGCCGTCCGTTCTCCGCGTTCCAAGGGCGACCCTTGTCCCGGAACGGCCGACGGCAATGCGAACTCGCGCATGACGGTTGCGGATCGAGGCTCCGAGTGCCTCTGCAGGTGCTTCCGCGCCCGGGCTTCACCGGGGCCACGGCGGGTGCCGCGCAGCAGCAGGCCGGGACGGCAGCGCGAGTCGGCGCGACGCGCCCTCCCGCGGATGCTCGGCTTCGTCACCCGTCATCACCCCCGTGATGGATCGATACTGCAGAGACCTGCCTGAGGTCGTTCGTCGCCGAACGGCCCCCGGATCGCCTGGCAGTGGCGCCGTGTCACCGCAGCAGCGTGAGCCCGACAGATCGTCGGGATCGAACTCGCAGCAGTGACAGTCCACTTCCCGGCCCGCAGCGGTACGGCATGTGTGTGCCACCTGACCTGCCGTCGGTCCTTCCGGCGCGGGACGGACCCGGGCTCAGCGATCCACCAGAGATCGAAGTCGACCGGATTCGGAGCCAATCTACTCCGCGCGGGTGTCTGAAACAGGGGTTGCGAGAGGCTTGTCCAACTGCTCTGACGACAGCTCACGTCATGTGCTACGGCCTTATCGCGAGGAAGCGCACTTTTCTGCGAAACGGCGTTCACGGTCGGACCCCCGGGTAGGAGCCGACCGTCAAGTGGCCCTGCTGCTAGGCGAGTTCGGCAGGGCGCGAGCGAAGTGCAGGCCCCACGGCATTGCTCACCAGGTCCCGGGAGCAGCGGGTCACCGAACGCGGGGCCGTGGTCGTCCGCGGCTGACGACCACTTCGGGCGTCAAGGTCGACACCGACGGCCCTGTGGATGCGGCAGGCCCTGGAGTGGGCAACCTCGTGCCCGCCTCCGAGGCGGAGTTTCCGGCGGGGTGAGGACGGCGGCAGGTCGTGCGCCGGTGCTCGACGTTCGTACCTGCCGCCGGTTCCCGGAAAGGTCGTTTCCGCCTTTCGTGAGGCTGTCCCTGCCCCTGGTCCGGTCGCCCGCGGCGGACCCCGTCTCCCACCGGCCCCGACAGCTGCCGCTGCTCAAAGCCTTGTTCGGAGCCTCGTACGCGCATAACTTCACGGAATGGTGCAGAGTGCGGCAAATGACGTGGACGGCTATCTGACCGAGGTGCCCGCGGCGCGCAAGGACGCCCTGATCAGGCTGCGCGCACTTTGCCGGGCCGAACTGCCGGGCTTCGACGAGGTGATGGCATACGGCATGCCCGCCTACGAACGGAACGGCGTCGCGGAGATCGCGTTCGCGAGCCAGAAGCAGTACATCTCCTTCTATCTGATGCGCACCGACGTCCGGGAGGCGTTCACCGAGCAGCTGGCCGGACAGAACATGGGCAAGGGCTGCCTGCGCTTCCGCAAGCCCGACACCATCGACTTCGAACTGCTGCGGGAGCTGCTCAGGGCGACGGCGGGGCGGCCCGGCGCCGTCTGCTGATCCCGCCCCCGCTCACCGGTTGCTGCTGGACCAGGCCACGCCGGACCACTCCAGGCACAGCACTGTGGCGTCGTCGCGGGGGTCGTGGTCGGTCGCCGACAGTACGAACCTGGTGAACGCGCGCACCGCGTCCCGCGGATGCTGGGCGGCCGTCTCCTTGATCAGCTCACGAAGGCGCCGGCTGTCGCCGTTGGGTTCGAGCATGCCGTCGGTGATCAGGACGAGACGGTCGCCGGGGCGCAGGTCCAGGGTCTGCAGGTGGTACGAGTGCCGGGTGTCGACGCCGAACGGCAGGTCGACGATGGGGGTGATCTCCTCGACGCTCCCCTGGCGCAGCAGCAAGGGCCAGACGTGCCCGGCGTTCACGAAGACCGCATGTCCCGTCTCGAAGGAGACCCACAGGAGCTGTCCGGTGGCCATGGCCTGGGCGCCGTGCTCCGCGAGGGCGTTGTGCACCCGGGCGGACTCCTCCAGGACCGCGTGGTGCTCGCGTACTGCATGCTCGGCGACGGCGATGTTGGCGGCCTCGGCCTGAGCCACGAGACCGAGCCCCGCCCGGCGGGCGTTGCGCAGGGCGCTGACGACGACGGTGGCCAGCTGCGCGGCACGCACGTCGTGGCCCATGGCGTCGGTGAGGGACAGGTGGAGGCCGCGGCGGTTGAGGGCGTAGTCGAAGGTGTCCCCGCCGATGCTGGCGGCCGGCTCCAGCGACCCGGCCACGATGAAGGGACCGGCGTCGCACGTGAAGGACTCGGGCAGAAGGCGGTGCTGGATCTCGGAGGCCAAGGACATCCGCGTGGTCCGCCGGCCCCATTCGTACAGATCGGTGAAGCGCCTGTTGACGACCACCACGTAGGCCATGGCGTGTGCCGCGGCGGTGATGCGTTGCAGCAGCCGGCGGTCGGGCGGGGTCGGCAGCGTCAGTTCGAGCAGGCCGATCGCGTCCCCGCGGTCCGACACCGGCGCGATGACGTGAGCGCGACGCGTGCCGTCGGCGTCCCCCACCGGCTCGCAGCTGTCGACCCACAGCTGCTGGGAGCGGATCACCCGCTCGTAGACGGTGCCGGCGAGGGGGAGCCGTTTCGGCTCGCTGGTGACTTCCTCGTCGTCGGAACCCGTCAGACGCACGACGGCGCTGCCGCCGAGGTCCGTGATCAAGAAGGAGACCTCCACGGCGGAGAACTCCTCCTGGAGGATCCGTGCCATCACTGCGACGGACTTCACCGGGGGCGCCGCCTGCACGGCTTCCAGAAGGTCACTCATCCAGTCACGGTTGTCAGCCACGCTCCGCGCCTTTCCATCGGCATGAGGACTGACCGGTGATCCCGCCTCGTGCGTCGGTTCGGTGCTACCGGCGCCGGCAGGCAGACGACCTCCTCAGAGGCAGTATCGGCGCGGGTGCGGGGTCGCGGCCACGTGGATGATCCGTTCGGCGGACCGAGCACGGGCTGCCGGGGCCTCCTCGCGGGATGCCCGTCACCTCTCGGGGCGCCCGCTGTCACTCCTCGCGGGGCGGACGGCCTCTGCGTGGGTGCGGACGGGCGTTGCCGGGCAGTCGTCGCGCGTCGGCGAGAGCCTTGCGCAGCAGGTAGTCGATCTGGGCGTTGGTGGAACGCAGTTCGTCGGCCGCCCAGCGGGCGAGCGCGTCGTGTATCGCCGGGTCGAGCCGCAGCAGCAGCTGCTTGCGCTGCCGCTGCGGCCGTCTCCCGGCGCTCTCACGCGGCGGGTCCGCGGAACCGGTGCCCGTCGCGCCCTCTTCGGGCTGCTCCGGTCCGGCCGGCTCCGCGGACGCCGCACGTTCGGGAGGGTCCGTCACTGGTAGAGCGTCCCCGTGTTCATCACCGGCTGCGGCGAGCGGTCACCGCAGAGCACGACCAGCAGGTTGCTGACCATGTTCGCCCTGCGCTCCTCGTCCAGCTCGACGAAGTCCTGTGCGGCGATGCGGGTGATGGCGTCCTCGACCATGCCGCACGCACCCTCGACGATCGTCTTGCGCGCGGCGACCACGGCGCCCGCCTGCTGCCGCTGGAGCATGGCGGAGGCGATCTCGGGCGCGTAGGCGAGGTGCGTGAAGCGCGACTCGATGATCTTCACGCCGGCCGCACTGACTCGCAGGGTCAGCTCGGCGGCGAGCTTCTCCGTGATCTCCTCGGCGTTTCCGCGCAGGGAGAGACCGTCCTCGTCGTGCGCGTCGTACGGGTACTCGATGGCGATGTGGCGGACGGCGGCCTCCGTCTGGGTCGCCACGAACTCGATGAAGTCGTCCACGGAGAACTTCGCCTGCGCCGTGTCCGCCACCTGCCAGACCACGACGGCGGCGAGCTCGATCGGATTGCCGTAGGCGTCGTTCACCTTGAGGACGGGGGTCTCGTGGTTGCGCACGCGCGTGGAGATCTTCGCCCGGCTGGTGAGCGGGTTGACCCAGCGCAGACCGTCCGTACGGATCGTGCCCGTGTAGCGCCCGAAGAGCTGGACGACGCGAGCCTCACCGGGCGCGACCATGTTCAGGCCGCACATCGCGAAGATGGAGCCGATCAGCAGCAGGATGCCGAAGACGAGCAAGGTCGCACCCACTCCGGCGTCTCCGTCGGAGGCGAGCCCTCCACCCAGCACTATCCCCCCGACGCCGATCAGGACGCCGACGAGCCCCAGCAGCAGTGCGAGGCCGCCGGGAATGCTGTGCGCGGCGACCTCCCGCACCTCCGGTGCGGGCATGTCTGGTACATCGTCGATTTCGGTCGTGCTCGGCTTTTGAGCGGACATCAGGGTCCCCCGTCTCTCGATCGGTTTCCGGAGCGGCCGCTCGGTGCCCGGCGCGCTCCGTTGGCGCAATCACTGTCTAGCAAAGTGATATCACTTTAACGCGAAAACGCGGTTCCGGCCAGCATGGGGGCCTGGCCGGAACCGCGAGACGGTGGATGACCCCGCTACGGAGTCAGCGATTCACTCCGTACGCAGCCCGTCGGGCCGCATCATCCGCCACAAGAACGGGAGGCTGACGAACGTCACCAGAGCGATGACCGCGGCGCCCGCACCTGCCACCGGCAGGAAGGCCAGCCACTCCGTGGTCGGAGCGTCCAGCAGGCGCAGCAGCCCCCAGCCCAGGCCCAGCCCGAAGACCGTCGCCAGCCCGATTCCCAGCACGACCGGCACAGCGGTCTGCCACAACACCGAGACGCCCAGAGTCGAGCGCTTGGTTCCGAAGGCCACCAGGACCGACAACTGCCGCTTGCGCTCCCTCAGCTGTTCCAGCATCGAGACGATCATGCTGGCCCCGATCAGCAGCAGCACCGCCACCGCCGCCGCGAGCACCGCGCGCCGTACGGTCACGAGCTCCTTCATCGCGTCCCCGCTGCCGGTCTCGAAGAGGGAGTAGGAGGGGTCGACGTGGAAGACGACCGTGCGAAGGTTCTCCATCACCGCCTCGGACCGGTCGGTGGCGACCCAGCCCTGGTACATGGCGTCCTGCAGCTGCTGCGCGGGAAGCGCGGAGGGTGTCGCCAGGATGCCTTCCATCCTGCCGCCCTCGGGCCCCCGGACGCCCGTGACCGTACGGGCCGAGCCGGGCAGCCGCCAGGAGGACCCGCCCTCTTCGGACTCTTCACCGAGGATCAGGCTCGTTCCGGGCTCGGGGTTGGCGCTCTCCCCCTTCTCGGGCCGGGCCAGGAAGGCGTCTCCGTCGCGGCAGTCGCCGAGGTGGGCCACGTCGCGCAGTGTGGCGCAGCTCCCGACCGTGATGGAGACCTCTTCGTCGGAGCCCTTGGGCATCGCCCACGTCTGCAGATGGCCCGCCGCGTCGTGTACGCCCTGCGTCCGCTTGAGCCTCTCCGTCAGCGCCTCCGCCCCGGCGAGCGTCGCGTGACCCCCGTACACGCTGGTCGTGGACCTGTCTCCCCTCTCCGCCAGGAGGAGCCCCGCCTGGTCCTTCTCCGCGGCGGCGAACAGCATCTGCAGCGCGATCGCCCCGGCCACCGCGATGGTGATGCCGCTGACCGCACGGCTGGCGTTGCCGCTGCTGAGCTGGAGTCGCCGGGTGGCGAGCTGCCACGAGACGGGTCCGCCGCGCAGCCGGCTCACGATCCGCTCCACCAGCCACGGCAGCAGCAGCGCGATGCCGCCGAGGAGCAGCACGACCGCACTGGTGATCTGCACCTCGTTGACGGCGGGGGTCTCCCCGGCCACCGAACCCGCGAGCGGAGCGAGCAGCGCCGCACCTGCGGCGGGCGGCAGCAGCCGCCACCACAGCCGCCTGGGCCGCTGTTCGGCTTTGCGCACAAGGCCCAGCGGCTCGATGGCGACGCCGCGCAGCGCGAAGATGGTGACGGCCACGGCCGTCAGCGGGACGCTGACGACGATCAGCAGACCGAGGCCGAGTCCGGGTGAGACGTCGGCGGGGAAGACGCTCATGCCGAACAGCTCGACCCTGCCGATGAAGACGCGCCCCAGCAGGAAGAACCAGCCGCCGAGCAGCAGTCCGAGCAGGGCGCCCACCAGCGACTCCCCCGCAGCCATCCGCCGGGCCATCGCCGCGTCGGCGCCCACGAGCCGCAGAGCGGCGAGCCTGGTGTCGCGCTGTTCGCCGCCGAAGCGCACGGCCGTGGCGATGAAGATGGCCACCGGCATCACCAGCACCGCGCAGGCGACCACGACCAGCAGCAGCAGTACCGGGTCCATCGGGTCCTCGTCCTGAGGACCGCCGAACCTGCTGAGCCGCTGGGCGTCCGTCTTGACGGTGAGTTCGTCCGCGCCCTTGTAGAAGGCCAGTTCCCTCGGCCCCAGCAGGCCTGCGTCGCCGATTGTTCCGACGACCCTGCCGTCGAGCCGCTCCTTGAGGTGCTCGCCCTCCGGGGACTCCAGCAGGTCCTTCAGCGCCGGCGAGACGACCATCTCTCCCGGGGCCGGTATCGCCCGCACGCCGGGCGGCACGGTGGGGCTGGAACCGTCTGGCTTCAACAGCCGCCCGAACAGGTCACTGCCGTGGTACTCGGTGTTGGCGTCCTTGCTGAGCACCGTGTTCGGGCTCGGCTTGATGTCCTCGGTGGCCATGAGGAGCCCGCCGCTGCGCGCCTCCCCGCGGGCGT